>NZ_JBHNYN010000025.1:0-49490 GCF_054960695.1 Vibrio sp. PSi01
CAGATTTACAGTCTGCTCCCTTTGGCCACTCGGGAACCCCTCCAGGGTGTTTTTTCCTAACTCGTAATGGATAGGCTAAAGAGATGTTTTTCCCAACGCATCTCTCAAGTGCGGAGCGCATCATAGCAAACACGTTAAACCTGTAAAGAGTTTTTCTTATGGTTTTGTGTTAAATGCTGCCTTTTTGGGCAAAGATGGCGAAAAGTACGCATATTGCTCGTGAAGTGAACATCTCTATTAAGGTTTGCGTAGTGATAGGTAACACCTTGAGGTAACTGGCTTTCTGTATTGTGTTTGGTTTGTGTAATTTGCGACGAAACGTAAATGGAATTTGACCTAGATTTACACTTCTTGACGTTACAGCATTCATCAGTTGATAGAATATCGTTAATTTCATTTATAGATCTTAAATCTTACTTGCAGACCATTATTATGAAGCATAAATCTGTTTTAACCCTGCTTAGCTTGTCTATTCTTATGGCGTCTCCAGCCGCACTCGCAAAACGCATGGGCCCAAGTACTGTTACTGTTGTTACTGAACAGGTTGATATTCACCAAGTTAGCCAATCTCTCTCGTTGGTCGGTAAGTTAGAAGCCGAACAATCTGTGATTATTACTTCTGAAGTGGCTGGCAGAGTTGATTCTATTAATTTCAAAGCTAATCAAGATGTCACCAAAGGGCAAATGTTGGTTCAGTTAGATGACGACAAAGCTAAAGCTGCGGTTTCAGAAGCGCAAGCATATCTAAAAGATGAAAAACGTAAGCTAGCGGAATTTGAACGCCTAGTGAAACGTAACGCGATCACACAAACCGAAATCGACGCTCAGAAAACCAATGTAGAAATTGCTAATGCTCGACTGGCTGCCGCAAATGCAAACCTAAAAGATCTTCACATTAGCGCACCTTTCTCTGGCACCGTTGGTTTCATCGACTTTAGCCGCGGAAAAATGGTCACTGCAGGCACTGAACTGGTGACATTAGATGACTTGTCTGTGATGCAGTTAGACCTTCAAATTCCTGAGCGTTATCTTTCTAAGCTATCTAAAGGCATGAAAGTAACGGCTCGCACCAGTGCGTGGGGCGATACTCAATTTACAGGTACTGTGGTCGGTATTGATTCTCGTATCAACGCTGAAACCTTGAACTTACGAGTTCGAATCCATTTCGATAACAACAATGATTATCTGAAGCCAGGCATGTTAGTGGCGGCTGATATGGATTTTCCACCAGTAGAAGCGCCGATTATTCCAGTTCAAGCATTGGAGTATTCGGGCACTAAACGTTTTGTTTACGTAATTGATGAAGATAACAAGGCAACTCGAACAGAAGTGTTCCTAGGTGCACGTATCGATAACGAAGTCGTGATTGAGAAAGGTATCGAGATTGGTCAGAAGATCGTGGTGCAAGGTATCGTGAACATGCGCGACGGTGTTTTGGTTCAAGAGCTAGCCGTTAATCGCCCCGCTAAACTTGAGGCCGATACAGCTAATCTTGATGAAAATGCAGCAACACAAGAAGGCGCTAACTAATGTTGTTATCTGATGTTTCTGTAAAGAGACCAGTAGCGGCTATCGTATTGAGCCTGCTTCTGGTTGTGTTTGGTATTGTCTCATTTAACAAGCTTGCCGTTCGTGAGATGCCAGATATTGAAAGTCCAGTGGTGTCGATCAGTACACGTTATGAGGGTGCGTCTGCCACCATCATTGAAAGCCAAATAACTTCCAATCTTGAAGATCAGTTATCCGGTATTAGTGGTATCGATGAGATCGAATCTACAACGCGTAACGGCATGTCGCGTATCACGATTACTTTTGAGCTTGGTTACGACCTCAATACGGGTGTGAGTGATGTGCGTGATGCGGTCGCTCGTGCTCAGCGATCATTGCCTGATGAAGCCGACGACCCGATTGTTTATAAGAACAACGGTAGTGGCGAAGCATCGGTTTATATCAACCTAAGTTCAACCGAGATGGACCGAACGCAGTTAACTGACTACACAGAACGTGTGTTGATTGACCGCTTTAGTTTGATCTCTGGTGTGAGTTCGGTGGATATCTCGGGTGGCTTGTACAAAGTAATGTACGTGAAGCTGAAACCTGCGCAGATGGCGGGTCGTGGCGTTACTACCTCGGACATCACTTCTGCTCTTAACAGTGAGAACATTGAAAGCCCAGGTGGTGAAGTACGTAACGATGCGATTGTAATGTCGGTGCGTACCGCTCGTTCTTACACTGAAGCGGAAGATTTCGAATACCTAGTCGTTAAACGTGCCTCTGATAATACACCTATCTATTTGAAAGACGTAGCGGATGTGTACATTGGCGCAGAAAACGAGAACTCGACCTTTAAAAGTGACGGCGTTGTTAACGTAAGTATGGGTATCGTGCCTCAGTCAGATGCGAACCCACTTGAGGTTGCTGACTTAGTCCATAAAGAAGTCGAAGCAATTCAAAAGTTCTTGCCAGATGGTACTCGTTTGGCTGTCGATTATGACTCAACAGTCTTCATCGACCGTTCGATATCAGAGGTTTACAGCACACTCTTTATTACGGGTGGCTTAGTTATCCTTGTGCTTTACATCTTTATTGGTCAAGCACGTGCAACACTTATTCCCGCGGTAACCGTGCCGGTATCTCTGATCTCGTCGTTTATTGCCGCGTACTACTTCGGTTTCTCTATCAACCTGATTACCCTGATGGCACTTATCCTGTCGATTGGTTTGGTGGTCGATGATGCGATCGTGGTGGTTGAGAACATTTTCCACCATATTGAACGTGGTGAATCGCCACTGCTTGCTGCGTATAAAGGTACTCGTGAAGTAGGCTTTGCGGTAATCGCAACAACGCTTGTATTGGTAATGGTATTCCTACCAATCTCGTTCATGGACGGCATGGTTGGTCTCTTGTTTACCGAGTTCTCTGTATTGCTCGCTATGTCGGTGATCTTCTCGTCGCTAGTCGCATTAACGTTAACGCCAGTGTTAGGCAGTAAAATCCTACAAGCGAACGTTAAACCAAACCGCTTTAACCTGTTTGTCGAGCGCGTATTTGGCAAACTTGAATCTGGATACCGCTCAGTATTGCGCCGTGCTTTAAACTGGCGTTGGGCTGCTCCAATCATCATTATCGCGTGTATGGGCGGTAGTTATGGTTTGATGCAACAAGTGCCGTCGCAACTGACTCCACAAGAAGACCGTGGTGTTATCTTTGCGTTTGTTCGTGGCGCTGATGCAACCAGCTATAATCGTATGTCTGCCAATATGGACATCGTTGAAGAGCGTCTAATGCCGTTGCTTGGTCAGGGCTTCTTGAAGTCATTCAGCATTCAATCACCAGCGTTTGGTGGTAATGCGGGCGACCAAACGGGCTTCGTTATCATGATCTTAGAAGATTGGGATGAACGTGAAGAGACGGCTCAGGAAGCGTTGAGCGAAGTCCGTAAATCGTTGAATGGTATTCCTGATGTGCGTGTATTCCCGTTCATGCCGGGCTTCAAAGGTGGTTCAAGTGAGCCTGTGCAGTTTGTACTGGGTGGCTCTGATTACTCTGAGCTTCAGAAATGGGGCGAACTGTTAAAGCAAGCGGCTGAAGATTCACCAATGATGGAAGGTGCGGACATCGATTACTCGGAGAAAACACCAGAGTTGTTGGTAACCGTAGATAAGCAACGAGCAGCCGAGTTGGGTGTCAGCGTATCAGATATCTCAGACACGCTAGAAATCATGCTTGGTGGGCGCAGCGAAACCACGTTTGTGGACCGTGGCGAAGAATACGATGTTTACCTTCGTGGTGATGAAAATAGCTTCAATAACGCTAACGACTTAAGTCAAATCTATATGCGTACTCAATCTGGTGAGTTAGTGACACTAGATACGCTGACGCATATTGAAGAAGTCGCTTCATCGATTCGTTTGTCGCACTACAACAAGCAGAAATCGGTGACCATTAAAGCGAACTTAATGGAAGGTTATACGTTGGGTGACGCACTCGACTTCCTTGATGAACAAGCGATTGAGCAACTACCGGGTGATATTTCTGTGAGCTACTCTGGAGAGTCAAAAGACTTCAAAGAGAACCAATCGAGTATTTTAGTGGTGTTTGCGTTAGCGATGCTAGTCGCGTACTTGGTATTGGCTGCGCAGTTTGAAAGCTTCATCAACCCGTTAGTGGTGATGTTCACGGTTCCTATGGGTATCTTCGGTGGCTTCTTAGGCCTCGTACTGATGAACCAAGGTCTTAACGTGTACAGCCAAATAGGTATGATCATGTTGATCGGTATGGTAACTAAAAACGGTATTCTGATCGTAGAGTTTGCTAACCAACTTCGTGACCGTGGCATTGAGTTTGAAAAGGCGATCATTGATGCTTCAGCACGACGTTTGCGTCCAATCTTAATGACGGCGTTTACGACGCTAGCCGGTGCAGTTCCATTGATTACCTCAACAGGCGCAGGCTATGAAAGCCGAGTGGCAGTGGGTACAGTTATCTTCTTCGGTATGGGCTTCGCGACGTTGGTTACTCTGTTCGTCATCCCTGCGATGTACCGATTGATTTCAGGCACAACACGTTCACCTGGTCATGTGGAAGCGGTTCTAAATAAAGAGCTGAGCCATGACAACGTGGGAAGAAGCAGTCACGGTTAATGAACACGCACGGCCAATGAACATGGAATAGTGTAACAATATAGAAAAGCCTGCGTTTGCTCCTAGCGAATGGCAGGCTTTTTTTGTATAACAACTACAGCTCAACGAATGAATACAAGAAAACAAATACTAAAGGAAAGTAAAGTGGCTGAATTTAAATACAAAGATCTTTCTCAAGAAGAACAAGATAAACTAGACGCAGCAACCTTTCGTCGCCTGTTAGCACATTTAGATAGCAATAAAGATGTGCAAAACATCGACCTAATGATCTTGGCGGGCTTCTGCCGCAACTGTTTCAGTAAATGGTACAAAGCCGAAGCTGAGCAACAAGGCCTAGATTTGGATATCGATGACGCTCGTGAGCGCGTTTATGGCATGACTTACGATGAGTGGAAACAAAACCATCAGCCAAAAGCGACACCTGAGCAACTAGCGGCGTTTGAAGCAAAGCAGAAGCCAGAATAATTTGTCGCATTAGCAGTAAAGACATAGGAATAAGCGACACTGACTGCAAACTATCTATAGCAAAAAGAGCCCATCATGGGCTCTTTTTTGTTTTGTATTTAGGGCGTGTTGATCTTTCGAGCTGATTTTTGCAGCGAGTTGCAGGGTATTTATACAAGGCAGAGGCTTTGATGTGTAGCTAGCCTACATGAGAAGCCGATAACGCAGTAGAAATGACCAGCAAACGCTGCCCGGAGGGTTCGAGCTGGGCGTCCCCGCAAAAAGCGTTTTACTCTTTGTTGAGGGAGATTTGCTTAGAATGACTAGGCGACTTCCCCCTCGCCGCGATTAAAACGCTTTTGACTAGGCGTCCCCATCCGAACAAAATTTAACCACGAAAGGTCAGCACGCCCTAGTCTTAGCTATGAATGCTAGTTTCGATCTTAAGCCAGCTCACCCGTTTGCGAGAAAGCTTCTAGCTTCGCCGCGTAAGGTTGTAGGTCACCGATATTCAGATTTACCCACTCGTCATTGAAGTAAGTGTCTAGGTAACGTTCACCGCTGTCACATAGCAAAGTCACGATAGAACCTTTCTCTCCACGCGCTTTCATCTCACTGGCTAGCTGAAGCACACCGTACATGTTAGTACCGGTTGATGCGCCAACTTTGCGGCCAAGAATATCAGACAACCAATGTGTCGTTGCGATGCTTGCTGCGTCTGGGATTTTACGCATTTCGTCAACCACACCAGGAATGAAGCTTGGTTCTGCACGTGGGCGACCAATACCTTCAATCTTGCTGAATGTATTGCCTTTCACGTTCGCATTGCCTGTTTGGAAGTATTCGAGGAATACTGAGTTCTCTGGGTCGACAACACAAAGCTTAGTTTCATGCTGTTGGTAGCGAATGAAACGGCCAATAGTCGCTGAAGTACCGCCAGTACCGGGGCTCATTACTACCCATGCTGGAACTGGGTGATCTTCCATCTGCATTTGATTGAAAATCGAGTTCGCGATGTTGTTGTTACCACGCCAGTCGGTTGCGCGCTCAGCGTAAGTAAATTGGTCCATGTAGTGACCATTCAACTCTTCTGCTAAACGGCGAGACTCATCGTAAATCTCATCTGAGCGATCAACAAGGTGCGCTTGGCCGCCGTAGAATTCAATCTGCTCAATCTTCTTCTTCGCTGTGCATTTTGGCATTACCGCAATAAACGGAAGACCAAGTAGGCGAGCAAAGTACGCTTCAGACACCGCCGTACTGCCCGATGAAGATTCAATGATCGTTGTTTCTGGGCCAACCCAACCGTTACAGATAGCGTATAAGAACAGAGAACGCGCTAAACGATGCTTCAAAGAGCCAGTAGGGTGTGTACTTTCATCTTTAAGATAAATATCAATGCCTTCTACGCTAGGTAAATCGAGCTTGATCAGGTGCGTATCCGCTGAGCGTTGGTAATCTGCTTCAATTTTACGAATCGCGTTGTTAATCCATTGATGGTCAGTACACATAGGCATTCTCTTGATACTAAGTAGGAATTATTTGTAATTGGTATGGTTATAATCTAGCGATATCTAAGGAGAAAAACTTTGCCATATTTCCTTTGTTTTGCTTAAATTGTAGAAAATTATTCTCTTTAAAAGTGGTTTGGTGAAATTGTGATAGATGCCGTAGATAAAAAGATATTAAGGCTGTTACAAGAGGACAGCACGCTGTCGTTGAATGACATATCTGAAGCGGTCAACTTGACGACCACGCCTTGTTGGAAAAGGCTTAAGCGACTTGAAGAGAACGGCATTATTGAGAAAAAAGTCGCGTTGTTGAATCCTGAAAAACTCGACCTTTCCTTTACCGCGTTCGTGTTGATTAAAACCAGCGATCACTCTCATGAGTGGTACGGTCGTTTTGTAAACACCGTGTCTGAATTTCCAGAGGTGATGGAGTTCTACCGTATGGCGGGCGAGTATGATTATATGATGAAGGTTCAAGTGAAAGACATGAAGTGCTTTGATGATTTCTACAAACGCTTAGTGAATAGCATTGATGGTATCTCTAACGTGACATCGACTTTTGCGATGGAACCATTGAAGTACACGACAGCATTGCCGCTTTAAGCAGTGTCTGATAAAACACTCACCATCGTCTCAGTTTAGATGTCGCCTCTGCGATAAAGAAAAGGACTATTCATGTTTGCAAAAGTATCTACTGCTATCCAGCTGGTATTGGCGGTCGCCATTTTTTATTTGGGTTACACCATCTACTCATTTACCAATAAAGTCGGTGAAATCGTTGATACTTACCCGCAGGTGATCGAAGACTTATCGGTACTGACCAAGGAACTCAAAGTTGAAGAGTGGTTGGCATTTGCTGAGCATGTTGATGAACTTGCTCCTCAAGTATTAGAGACGGTTGAAGATGTTAGAAAAACCATCGCTCAAGTCAATAACACAGTTTCATCGGTCGATAGAAAAATCCCCGCCATTCTAGATGAAGTTAAGAGTGTTCGAACAGAAGTCGAACAAGTTAGAACCGATGTGATTCCTCCAACATTGACGGAATTAAAGCGATATCGTGTCGATGTGATGCCACCAATGCTTGCTGAGAGTAAATCTTATCGAGAGCAAACCATTCCAGTGATTATTACTGAATCTGAAATGCTAAGAGCGGAAGTACCGGATATTTTGGTACAAGCGAATTTGTTGGCAGATAAGAGTAGAGAATTAGCTCAGGGCGCAGCAGAAGGAGCGGTGAAAGGAGTGGTGCTATCACCATTTAATTTACTGCGAGACGCGGGAGATGGCATTAAAACGCGCGTACAAAGTGAACTCGAGCCGATGCTTGAGGTTGAATAGAGTTTTATTGATTTTTATGTGACGAGTTTTCTTAAGCGTCATTAAAGAAAGAGGCTAGGTATTATAAACCTAGCCTCTTTTTGTTTGCTCGTACTTATTTGGGGCTTTTAAAACAGCGCTTGATCGCTATTTAGTAAAGCGCATCACACCTTCTTGTACTGCAGTCGCGACTAATTCACCTTTTTGGTTGTAAATTTCACCACGTACTAGGCCGCGAGTATTAGCCGCGGTCGGGCTTTCAATCGCATAAAGTAGCCATTCATCCATCTTAAACGGGCGATGGAACCAAATAGAGTGGTCAATCGTAGCGACCTGAAAGTTTGGCGTCATAATGGACACTTCATGAGGATGAAGCGCTGTCACTAAGAAGCCCCAATCGGATGCGTAGGCCAACAAATATTGGTGAATAAGCTGATTATCTGGCAACGCGCCATTTGCTCTTACCCACAGATATTGCTTCGCTTCGGCCTTTTTAGGGTTTAGCGGGTTAACAACCGTGACAGGGCGCATCTCAATCGGTTTTTCTCCACAGAAAGTCTTACGCAGTTTCTCAGGTAAGAATTCAGCAATGTGACTTGCCAGTTCAGTTTCTGATGCAAAGTTCTCCGGACCTGGAATATCAGGCATAGGATTTTGGTGCTCGAAGCCTGGAGCATCGCCATGATAAGAAGCCGTGAGATAGAAAATAGGGCGGCCATTTTGAATCGCTTTAACACGGCGTGTGCTAAAGCTGCGTCCATCTCTTAAGTTTTCAACATCATAAATAATGGGCTTTTCGGGATCACCTGGGTACAGAAAGTAACTATGGAACGAGTGAACACTTCGGTCATCTTGAACAGTATAGCGAGCAGCAGAAAGCGCTTGTCCCAATACTTGACCGCCATAAACCTGCGGAAGACCTAGGTTTTCACTTTGCCCTCGGAATAAACCTTCTTCCAGCTTTTCAAGCTGAAGTAAACTGAGTAATTCTTGTAAAGGTTGACTCATCGTCAGTATTCCTCTTCGTAAAATGGGTGTCAGATTAGTGTGCTAATGATTTAGCTTAGTCAAATATCTGTCAATAAATCATAGGGTTTCGAGACAGAATATGAAAGCTCTCTTATAATTAGGCCGTAGATTTGTCGATTCCGACAAACATGTTGAGAGAAATTGAATATGAAAAAGGCTCTAATTTTTATTACGTCTTTATTATCGTTTGGCCTACTTGTTGGTTGCCAAGCAACATCAGAAACGAGCGCTTCTCAAGAAGCCGTTGCAGAGAATACTCAAGTGATTTCAGGCACAGTAAGCTATCGCGAAAGAATTGCATTACCAGAGAATGCCGTGATTACCGTAACGCTAGAAGATATCTCACTTGCTGACGCATCATCAATCGTGATTGCGACTCAAGAGTTCACTGCTGATGGTAAACAAGTCCCTTTCGCATTCGAATTGAGCTACGACAACAACAAAATTCAAGCTAACCACCGTTACAACATGCGTGCAACGATTCATGTAGACGGTAAGTTACGCTTCACGACAGATACAGTTAAGTCTGTGATTACTGATGTAGAAAACACGCAACAAGCAGACCTGCGCTTGGTTGGTGTTCGTTAATTAGAAATGGATGGCACCCCTAGGGCTGCCATTTGTATATTCTGAGTTTGATCTTTCCTGCATCACTCACTTCAATCCCTTCTTCGACCAGATGCTTCTTTTGGCGATCCAATGAATCCCCTTTCAAAGAGATCTCACCTTTACTGTTAATCACCCTATACCAAGGTAGTTTACTTCCTTCTGGTAAGTTACCTAACGCTTTACCTACATGGCGTGCATAGCCCGGAAAACCTGCAAAACGTGCTATATCTCCATAAGTTGTTACTTTTCCATATGGAATTTGGTGAATCACAGCAAAGATTTGGGCTAAAAATTGGTCCATACTAAAAGTTCCTAGTTCATTAATACCACGGATCGGTAGAAGGAGAGGGCTATGGTATTTTCAACATTTCAGTTCTTGATCACCACATTATTAGCGGTTGTTTGTGCGAGAGCAATCAGTTTAAGTGAAGGTGACATTCCAGTGCTTGCAATGGTCATTCCTGCATTGTGGATATTACCGCAGGGCGGCATTGCAGGATTAGCTTTGCTTGTTTCTATGACCACTTATGGTTTAACGCTTCCTTTACAGCCTATCACGCTATCGGTCAGTGCATGGGTTTTGTTCCCATTGCTGATGGTTGTCTTTTCAAAACGCAGCAGTTTATCCGTTGTCATTATTTCCGGACTGATCGTTACCACTTTACAGGTGGGAATCATGGTTACGCAATCGGCAGGTAAGCTTGATGGTGTTCCATGGGTTACCACACTACAAACATTGTCAATCATCGTTATTTGGTGGGCGGCAAATCACCTTAAGCCAGCCAGCCGACACAGCTGGTGGTCATTGGGTTTGATATTGCCATTATGGATAGCCGACTTGCCATATGCCGCTTTGGTTGCTTTGTGTGTAACGGGCATCATGGCGTCGATGGAAACGCTGACACGCTTGAAGACCTTCCGTTGGAACAAGCTATTATGTTGGACACTGCCTACGGTAGGCTTTGCTGCTCTGGTGATCACGCCAAGCATTGAAGTTCCAAATCCGGTATTTGTGGTTTGGTTGTGCTTGCTAGGCACAGCATGGATGACTGATTACATCATTCGTACCGAAGATAACGAAGACATCGATATCTAGCCTTAAAGATGCTCAAATCCTTCGAACGTAGGTAAATGGTGAATTTACCTACGATTTTCTAGTGGTTTGAATAAAGGATAAGCACTTAGACCGCAATTGTTCAAAAATAGGGTCGAAGAGCTTGCAATGGTTGCTGCGATGCTTAATAATCCAATCACTCTTTGAGGCAAGCCTCTTAGAAAAAGAATCTATGGAGGCTCTGGTCCTCCCGCAACACTAACTTGTGAACTCGGTCAGGCCTGGAAGGGAGCAGCCGCAGCAGGCGACGTGTGTGCCGGGATGTGGCTGGGGCTTCCACCCATAAAAAAAGCCGCTCTTAATGAGCGGCTTTTTGCTATCTGTAGCTTTAAAAAAGTGAACAATACTTGTAAGTAGTGAAGTTCACTTTTTACTCTAGTCTATTCGTAAATGCTGTACGAAAAGTATTTGCTCGCAATTTTTTGGTGCTGACCATTGTCAATCAGCCTTTGTAGCCCGCTATCGATAAGATCTTTCAATTCGTTATCTTGTTTTCTAACAGCGACGCCAATACCTCGACCAAACCACTTCTCTTCTGTAAATTTAGGGCCGGTAAAATGGTAGTCCTTGCCTTGTTCCGTTTCAAGGAAGCCTGTGTTGAGTCCCATTGAGCCACCAAACACAGTATCAAGGCGACCGTTCAGTAAATCAGTAAAGGCTTCATCGAATGATCCATAACGTTTAATGTCTACATCTGGGTATATCTCAGAAAGATATTTATCACCAATCGTTGCCCGCTGAACCCCAATAGTCAGGTTATTCAGGCTGTCATCATCCATGTTGATCTCTCTGCCTTTTTTCATCACAAAGCGAGTAGGTACTTTGGCATATGGGATGGTGAAGTTAACTTTCTTTTCACGTTCTTCGGTGATTGTCATTGCTGCGATTATCGCATCATTCTTACGACTTAAGAGTGACGGGATAATACCGTCCCAATCTGTTTTTGAGATAATACATTTGACACCCAACTCAATACACAACGCGTTGGCTAAATCGACCTCGAACCCTTCAAGCTGACCATCTTGTGTTGTCCAACTAAATGGTGGGTAAGCCCCTTCAACAGTAAAACGAATCTGTTTCCAATCTTTTGCGTATGTGAACACAGAGAAAACACTGACGAATGCAACTAATATCCATTTCATTTTCATTTCCTTATAGTAGTAATGGATATCGATAGTTAACTACTTGTTAATATTTATCAATATAAATGTGGGTAAATTTGTAATAAGGCTCAAATATGCAGATGAGTTGGTATAAGTACAGTGTGTAACTTCGTTGAATCGCCTTCTAATATGCAACTGGTTTTATTTGTCCTAATTAGCTGGCAGCACAACAGCAGAAGCTTCTTCCTCTGAATCTTCTTTGTGTTCTATTTGCCCCGCAAACCAATCTACTGTCTTTGTGAAATACAGTTTGTTGGTTTCGGTATCGCACCAATTTTTTGACAACCCTCTTCGATTAAACTCGCTGCCAATTGCGGCGAGTGTTTGGTTACTTGAGCGCCCGTAATATAAAGTATCGCACAGTTGTAAGTTGGACATCGACTGTGGGTAGGTATTGACTGATGAAGTGTTCACATTCAGTATTTTTGACTGATTGTGCGTGCATCCTGTCAGGTTTAACAGAAATAAAATAATCAAGGTTGGTGTTGGTTTCATGGCTTTTTAAGAGAACTAACGGAGTTTGGTGTCGATTATGAGGATGGATGACGTTAAAAATTGTCAATTTTAATTCAATCCATGACGCAATGAGATCTTTGTACCAACTAAGTGGTAGGTTGTTGTGTTCTGTTGTTTCTTGACCTTCTTGTTAAACGACCAAATGCGCAATTTTGTACAAAAGTTGCGAGAGCCTATAGAGTAGACTGATAAGTCGCTCGATAATTAACAGGCTTGGGGATGGTTATGGATAACAAAAAGCGTTCTAAAGAGAAAGCCGAATACAAGATCACAGAAGAGCTCGGTGGCCTTGAAATCCTCAATGCAGAATATGAAAAGCAGAACTTCTCACGTCATAGCCATGAAGGTTACACACTCGGTGTGATTGAGCAGGGGGCTCAGCGCTTCTATCGAACCGGAGGGCATCATGTCGCGCCTCAAGATGCGATCATTCTGGTCAATGCTGATGAAGTTCATAGCGGTCATTCTGCTACCGAAGGTGGCTGGGCGTATCGTGCAATGTATCCACTGCCAGAACAACTTGCCAAAATCACGCAGGAACTCAATCTGCCGAATTATGGGGCTCCTTACTTTCCTAGAGCGGTGGTTGAAGACCCTGAACTCGCCAATCAACTCAGATTAGTTTTCAACACGATTGATGAATCAGATAATCGCCTGCTAAGAGAAACCTTGATGTACGGGATGTTGGTTAAACTGATTAGCCGACATGGGAAGTCGAGCCTTAAGCCTCTGTTAGATGGAAAAACTCAACGCCAACTTGTTCTAGTGAAAGAGTTTTTAGACGATTTTCCACAAGCAGATGTGTCATTGGAAGAATTGTCGAAGCTTGCGGCTTTAAGTCCATTTCACTTGGTGCGCTCCTTTCAAAAAGAATTTGGTCTTCCGCCACATGCATATCAAATTCAATCCCGACTCAGGCTTTCGCGTAAATTGTTAAAGCAAGGGCATTCGATCTCGGATACCGCGCAAGAGTGTGGTTTTCACGATCAAAGTCATTTTCATAGGCACTTTAAGAAAGCCAACGGTTACACTCCAGGTCAGTACATTAAGATGCGTTGATTTAATTTGATTGCTTTGACTTGGTACCTTAGCTTTTGTGACAAAGCAACTTTGTACAATCGAATAAGTGAGCGCTCTTTTACAGTGGAAAACCAATGTAACGAGAACTAAGAGAATATGGATAACAACACAATGGATAAACGTACGCAGTTATGGAAAGGCGTTATGGCAGCGATGCCGTTAAGTATTGCCGTCATACCGTGGGGCATATTAGCAGGCTCGTATGCGATAGATGCTGGACTGAATCAGCTTCAAGCTCAGGCTATGTCTGCCATTTTATTTGCGGGCTCAGCTCAGCTAGTGGCTGCGGGTATGTTTAAAGCGGGTATTGGTTTAGGGACTATGTTGTTAACTACGCTGTTTATTACGTCAAGACACTTTCTTTATAGTGTCTCTATGCGTGACAAAATTAGTCACCTTCCTGCACGTTGGCGTTTACTGCTTGGTTTTTGGCTCACTGATGAACTGTTCGCGATTTGCAGTGGGCAATCCCAACAAGAGTTTAATCGTTGGTATGCCGCGGGCGTGGGTGGCGGATTTTACCTCGTTTGGAATATTGCCAGCTTTGTCGGCATTGTCGCAGGTAGTCAAATTCCATTACTTAACGAAATTGGCCTCGATTTCGCGGTCGCCGCAACTTTCATTGCTTTGGTTTTTCCTTTGATTCGAACACTGCCAACGGTGGTGTGTGTTGTGGTGTCATTGGTGACCTCTGTGGCAATGGCGGTCAATCAGGTTGAAGGGGGGCTGATGATTGCTGCGATTTCAGGTATGTTGGCGGGCTTCATTAGTGAATCATTTGTTGAACGACACAATGGTCAGAAACAAGCGAATGAAGGAGAATCAGCGTGATTTGGTTATCGATATTGCTCATGACAGCGATTGTTTTTTTTAGTCGGTATGTGTTTCTAGAGCCTTCAATTCCTCTTCGGCTGAATAGTACGGCAAGGCGCCTACTGCGATATTCAAGCCCCGCTGTATTAACGGCTATTTGGGGGCCGATTGTATTCGCTCCTGAGCAATCATTCTGGCCAAGCCTCGAAAACCCATATTTAATCGGCGCTCTTGTGACTGGGTTACTGATATGGAAAACAGGAAATGTGCTGTTAACGATTGGAGTCAGTATGGCCGTGTTTTTGTTCTATAACTTAGTCGCAGTTGAGTTTCTTTTCCTTTAATTTCCTGCTTAAAAGACATGGTATGTCTAAAACACAGTGATCTTTTGAAACGAGCTGCTTTCAGTGATGTCCTTCGTATATTTTCGTAATGGTGCGGTTTAAGATTAGATGCATTTGATTACATATGCTTTCGTGTGGTTTAATCTGTTTTAATTATGAATTGCAAGTAAGTAAATTTATAGTTAATTCAAAAGGTTGATATGTAATTTGTGTTGAGCCACACAATCACTTAGTGATAAATCGAACGAATCTTTTCTCTAATATAAATCGCCCAAAGGACTTAATAATGCACAAACTTCTCGCCATTTTCTTTCTGCTAGTTCCGCTACAATTGTCAGCTGCACAGGACACGAAGCAAGCGTTAGTAAAAGAGCTTCTTCAGATCATGGATGTCGATTCCACGTTGGACGCGGTATTCCTTCAAATGGATAGCATGATGGCTGATATGTCTAAAGAACTCGAGGTTTCAGACTCAGAACGAGATATTTTTGATGAATACTATCACAGCATGAATGACTTGATGAAAGAAGAGATGAGTTGGAAAAAGCTAGAGCCAACAATTGTAACGATCTACAGTGAGCAGTTCACTGAAGCTGAGGTCGAGGCTATGATCGATTTCTACAAAACAGAACATGGTAAGAGTATTCTGAAAAAGATGCCAACTGTGACAACAGAGTCAATGATTATGACTCAGTCGGTAATGCAGCAAGTTATACCTAAGATTCAAACTTTAACTTCCAAATTAAAACAGGATCTTAAGGAACATAGAGGCTCCTAATTAGATGGATGCTTTCAGGTTGTGATTAAAATTAGCGCTCTATACTTGATTGACAACGCATCTATTCTCACAACACAGTGTGTCTTCTATGTAATGATTTATGTGTTGCGAACATAATCAGGCATAATAACATCCCCACAGCAGAATCATTTTGGTGTGGGGATCGTGTTTTAAGGTTCTGGTAAGGAGTTAGTTTGGCTAAGAAATATTATGTGGTTTGGAAAGGTCGTACACCGGGTATTTTTACCACTTGGAATGAATGTAAATCGCAAGTTGATGGTTTTGCCGGTGCGAGATACAAATCGTTTCCCACATTAGGTGAAGCTGAATCTGCTTTCGGTGGTAAAAAGTCGTCTGTGTCTGCTCCAACTTATAATTTTACATCCGTAAAACCAAGTGCTACAAGTAAGGCGAGCAAAGCTAAAACTCCGCCGCTTTCGGAGCAGCAAATCACTGATATGCCTTTTGACATCAAGATCTTTACTGATGGTGCTTGTGAGCCAAACCCTGGAGAGGCCGGTACAGGTTTAGCGGTTTATCTAAATAATGAGTTAACGGAATTGTGGTATGGCTTGTACCAAGCTACGGGCACCAACAATACCGCAGAGCTACAAGGTTTGAAGCAAGCATTTATACTCGCCAAAGAAAAACTGCAAGCTGGATTGTCTGTTGCGATTTATTGTGACTCAAAATACTCAATTGACTGCATTACCAAGTGGGCTTCAGGTTGGGAGAAAAAGGGCTGGACGAAGTCGGGTGGTGAGATTAAAAACCTCGATATCATCATGCCAGCCTATGCAATGTACCAAGAGATCGCTTCTCAAATCACTATCTATCATGTTAACGGTCACGTTGGTATTGAAGGTAATGAACTTGCAGACCGAATGTCTATCGTTGCGATTGCATCGAAAGAACAAGGCCTGAGTCAATATACAGAGACGGACGATCTTACTGAGATTTTAGCGTTGCGAGCGGGTTAAGAAGCACACGACAAACTGTTTTAGTCAAAGGAATCATTATAGCCCAGAGTTATTGGGCTACTTCTATTCAGACTCATGGTGTATAGAACTAAAGCGTTACAGTGTGTATCAATGTGACGCTATGGTTTTTTGTTTAGCTTCTAATCCATTGCACACCTATTTGCGTGTTTATAGACAATCTTAAACTGGATTCTCTATCCAGTGAGACAGCTGCTGAGCTTGTTTAAGAGAGTTGAAGCGTTTCTCTACTCTTGTTCTTGCCATCATGCCCATCTCTATTTTGTCATTACTACTTAATTGCGCAAAACGCTCAATGCTTTCTCTTAACTCGTCGACGTTTTTTTCATTCACTAAAAAGCCAGTATCAGGTGTGACAATCTCCTTACAGCCCATAATGTTGGTTGTAATCACGGGGGTTCCGACAGCCATAGCTTCTTTTAGTACTAACGGCCCAGTATCAACACAACCTGTTTCTGAAAAACAGAAAGGAGCGACTAAACAATCGTAATGCGGAAGGTTTTCTTTTACCCATTCATGAGGCTTTGAGCCCAGAAAGGTGACATTTCGAGTTAACCCTTGTTGCTCTACTTGCATTTTTAACTGCGACTCTAAATCTCCAGTGCCAACGATATCGAGATGAATGTCGAGAGGCTCGGCTATCGGTGCTAAAGCGTCAATGAGAAAGTGGATACCTTTTTGTTCAACTAGTCTTCCCAGGAAAACAAAACGAAGCTGCTTGGTTTCAGTCTTTGGGTGTAACCGGAATTGCTTGGTATTTACACCGCAATGTAGGAGCTTTATGTTTCCTTTGGCCATGTGATTAAAGTCTGTGAGCATGTCTTTACAGACTGCGACCACAAAATCACTCGATGTAATTTTACGTTCAATATCGTAAGCGAATTCGTAAACATCATGACCATGGGCGACAAACGAACACGTTATATTGAGAAGCTTAGCGGCGACTATAGCGTGGGCGGTGGTGTGTTGGCAGAAATGAGCATGAACATGGTTGACGTCTTTTTCTGCAAGTTGTAAAGCCAGCTTAAACCCATAAGCAAAAAGTGACTTCTTCGGCATGCTAGTCTGCTTAGAGACAAACGAAAGTGCTTTGACAAAACCCACCCAATTGATGCTAGTTATCTTGCCCGCCCGAACATCCTTGCCAATTTTGACAATGTCATAGTCGAAAGCTTTTTTACTTTTTTCTACTTCGAATGCCATTACGCATACCTGATGCCCACACGCTTTCACGGAGTCGACCTCTGTTTGAATGAAGGTCTCACTGAGCACAGGATAGGTTGGCGCTATAAATGCTACTTTTTTCATTTTCTTCTCCTTGTGTATCGGCCACTACAATGGTTTAAGCAAAATACGAACCAAGATGAGAGGGTACTGAAGAGGTGCTTTTTAACGGTTTTTTGCTGTTATCGTCAGATCGCTTTTGATTTTCTCAAATTGGTAGTCAAATTGGATATTTGAATTTCTGTGTCGACAGTGCTTGTTCGTCATTTTGCGAACAGATACGTAGGGTGCTGATATAAGGCCAGTTTAATAGTGAGGAATACTCGGCACAGGATATGCAGACATGCTGTGTAAGATATAAATCTGAGATCGTCACTATGGCTAAAGTTAGTATTGTTATTCCTACTTATAATTGTTTGGGCTACCTGCCGAAGGCAATCGGCAGCGTACTCAAGCAGACTCATCAAGACCTTGAGCTGATCATTATTGACGATAACAGCAATGACGGGACGTCAACTTATCTTTCTTCGATACACGATGAGCGAATTATAAAGTTATCGACGTTGGGCGTAGGTGCTCCTCAAGCCAGAAACTTAGGGATCGAAAAAGCGTCCGGTGAATTCATCGCTTTTTTAGACGCTGACGACTTTTGGTTCCCTGAAAAAATTGAACGACAACTTGAATTCCATCAGCGGAACCCCGATCTGGCGATGAGTTTTACTAACTACGAGCATCTCACTGAAGACTACCAAGTGATTGTCGACTGCTTCAGTTATTGGTCGCAGTTTCAAGATCATGACGAGTTATTCTTTAATATTGAAAACCCACTAGAGTTTATTATTGAAAATAACGTGATTGGCACATCGACAGTGATGGTGAAAGCCGATGTCTTTTCGCAAACAGACACTTTTAACGCGGACATTACTTACGGAGAAGATTGGGAGCTTTGGCTTCGCGTGAGTGAGAATCATCAGATTGGCGTATTGAATTCAGTGCAAGTTGGTTACTTGATGAGAGCGAATTCTGTTACTCAAACGGAAAGCTTCAAGCTGAGGAATTTGCAGTCTATAGAATCTATTCTTCAGCATTACCAAAATGACAGTGAACGTTGGAACCTACCTTCTTCTAGTTTCAAGATCGCAAAGGCGAGAATACTTGAAGGTTACGCTGACTATTACCGAAGCCTACAACACAACCGACAGGCGGCCGCTTACAGTTTTAGATCTTTGGTTTTGGCTCCTCAAAAACGAACGTTACTACACCTAATCAGAGACTGTAAAAGTTTCCTAACGCCAGCAGGGTAAAGGATAGGTGACCGCTATGGGTTCATTAAAACAGTCAGCCTATTACGCTATTGGTATTGTGATGATGAAAGGGATATCACTTGTGATGATTCCTTACATTACTCACAAAATGACACTAGCAGAATATGGTTCTTTAGAAGCGATTGTCTTGTTAGCAGACATTGGAACGATATTGTTTAGCTTTGGTATCGTTGAGGCAATGTATCGTTATGTGGGCGTGTCCGATGGCGATGAAAAGCGGGAACTCGTTTCTAACTGCTTTACGCTAAGTGTTTTGGTGTGCGTGCTAGGAGGGTTATTAATTGCGCTCAGCATGCCGCTATTGATTTTAATGTTACCCGTCGAATTTCAACCCTACCAAATTTTTATCCTACTCATTCCTACAATGCTTGATGGGGCAATCTCTATTCCTCTGACCTTAATGCGAATGAACGCGATGGCGAAACAATTTTGCCTGCTTAATGTATTGAAAGCCGGTGTTCAAGCCGTGATGACTTTTGCATTGCTTGAGGCCGGATATGGTATTGATGGTGTGTTGATTTCGGCAGCGGTATCGAGTTTGCTGCTAATGATCTGTTTACTGCGCTATCAATGGCAAGAGATGGGAACATTTGGTTGTTTTAAATACTCAACCAAGATCCTGAAGTTTGGGTTACCCGCTTTGGTGGGAGGGGCATCAATGTATATGATCATGGGGTTAGATCGTTGGGTAATGGCAAGTTTCGTTGGAGTCGAAGAACTGGCGATTTATGCAGTCAGTGGTAAATTTGCGTTGATCCTTGGATTGTTATTGCAACCCTATGCACTGTGGTGGTTCCCAAACCGTGTCGCCATTCTTCAGCAATCAGGAGGTAGTAAGGATTGTGCAGACAAAGCCTTAGTTGGCGTCAATTTCGCCATCGTATTGGGTGCTTTGATGATTTTAACTGTTCCAGGCTTTATCGCTTTAATTCTGCCAAGCAGCTATCAATATTCGGGTACGATTGTTGTCGCATTGCTTGCCATTAGTGTTATCAAGAACGCAGGTGATTATTTGAATCTTGGTTGTTTCAGTGGGAAATCAAGTCAATCGCAAATGTGGATTCAAGGTGGATGCGCGATCTTGGCCGCTATTGGTTATGTCACCGTGACGCCCAGTTATGGCGTATGGGGGGTTATTGTTGTCCTCTGCGGAACTTACATATTGCGATTACTACTTTTATATTTCGTCAGCCAAACAATGGAACCGTTACCTTATCAGCACAGTAAATGGATAGTTGCGCTCAGTATTGCCGTAGTTGCGGTCGCTTGTGATCGATTGCTCGGGTTGGTGCTCGTTGATGTTCATGACTTTGTTTTAGGCTGCTTTGTGGCAGTGGTGACATTAGTGGCCTTCGTAAAATATTCGGTCATCATTATTCCGCCTGTGTTGCTTGATAAGTTCACGTTACGCAAGCACTCCCAGATAAGTTGAAATTACGGCATTTATCTTTAAGCTTTTTCCGGGGTAGACAATGAAAATCTAAGTTTATCAAAATAAAACACTGTTCATAATGTTTGTGATTAGATAGTATTTATAAGTTTGATGAATATTAACTATGGAATGAATTATGAATAAGTGGATTGTATTTTCAGCTATGTTTTCGACCTTATCACATGCTTCCTTAGAGCTTTCTAGTTCTGATTTATCGGCTGGAGATTTTGATATCCCCGAGGCTATCTCGTTAGAACAACAAAGCATCGTATGTGAAAGTGTTGTTTGTAATACGGTATCAGAACCTAAATCTGTCCCGGTTGTTGGTGAAGTGCCGGAGCGTGAGCCTAATCAAACGATAGAAACTTTCGCCAGTGCGATTTATATCGTTGGTGAGATTGGAGCTGCGGAAAACTTATCAACTCCAGAATATGAACAATTTTTCGAAAACTGATTCAAAGGTTTTGACAGAGGGAGGGACAGTTTTCAAGTGTCACTATAAAAGATTTCAAATGCTGTTATAAAAGGTAATCTTGCGTTAAACGATTCAATAACCTTGGTATATTGTAGCTAGGAAGCCCTCAATGGAAATATGGAAGTACTGCTATTCATCCCAGCCTGCTTTGCGCTCAATATGCTTAAACAGGTAAAAACTCACTCAAGTTAACAGCACGATACCATGCATCAACACAACGCTAGAAGTTAGTCGAGTTCTCATTTCAAAATACCCATCAGGCCCTTCGCTTTTATTCTGTTCCTTCATCGACCTCTCTGCTCGCCAAACCGAAATGTAACCGACCAAGAGAATAAGTGTGGTTATGAATTCCTTTTGCTCACCGAGTAGTACCGCTAGCCACGCTGCTAACACAATAACATTGCTTAGAATTAGAGCATTGTTACTTGATTGGATTTTGAAGTTCTCTATGCCATTTCCCCATAAAATACCAGACAAGAAACTTAAGATAACCACGCTGTAAGTGATGAAGAGTGTTTCTCCGCTCAAGTTAAAAAACTGACTGTCGGTGAGCGATAACAATAGGCCGAATAAAAAGGGGACTAAACCCATATAGCCGAGCTTAGCCATGGTGTTACGTGTTTGAGTTGTTTCCATGTAATCTGACTTCATAGCTGCTGCTCGATAGCATTTTTGAGGGTACTACTGGTTGGCGACGTAGAACTCGGGAAGGTTGCTATCACTTTGCCTTCTTTGCTGACCAAGAACTTGTAGAAATTCCATTTCGGTTTGATACCAGCTTGTTGTTGGATTTCGGCAAAGACTGGATTTGCGTTCGGCCCAGAGAGTGAAGCACGCGCCATCATTGGAAACGTGACGCCGTAATCCAGATAACAGATTTTGGCAGACTTCTCCTCGCTTCCTCTGTCTTGACGAAAATCATTGCTTGGGAAACCAACAACCGTGAATCCTTGATCTTTATATGTTTGATGCAGTTGCTCAAGTTGCTCGAACTGTGGCGTGAAACCGCATTGACTTGCTGTATTCACGATCAATAAAGTTTTACCTTGAAACTCTTCACACAGCTCAATCTCTTCGTTTGAATTTAACAGCCTTTGTTTGCCGTTGAGTATCTCAGGACAGCTTGCTGAAAAAGCGAATGAACTTGTTAGGCTCGCGATTAGGGCGGTGGAGCACAGCAGCGAATGCTTCATTAGTCTGACTCATTTTAGTTGGCGTAACTGTTACTACTGTTCAACGACTTGAAATGATCACTTTAAAGACCAGAATGGCTTTAGTATCAGCTGTCGCTTAGCAAATAGGGTTCTACCAAGCGCCTGATGTTCACCTTGGCCCCAAGGCGAGATGCCAGCAGATACATGCCTCCAATCTTTCGGTGGAGGAATAGGGCATCGGCTGGTGGTGTGTGCCAATACTCTTGCTCCATGCTGAGTATGGTTCCTGCCTCACGAAGCCTTTGTGCTAAACCACTAGCTTTGAAGTCGTAATCTTCATCGACAAGCATGGGTTCACATGCCATTGTCACTAGGTTGAGAATCGCTTGGCGCTGGTCAGGGAGGATGGTCTCGCTAAAAAATCCAATTTGCTCTAACGCCTTGTTGAGTCCTTGTTCATTGTGATCAATCACAGAGGTAAAGGCTGAACGATAACCATCACTGAAGCGATCACTGTATTCACGGGTGGCACCAAAATCCAACAAGCCAATTTGACGTGTTTGTTCTACATACAAGTAATTAGCGAAATTGGGGTCGGTTTGCACCATCTTGAAGTCAAACAGCTCTTTGAACATTAACTCGATTAGGCTGTGCATCACGAAGTCACGGGTGCTTTGGTCGTAACCTTCTATTTGCTCTATCGAGACACCTTCAATGAAGTCCATGGCGAGGACGGAGTCTGAAGAGACTTGCGGGTGAATTTTAGGTACGACGAAGTGAGAGTGCTCTTTTAATGCATCATGGTAACGAATCGCGTAGTCAGCCTCGCGAGCATAGTCCGCTTCATCATGGAGCTGTTTCTTTGCCTCTTCTAGTAAGCTTTTGTAGTCGACCGACTTTGGTATCAACCCAACAATGTTGAGCAGTGTGCCTACGTTGTCTACATCGCTGTCGATACTTTTTCGAATGCCTGGATATTGGACTTTGATAGCAAGTTTGTCTCCTGCATCACTGTAAGCTTGGTGGACCTGGCCGATAGACGCACTAGCTAAAGGCTTAAAGTTGAAGGTAATAAATTCCACCTTCCAATTTATTCCAAGTGAATTTTCTAATACTTGGTTAAGCTGCTTAGCGGGTAATGGGTCGGCGTCTGAGCGCAAGCGAGCGAGTATATTGGCTAACTCCGGTTCTAGGATATCACCGGCATCCATCGACAGCATCTGACCTAGCTTCATTGCAGCGCCTCGCAAATGTGCCAACTGATCTGTAAGGCGAGCGATATTTTGAGGTGTTAATACCAAGTCTTTTGCTTTGGGTCTGTTTCCCTGCGCGAGCTGTTTCGTGCCTTCAGTTATGACACTTCCCGCTACTCGAGTTGCGAGAGACGCGAATTTACTGAATCTTGAAATACGATGGGTAGGTAGATTTCTTTCTTTTGCCGACATAAAAGTTCTCTCTGGGAATCAAGGTTCTCTACAAAGTTCTATAAATCATTACCCAACCGAATGTTTTGTTGTGGTAACTTATCTCGCGAAATAGTAAACAGAATTTAAAGGACAAAACATGAAATTTATTTGGTTAAAAGTCGCGGTTACCGTTTTAGTTTTTGCTGCGCTGTTTGGTGTGGTGTATTACAAAGTCGCGAGTGGTATGTCTTAACCAAGCACTATTTAGTGCAGCTGTTTCCATTGCAGCGTGACTTTCCTGTTAGCCAGAAAGAAACTTTGTATCTGTTCTTGGCAAATCGTAGATAACACCAGTCGGCCATTGGCTTGAATATGGCCCAGCGCAATGGGGCGTATAGCCAACCTTTTCCTACTAAGCGCCACGCTTGGTAGGTCACGTCTAAACCTAGCAAAAGTTTTCCATTCTCATCCAGTGCATGCAAAATGGTGTTGGCTGCGTCCGCATCAATCTGAGGGTAGTCTGAAAAGGCTTCACTGTAGATATCGATGGTTTGAATCTTATTTTCAGTGTCATGCTTGGCAAGTGCCGCCATCTCTTTTGCACACAATGGACATGTCCCATCATAAAATATCGTTAATGCCGTCATCATTTTCCTTACTATTCTATTCCTATTAATTTGTACGGTGTTATTTCTTCAGTGGATCATTTTGCGGAGTTAACCGACACTGTCATTGTGACAACTATTTTACGGTATTATTCCAAGATAAAATCCGTGCCTTGCAATGACATATTAAGAGTTTAACCGCAATGACAATAAAGTTAATCAACCGCTTCATTATCGCTTTTTCTGCCCTGATGCTAGGTGGTTGTGTGAGCTACAGTATTACTGAACAAGACATGACGAAATACCTACAAGATTCAGTGATGTTAGAACAAGAAGTTGGTGTTCAAAGTGTTATGTATGCGCAAGTGGCTGTTGATGATTTAGAAGTGAAAATTGGACGAACAGACAATCAACGAGTCTCGGTTATAGCTAATACTAATGCAAAAGTTGAGATATTTAATATGCCAAATATGGGATTGGATTTGGATATTGAGTTCAGTGCTATCCCTGAATATGACAAAGAAAGTGGTGAAGTGTATTTGAAATCGTTACGACTAGAGCGTTTTCAGGAAAAAGGACAACAACTCTCCCCTGAGGTTGAGAGGTTGCTTAAGCCTGCGGTATCCATGATTGGCTTTGCTTTGTCTCAGTCACCGGTTTATAAATTGGATAGCAACAAGGTGCAAGAGTCATTGATTAAGTCATCGGAGCCTAATCTAGTGATTAAAGATAACAAACTGGTTATTGAGTTGTTTGATTAGTTTTTTAAATTCTGAACGGCATTATGGTTATCTTTCAGGTAGCCATTTTTTATTAGCTTCAGTTAATTTGCACCTCACTACTTTATTGCCAATTACCTAGTTCCTAATTACTTCGCCGCGAGTCGGTTTATTAAAAATCATATCGTTATCATAAAAATAGTAATCGCTTAGCTCGTTGGTGTTGGTATTCAAAGTTCTGCTCTCTTTACTGGTGATGGAGGCAAGCTGTGGTTACTATTAAGTTAAAGTGAACTTTATCTATTTGTGAGCACCAAGGACAAGGTAATAATGAGGAACATCGTATATTTGACGATAGGACAGTTATCAGAGCGCAGTGGTGTTGCTCCTTCGGCACTCCGCTTTTATGAAACCAAAGGGTTGATTGCTTCGATTCGCACCAATGGCAACCAACGTCGTTACCAATCAGCTATGTTGCGACGAATTGCTTTGATACAAGTAGCGCAGTCGATAGGTTTTACGCTGGAAGAGATTACGGAAGAGTTATCTACCTTACCTATGAACCAGACCGCAACTAAGCGAGATTGGGAGCGAGTTGCGAAGAAGTGGCAAGGTCAGTTAGACAGCAAAATGTCGCAGATCCGTTCGTTACAAGAGAACCTGACAGGTTGTATTGGCTGTGGCTGCTTGAGTATGCAGAAGTGCCACTTGTTGAACCCTGAAGATATTTTGCATGATCAAGGGCAAGGTGCACAACGCATTGTTGATTAGTCTTTATTGCGTTAAATAGCTAACCAAACTCTATGCTTTCATTCAATGAGTTAAGCAACAACTATGACCGAATAGCGTGCCTGGACAAACGCAAATTATAGGTCTAGCTTGGGAGGTTCTTTCAATCAAAAGAGGTGAGTTATGTTTAGTCATGTTTTTCTCGGAACCGAAAATATTGAACGCGCGAAGTCATTCTATGATCCAATTATGCAAGAGCTTGGTTACAGCGAAGGGACAATCGATCCCAAGGGGCGTTGTATATACGTTAGTAAAACGGGCGTACTAGGTTTAACTAAGCCGATTGACGGTCAGCCCGCGACTTATGGTAATGGGATGACCGTCGGGTTCTTGGCAAGCTCAACAGAAATAGTCGATGAATGGCATCGTCTTGGTGTTGAAAATGGTGGTACCAGTATTGAAAATGGTCCAGGTGCCAGAGGAACAGATGAACGTCGACTCTATATGGCCTATTTACGAGACCCTGATGGAAACAAGATTTGTGCAACTCACTTTATGCCATAGTTAATTTTATGCCATAGTGGCGTATAATTAGCTGATGTTGATAGTTTTGAGCCAATTTATCGCTGCTCTTAACCTCCCTCATGATTCTAAAGACTGGCTGATTATTGCAAAGGAATTGCTAGATGAAACCGAATGAACTGTTTTATGAAAGCTTTGAGCGTTGCCGGATTGATCAAGAATTCTTGGAAAGCTTTCTGGCAGACTTCTGCGAGCATAACCCAAGGTTTTCAGAACGTTTTGAAAAGATAGGGTTAGAGCAGCAAACTAAGATGCTTAAGGCCTCGATCATTCTTATTTATAATTCCTCTGGTCTGCCAAGTGTGCGGAACTCGGTCAAGAAACTGGGTAAAAGGCACAAAGATTTGGGGTTGGACATTTCAGAAATTGAATTAAACGAATGGTTTAATTCGCTGCTCAATACGGTTAAAAAGTACGATCCTCATTATGATGAGAACGTAGAACGAGCTTGGGCAGAAACGCTGGATGTTGGTCTAACGATCATGAAAAAAGAGTGTGTTGAAAAATAAAATAAACTTCGCATAATAACACGAGGTTTATCTTATTTTTAAAATGATGGCTTTTAATTCATTACCCTAAATGGTTTTTATTCAGGGTAATGAATATGTTGGCTTAAAAGGTAAAGCCAGTTTGAATACCTAAAGTTGTTTCCTTGGTATACCAATCATTTGAACCTCCGAGCTCATACCAATCAAACCCTACACGAGTCAACAGCTTGGAGTTGCCAAACAATGGTTTTGATGACTTGTACTCTGCGCCGATACCGTAAGTTAAGCCAAAATTACCATGAGAACTTTTATGAATTTCATTTCCTTTGCTAGAGCTTCATTTAGATTGAATTAGAGAACAATTTAATAGAGATTAAATACTCTGGCTGACTAGTCATTCCGCTTGTGCTTAATGGTAAAACAACCAGTGGCTTAAAAGTGAGCAGCCCAACCAATCAAAAACCCTTGCGATGCGGTATCGTATTCAAAGGTTCCCTTGTTTTCGTAATCAACCCAAGTGGATTTATACGCCAGATTTAAATCCGACCAATCGTTAATTTGATAGCGAGCGCCGGTTAGTATGGAGCTAGTAAAATCGGTGTCAGCACCAAGGCCGATATCTAAACTGGTGTGAACTGTCCAATCTTTGTTGAGTTCTTTAGTCCAGCGAACGCCGACAAGGTAATCGATCCAATCTTCATTTAAAGACCGAGAGTTGATTGTTGTACCATCGTTTTTATAAAGCCTTGAGTCAATATCATTGTCCCACCAACGTATACCGACCATATAATCAATCATGCCGATATCGTATTGAAAGCGTTTAAACCCTTTTGCTTCCAAAACACCCTGTCTTATATCGAGTTTACCATTAAGAATTCCTGTATTACCTATTATGGAGTCAGATTTGCCACTCAGTTTCATGTAGCTGTAGTCTAAATAGTAGCCCCATTGATTGTCGTAAATCCCCTCTAATCGCAGCATCGCACCCATATCCAGATGATCCATGATAAACGCTGGGTCAACATCAACACCTGTAGATATCTTGCCGATTGTACTATCACCACGGATATTCAAAGCGAGCGCATAAATTTCTATACTGTGCTGCCATTTTTTTGTGTCCGAGTGCGAGCTTGTTTCTTGTGCATTTATGGTTGAACTTGCAGCCAACACTGATGCGATGAGGTAATGCCATTTAGCCATGTTGATATCCCTATCCCAAGATTGAAGAGTACATACCATAAATGTATGTATTAATTATCCATTTTCCGTGTATGCAACTTGTACATTGCTGATTGTAGACTATGTTTTTAGAAAAGAGCCAAATTACAAAGAGGAAATAAATGAAGCAACAGAGTGTGTTTTTGTTGGTCGCCGTTCTGGGTTTAACGCCCATAGCTTTGTCTTATGGTTATGCACCAGTTATTTCTCTGGACTACCTTTTCGGGATAGATGCTCGTCCTGTTAACGTTACCCACATCTTTCGTGCGGTAACGGGTTTATATTTGGCACTTGCTCTGTTTTGGGTGAGTGGCGCATTGACTAAAAAGTATCGACTGCCAGCGCTTTATAGCTTGGTGGTCTTCATGTTGGGTTTGGCTGCAGGCCGAGTCGTCAGCTTAGTCTTAGATGGCATGCCTCACTGGCTGCTTTTTGTCTATCTAATCTTGGAGCTTGGCTTTGGTTTAGTCGGAATAAAAATGATTCAAAAAGAGCAATCTGAAACAATATAAGGATATTCTATGAAAGGGATTTTTCACCTTCTCACCTTAAGTGTGCTGAGTAGCTTTTCGCTATCGGCATGGTCTGCACAAGAACAACCTAATATATTTGTTATTTTTACTGATGATATTGGGATCTCAAACTTGAGTGCTTATCACAATGGCGTGATGAGTAGCCAAACACCAAACATTGATAGTATTGCTGAGAAGGGAATGCTTCTGACAGACTACTATGCGCAGCCATCTTGTACCGCGGGTCGTTC
This sequence comes from Vibrio sp. PSi01, assembly GCF_054960695.1. Taxonomy (NCBI): domain Bacteria; kingdom Pseudomonadati; phylum Pseudomonadota; class Gammaproteobacteria; order Vibrionales; family Vibrionaceae; genus Vibrio; species Vibrio sp. PSi01. The sequence goes on from NZ_JBHNYN010000025.1 coordinate 28,483, forward strand.
AGCTTTCTTAACCGGGCAATTACCAGTTAGAACCGGAATGCATACGGTTGGATTACCGGGTGGTCCAGTGGGTTTAAGCGCAGATACACCAACACTTCCCGAGGTATTAAAAACCATGGGCTACGTGACTGGGCAATTTGGCAAAAATCATTTGGGTGACCGAGATGAGTATTTGCCAACGATGCATGGTTTTGATGAATATTGGGGTTGGTTATATCACTTGAATGCCATGGAATACACCGAAGATCCAGATTGGCCGAAAGATGGATCGTTAGATGCCTTTGCTCCTCGAAACGTGATTTACTCTAAATCTGATGGTAAAGGTGGCCAAAGCATTGAAGACGATGGTGCGCTGAATATCGAGCGTATGAGAACACTAGATGATGAAGTAAACAAACATGCGATTAACTTCATTGAACGAGCCGTAGAAGCGGATAAACCGTTCTTTACTTGGTACTGTCCATCTAGAGGGCATGTGTGGACGCACCTTTCTCCTGAATATGAGGCAATGCTTGGCCAAAATGGTTGGGGGCTTCAAGAAGTCGTGATGAAAGATCTGGATGATCATGTCGGTGAAATGTTGGCGAAAATAGATGAACTTGGCATCGCCGATAACACGATTATTATTTTCACGTCCGACAACGGGCCTGAAATTATGACGTGGCCAGATGGTGGTATGACACCATTCCACGGTGAGAAAGGGACAACATGGGAAGGGGGAGTTAGAGCTCCTGCACTGGTTAGCTGGCCGGGTGAAATCCCTGCGGGTAGTGTCGGTAATGGCATCTTCGATGGTATGGATTGGTTACCAACATTGGTTGCAGCCGCAGGTGGTCCAACAGATTTAAAAGAGAAAATGCTCAAGGGCCACGATGGCTTTAAAGCACACCTAGATGGTTACAATCAAGTCGATATGCTGACGGAAAAAGGCGAATCTAATCGTAACGAAATTTACTATTATGAACGAGATAAACTACAAGCTGTTCGCGTAGGCGATTGGAAGGCTCACTTCATTGTACAAAATCGCGGATGGGGTGGTCCGAAAGATGAATTGAATGCGCCGTTACTCTTCAATCTACGTCGTGACCCTTATGAAAGAGCGGCAGAAGAGTCAGGTATGTACTTGAAATGGATGGGCGAAAAAATGTGGGCATTTGGTCCTGCACAAGCTGCTATTCAACAACACTTAGCGACATTCCAAGAATGGCCTCCAATAACGCCTGAAACACCAGCAGAGAAAGTAGGTGGTGTGGGTAATTAGTTGGCAACTAATAAAAAACATCTAGAGACAAAATAAAAACTAGTAGAAAAAATCCCGTTAGACATCTTATATACTCTTGATATAAGGCGCCGAACGGGATTTTTGTATTTTGGTCGTTTAAAGGCGTATTTTAATCATTCAAAAAAGCTGAAGAACAACACTATTTCGCTTTCAACGTGGTGTTTCTTTCAATGAACTTCACTGGCACCATCAACTTGACCAAGCTCGTGTCTTGCTCTTGAATCTGACTAACCACAATTTTCACAGATTCACGTGCAAGGCGTCTGAAATCTTGCTTAAAGGTAGTGAGTTGATAGTTCAACCACTGAGTTTGTGGAATATCATCAAAACCAATCACTTGAAGATCTTCAGGAATACGCAGATTGAACTCTAAGCGCGCCACATCCATGACGGCCATCGCTAGGTTATCTGTCGCGCAGAAAATAGCTTGAGGATGTGTGGGTTCAGAAAACAGAGTCCTAATGGTTTCTAGTGCATCAAGGTAGTCATAGTCGGCTTCAATAACTCGAGCTTGTTCACCGGTAAGTTCTTCAAATTCTGAGCAGAACCCTGCTTCACGTTCGCCGTTAGTGTAGGTTGGAACATTACCTGTCAGGTAAACCGCTGACTTTGTCCCTACGCTATGCAAATGCTGAGCGGCAACTTGGCCAGCGGCGTAGTTGTCGCTCACCACATGGCTACTCTTAGTCCCTTCAACAACACGTGCGAACTGAACGATAGGAATGTCGAATTCTTCACACTCTTCATAAAGCGACTTGTTAAAGGTCGCAGAAGCAGCAATCACGCCATCAACTCGGTATTGGAAGATATTGGGAATTGAGTGGTTATCGTTGCCATCAACTTGCCAAGGGATCAATACCGCAGAATATCCCTGTTTTTGTAGTTCTGTGGAGATAAGCTGCAGCGTTTTCATGTGAATAGGGTAGTCGGCATCAGGGAAAACTAAGCCAATCAATTTTGATTCATTTGTCGTAAGGCTACGGGCAAAAGCATTGGGACGATAATTCAACGATTTCGCGGCGTCGAACACTTTCTGCTTGGTCTTTTCAGACACTGAACTTCCCGGTACAAATACGCGAGATACAGTTGATTGAGAAACGCCAGCAAGTCTAGCGACATCTTTAGATGTTACGGTTGTTTTGGACAGCGAAGAGTGTTTTGGAGAGTTCATAGACCATACTTTTGAACCAAATTGATTGTGCATAGAGTAACATAATTAGGTACGTACTCAAAAATACAATATGCCATGATAGGATGAAAATAAGGGGTAATAGAGAATGTTGGATATTATTCTGGGTACGACCCAAAAAAGCTCTGCATTAAGAACAGAGCTTTGTTTAGCGAATTTATGACTCGATTAACTGGGCGTTAGAAGTAGTAACGGATACCCGCAGCGAATTGGTCATCGCTATTTTCATAATGGTTACCAACAGATTTGTCGTTGCCATTATCAAATTGGTATTCAGTCCATACTAAGAACTTGTTCTTCTTAAAGTGGTATTCAAGGCCAGGGATAATCAACTGACGATCGTAGCCATTAGCGTTGTCGTCTGTGTCCATTAAGTAGTTAACGTTAAAGGTTGGACGCAAACCATTTTCAAAGTGGTAGTAAGTGAAGAATTCAGCACCACGGTGGTCGTAAAATTCTGCTTTGCTGGTGGTTTCCCAATTTGAGCCTTGGCTGTAAGTGAAACCAACGAATAGGCTATTATTGGTGTAGTTCACACCCAATAAACCAATACGTTGTGTATCACCATCTTTGATGTTTTTAACGCCCGCATCGACATCATCAAACTCATTCTGGTGGTAAGCTAAACCAATTGTTAGGCCATCCATAACCGTGTACAGCGTTGATGCGCCCATACCGTTTTTCAGCGTTGCTGTTAAACCGTCAGCAAGGCCAACATCTTCACGGGTAGTTTGGTAAGTGAAGCCGTATTTCCAGCTGTCGTTAATGCTGTTGCGGTAAGTAATCGAATTCTCAGCTCGGCCTGTACCAGACGCAATACCCCAGTCAGATAAATTGTAGTAGCCTGAACCACGCGAACCAAATACACGACCCATATCGGTAAACCAAGCCACATCGTAGAAGGTAGACCACTGCTTAGTGCCGGCAGCAATCTTGCCATATTTGTCGTGCTCTACGCCTGCGTATAGAAGTCGGTCGTAAATATTGTCGCCGTTAGCACCCGAGTTGTAACCCCATTCAGCATGGCCAAAGCCAGTCCAGCCGTTATCAAATCCCATTTGGCCTTTTAGGCCGAAACGAGAGCTACCGCTGTTCCACTCACCGTTGTGGTCGCCGCCTTTATCTTGGTAACGAACGTCGAAACGACCGTCTAAAGTAAGGCTATCGCCCGCGTCATTGGTGAAAGTGTGTGCAGCAAAAGCAGAACCCGAGGTAAGTGCTGTCAGGATCACTGCAGAAAGAATCGACTTTTTCATTGTAATTCTATTTATTCAGGCTGTAGAAAGCCACCGTGCTTTCAAGCCCGTTATATTGGTAATGGTTTGGCAGGGTGTACCCCATCCATGAGGCACTAGTAGATTCAGTTATTAGTGGAGCAATAATGAATTGGTTGGAGCACCTACTAGGAGCGAGAAGGATCTCCCAGCAAGCGTGGAAACCTAAATCAGATGTCTATTTAGGTTGCCACTATTTCGTTTCAATCTTTTGGATTAAAGCGTTTCGATTACAGTGTTGGGTTCATGATGGTTGAAGTGCGTTCGAACACGTCTAGACCTTGCTGTTGTAGCCAGTAAGGAAGGTCGATAAGAACCCAGTTCTCAGATAGCTTGTCACCGTCACGGTAGTACACGTCAACCACTTGCATGTTTGCGCGTACTTCGCCGCCAGTCATACCTAGGAAGCCACCCGTTGGTGTGTTTGATAGGTTTGGCCAACCGAAGAAACAAGAGAAGTTACCTTCAGCGAAACGACAAACATGGCCGTTAAATTTCTTGTCTTTCAAGTTGTTACGGAAAGGAAGTTGGTGCTGTTGTTGGTAACGAGGAATCGTGTAAGACGCGCCGATACCACAAGGACCGTACCAAATCATGTCTTTTGACCAGCTCTTCGCGAGTACTTCTGGTGGGCAACCCATTGCGCCGCTGTCGTTAAGTGCAGAAAGGTCATCAACCATCTTGTTCACTAGAGCAAGTGTCGCAACGCCTTCTTCTGGAGCTGCATCTTCAAACAACAGACCATCGTGGTTACGTGGACCAGGGTATACGAAGTGCTTACCAGTTGATGGTGGAAGTGGGTAGCAACCCGCTTGATCCATCATGCCTAGTAGGTCTAGGAACAGGCCTGTCTTAGTGATTTTGCCATCAACAACACAGTTAAACTCTGCGTAGCGAACGTTCATGATCTTGCCAGTAGGGCGCATGCCTAGGTATTCAGCGTCGAACAGACCCATGAAGTGACCCATGCTCATTACCCAAATTTCATCTGGGTTAACTTCGTTGTTACCACCGATGAAGATATCTTGACGACGCTGCATGCGTGTCATTGATTTCATCATTGGTGCCCAGAATACGTCAGCCGCTGCTTGTGCGCCTTCTTGCTCACGGAATGGGTAAACACCACGCCACAAGTAATCTTCAGAAGTGTGTGCTTTTAAAACTTCAGCAACGTTTTCGTGGGTAGCGTTTTCCATTGCGTCAAAGTAGTCACGAACAATGCGTTTAGCTTCTTGATATTTAGACATAGTAAATTCTCTTTTGTGTTGTCGAGCCAACATTCGGAACAGGACTCGATTTGGATTTTGTTACCGGCTGACTTCTCAGCCGGATTGATGTTTATTTCGTGCCTTTAGAGGTTTCAACTTTTAGAGGTTTTAACTAAAGGGGATTAAGCTTTTGCTGTTTCCGCTTTTTTACTCTTGTCGAAAATGCCGCCTTTCAATGTTTCTGGTAGAGATAGCCACAGTAGACCAGCCAGAATCCATACGATTGGTGAACCCCACATTGCTGTTGCAAGGTCGCTGCGCTCTTGGATGAATACCAACACCATTGGTGCCCACATACCGATGATACGACCGCCGTGGAATAGTGCTGCACCGAAGCTACGTAGGTGAGCAGGGAACAACTCAGAGAAGTAACCACCCCATACCGCAGAAGCAGAGAGGCCGAAGTTGTAGATAAGGCCTAGGATAGCCAGCATGTTTAGGCTGCCGATCATCACGTCGCTTGGTGCCACGAAGAATACTGAAGCCATGACACCTGCAAGGATGAAACCAAACGCGTTCACTTTACGGCCGTATTTGTCGGCGATTGCACCCCATACCCAAGCACCGAATAGAGAACCGAATGCTGAGATAGAGAAGATGATACCGATAGTTGAACCGTCAAATTGGCGAACTTCTTTCAGGTACGTTGTCACGAAGCCTGAGAAGAATTGGTAGCCGTAGAAGTTAAGGCCAGCCAGTAATAGACAAGTGATGGTGAGTTTGCGGTAAGGCGCGCTTAGCATTTCACCCCAAGAACCTTTCTTTGCTGGTGCGTTAGATGCTTCAGCTGCGGCTTGATCTTCTTCCCCGTAGGCGATCACTTTTTTGTCGCTAGGCAGGATAAAGATCATCAGTGCAGCAGCGACTAGAGGAGGAATACCACCTACCCACATTAGGCTCTGCCAAGGTGCATCGATGCTAGAAATGAACGCTGCGTATGCACCCATTGCCATTAGGGCAACCGAGAACATAGAAGAAGCGAATGCGGTTAACTTACCGCGAACGCTTGGTGTGAAGAGGCCGATCATCAGGCTTACCGCTACTGTGAAGTAACCACCCAAAGATATACCGATAATGAAACGCATCGCTGCCCACATTGCGTAGTCAGTAAACATCATATTGATGATGGTTGCGCCGCCGTTCAGTGCCGTGATGACAATAAGAGTTGATTTCTTACCAAAGTTTGATGCCACCCATGCACAGCTTAGAGCACCAATAAGTGCACCAACCGACTGCCATGTATAGAACTGAGCGGTATCCGCCAAGTTAATACCATCATACGCATCAACGATATATGGGCGTACGTAGTCAATAATTACAAAGTTATAACAATAGAAAAAGTAGCCAACTAGAATTGCAAGATAAGCAGCTACCCTTTGAATCATAGGAACTTCGCTCATGTGTTTTTTAGTAGTCATGACCGATAAACCTTTATTTTTTATAGGGTGTTTGTAGTTTTGATTTTTGTGTGGTGATTATCAATCTTCATCACACAGTCTTCATTTCGGGAGAGATGATAGAATTTTTGTGGTTATTAGATCCGTGATCAAAGTCAACTTTAAAATGAGTGCGTACCCATTTTGTGTGTTTTAGTGATCTTGATCTCATTAGATCGTATTTTTGCGCTTTTGAAAGCGTTTTGAGCGTTTAATCATCTATATTAGTGACAATACTCACACTTACTATGGGTTTTTGAGGGAAGTTATCCATTTTTGAGTAATATTAGCGGCGAATTGATTGCACAATATAATAAACGGAATCTAGAAATGGTTACGTACTCAAGTTTTTTGGTTATTGCTCTTTATGTGCTAACTACCCTATTTATCAGCTACTTAGTTAATAGACGCTATAGCGTTGGTGGCGACTTTTCGACTGGTGGTAAACAGTTTGGTTGGTTTACGGCAGGTGTGTCGATTCTTGCGACCTACATCAGTGCAATGACGTTCGTGGGCATGCCGGGTTGGGTTTACAGCTCGGGCATGGAAGCGATGAGTGTTCACCTGAACTACCCAGTTGTGATCTTTTTCACTGTGATTTTCTTTGTTCCGGTGTTTTACAAGCTCGGCTTAACTTCGATCTATGAATACTTGGAGCACCGCTTTGGCGTTGTTGCTCGCACGATCAATTCCATCGTGTTTATTGTGGTTCAGTGTATTTCGGCAGGAGTTATTTTGTATGCGGTTGCTCTGATCTTAGTGCAAGTGCTGCCGATCAGTATCTCTGAGGCGATCATCTACATCAGCTTATTTACCGCGTTGTACACCTATGCGGGCGGTATCTCGACAGTAATATGGACTGATATGCTGCAGTCAGCAGTGTTGATTATCGGCAGCATTGCGATCTTTGTTTTATTGTTGATGAAAATTGATGCGGGCGAGGTGTTGTCTCCTGAACATCTGAATATCATCAACCTTGATTTTGACTTAGGCGTTGATACCACATTGTGGGCAGGCGTAGTGGCTGTGAGCTTCCTGCACCTGAGTGTGTATGGAACTAATCAATTGATTATTCAGCGAACATTAGCAACTAAGTGTGTTAAAACAGCGCAAAAGTCGATGTTGCTTTGTGGTTACGGCGCATTCTTTGTTTATCTGTTTTTTGCTGTGATGGGGGTGCTGTTAAGTGTCTTTTATCAGGACAGCAGTTTTGAAAACAGCAATGAAGTAATTCTCGATTTTGTGTTTAATCATACTAACCCGATCATTGTTGGTTTGGTGATCTCGGCTTTATCTGCAGCGGCAATGTCGACATTGGATTCCACTTATAACTCAATGGCGACTGTGGCAACGTTCGATTTCTACAAGCGCTTTTTCCGTAAGAAAGCCTCTGACGCGCACTATGAATCGGTTGCTAGAAAAATGAGCCTTGTTGCAGCGGCGTCGGTTGTTGTTCCTGCACTGCTTGCGGTTTCAAATGAATCCGTACTTAAAACCATTGCTAGCCTGACCTCCATTTTTGTTGGTATTCGCCTTGGTTCTTTCATTCTTGGTTTGTTCTTCAAACAAGCGAACGAGAAAGGGGTGATTGCGGGCAGTATTGGCAGTGTGGCCGTCGTATTCATCGCTAAATACAGTGGAATAGCTTGGCCTTGGTTTGCCTTGATTGGCACCGTGGTTTTCTTAGTGTTAGGCGTTGTCGTCAGTCGCTTCTGGGGAGAGGTAACCGAGCAACAGAATGAATTTATAGCCAAGCAAAAGCATTTGTTTGCAAAGCCTACCGCGAGTCATTACGGCTTGTTGGTGTTCGCTGTTGTGACGATTGCTGCTTGTACTGTTATCCCTGATTGGCTTTATGCCGCTCTTTCTTAATTGACCGATTTTTTACTGGTATATCTATGTTATCGATCTTTGATATCTACAAAATTGGTGTGGGGCCATCGAGCTCTCACACCAACGGCCCAATGATTGCGGGTTTCCATTTCACACAGTTAATCGCTGATAAAATCGCAGAAGTGACGCGTGTTCAGGTGGATTTATACGGTTCTTTGTCATTGACTGGCATAGGTCACCACACAGATAGAGCAACCATCTTGGGGTTGCTCGGTAATAAGCCAGACACCATCAAAATTACCAGTGCCAACCGAGCTATGCGTCATGCAGTAGATAATGGTGAGATGGATCTTGCGGGCACGAAGCGTATTGTCTTCAACTACCAAACCGACATGTTATTCCACGAAGACAACCTGCCTTTACATGAAAATGGCATGATGATTACTGCATTCGATCAGACTGGAAACGTAATCGTTGATGAAACTTATTATTCGATTGGCGGTGGTTTTATCGCAACTGCTGACGAACTGCAAAATGGCACTCAAATCCAAGCAGTAGAAGTCCCTTTTCCATTTAAAAATGCCGATGAAATGCTGCAACAAGCCGATAATAGTGGAATGAGCTTGGGTGGCATGATTCTAAGAAATGAAGCGCAGTTCGAAGGATCTGACATTATTTTAGAGAAAGCGGATCAAATCTGGCGAGTGATGAGTCGTTGCATGGAACGAGGCTTTGAAACTGAGGGCATTCTTGATGGTGGCTTGAACGTCACTCGTCGTGCTCCAAACTTGTTGAAGAAGCTTGAAGCGAATGCGGCGGTTGAAAACGATCCAATGGAAATCATGGATTGGATTAACTTGTTCGCCTTTGCGGTGAGTGAAGAAAATGCGGCTGGTGGCCAAGTGGTAACATCACCAACCAATGGGGCGGCGGGTGTTATTCCTGCCGTGTTGATGTATTACCATCGCTTTATTAAAGAGCTCGATACTAAGCAATTAAAAGACTTTTTAGCCGTATCGGGCGCGATTGGTATTTTATACAAAACCAACGCTTCCATTTCCGGCGCGGAAGTAGGGTGCCAAGGTGAAGTAGGCGTGTCGTCTTCTATGGCGGCTGCGGGATTAACGGCACTACGCGGTGGCAGTAATGAGCAAATTTGTATTGCCGCAGAGATTGCGATGGAACATTCACTCGGTATGACGTGTGATCCGATTGGTGGCTTAGTACAAGTACCGTGTATTGAGCGAAATGCGATGGGCGCGATGAAAGCTATCAACGCATCACGCATGGCTTTGAAGCGTAATAGTAAATCTTTGATCTCGTTAGATAAGGTTATTGCGACCATGTATCAAACGGGCAAAGACATGAACAAGAAATACCGAGAAACCTCACTCGGTGGCCTTGCCCTAATTCACCTTGCAGCGCCATGTGAGTAGCTATCAAACAGATCAATTAGGCTCAATATCAAAGCCCAGCATCGTTAGATTTTAAGATTTTAAGATTTTAAGGTGGCTGGGCTTTTAAGTATCATTTTTTGTTGCAAGACGACTGCTTATTAACTGAGAGCAAGATTATTCTCCAAGAGGGAGCTTATAGCTGTTTTTCAACTCTTTAACCGAGATATTCGATTGAATCGCACTCACACCTTTGACTCGCCTGATCGAGCTAATACGCTCAAAGTACTCTTCTAAATCTTTAGCCAATACTTGCACCATATAATCGGCACCGCCGGCAATACAATGGCACATAGGAATCCAATCGGTTACAGCAACAAACTCTTCGAACGGCTCGGTATTCTCAACTTCATGGTTGCCCAGTGTAACTAAGGTAAAGCCTGCTACATGCAAACCTAACTTCTTGCGATTGAGTTTGGCGGCATAACCATCGATATAGCCTGTCTCTTCCATGCGTTTCCAACGGCGCCAGCATGGGGTTTCGCTGAGGTTAACCTTCTCAGCGAGCTTACTGTTGCTCATGCGTCCGTCTTGTTGGATGTGTTCTAAGATGGCGATATCAGTATCATCTAATACTTCTTTGGTGGATTCTTTCTGTTTCATAGTTTTTTTTGAAAAGTCTTGCTCAAATTTGCATTGATATTAGCCTATATAGCAATTTAATTCCTAGTCGAATCTGTAAACTCTCTCCGTATAAATACTTTACTTATTAGGAGTGAGAGGAAATGAGCTCTCAATTAATGCTGGCGTTCTTGCTATTTTCAACATCCATTGCAATTACACCTGGGGCAGGCAATATCGCATTACTTGGGATTTCAAGTCGTTATGGATTTGCTGCGACTTTACCTTTTATATCTGGAAACGCTGTTGGCATCATCATCGTACTGGCGGGTTCCAGTGTCGGTTTAGTGAGCCTATTCACCCTTTATCCAGAACTGTACAACATTTTGAAATACGCAGGCGCGGCTTATTTGCTATTCATGGCGTGGTCGATTGCGAACATGCAAATCGAAGAAAGCACTGTCGACAATCGCTCGGGCTTTATGTCTGGCGTATTGGTGCAGGTGTTAAACCCTAAAGGTTGGATAGCGTCATTAACCGTGTTTTCACAGTTCATCACTCCGAACGCAGACTACCTGATTCAAGTGGTGACGATTATTGCTGGTATGGTGATCACGGGCGTACCGTGCATGTTGGTGTGGGCGTATTGCGGCACCATGCTTAAAAAGTTACTGCAATCACCAAAACAGATGATGTTTGTGAACCGTTGCTTGGGCGGAAGTCTCGCTCTGGTGGTTGCTTTCATGCTTTATCAACCCGCATAAATTACAAATAAAAAAACCACTCCTAAATCCATAGGAGTGGTGTCTAAAAATCGACTAAGTGGTTAACAATAATTAGTAAGTTAACAAGAACGTTTTAAGGAATGTTTGCTTAAAAGATTAAGCGGTTTCAGCTTCTTTAACCGGAGCTGAGTTACGGATTAGGTGGTCAAATGCACCTAAACTTGCTTTTGCACCTTCACCCATCGCAATGATGATTTGTTTGTAAGGCACTGTTGTTACATCACCCGCTGCGAATACACCTTTCATTGATGTTGCACCATGAGCGTTAATTTCAATTTCACCGCGTGGTGAAAGCTCAACTTTTGAACCCTTCAACCATTCACTGTTTGGCATCAGGCCGATTTGAACAAAGATACCTGCTAGTTCGATCTGTTTAAGTTCATCGGTGTAGCGGTCTTTGTATTCCAGACCCGTTACTCGATTACCATCACCAACCACTCGTGTTGTTTGAGCCATTTTGATGATTTCGATGTTCGGTGTCGTGTTCGCTTTGTCTATAAGCACTTGGTCAGCACGTAGTGTGTCTGCAAATTCAAGTACGGTTACGTGTTCAACGAGACCAGCCAAGTCAATCGCCGCTTCGATACCTGAGTTACCGCCACCAATAACCGCTGTTTTCTTACCTTTGAACAAAGGACCGTCACAGTGTGGGCAGTAAGCGACACCTTTATTGCGGTACTCTTGCTCACCCGGAACGTTCATTTCACGCCAGCGCGCACCAGTACTGGTGATCACCGTACGAGCTCGCAGTGTTGCACCGCTTTCTAACTCAATATGGATGTAACCGTCTTCTGTGTCTTCTGCTGCGATGATGTTCGCTGCACGCTGCTCAGTCATTACCTCAACACCGTACTCTTTTACGTGCTCTTCTAAGCTTGCGACTAACTTAGGACCGGTGGTTGCTTTTACTGAGATAAAGTTCTCAATCGCCATGGTATCCATCACTTGACCACCGAATCGGTCAGCAACAACACCAGTGCGAATGCCTTTACGTGCCGCATAAATTGCCGCTGAAGAACCCGCAGGGCCGCCGCCTACAACCAATACATCAAACGGTGCTTGTTGGTTTAGGTTTGCCGCTTTCTTTTCTGCTGCGCCTGAATCGACTTTGTTCAATATTTCAGCCAGTGACATACGGCCTTGACCAAATAGCTCACCGTTAATGAATACGCTCGGTACTGCCATGATGTCGCGAGACTTCACTTCGTCTTGAAATGCTGCGCCGTCGATCATGGTTGTCTTAATCAGAGGATTAATCGCCGACATCATGTTGAACGCTTGAACTACTTCTGGACAGTTTTGGCATGATAGCGAGATGAAAATCTCGACATTAAGCTCTTGATCTAATTCTTTTACTTGCTCGATTACGTCAGCTTCAAGCTTGATAGGGTGACCACCACTATGAAGCAGTGCCAGTACCAGTGAGGTGAACTCGTGACCCATCGGTAAACCTGCGAAGCCAATCGCTGTACCTTTATCTTGGTTCACCACCTGCATGATAGGGCTGCGAGTGCTTGCGCTATCATTTCGAATTACTTCAATTTTGTCAGTGAGAGAGGCGATATCATTCGCTAGGTCTTGAAGTTTGTTTGCGGTATCGCTGTTATCAAGGCTCAGCACTAACTGAACATTGGTTTTTAGGTTTTCTAGGTATGCTTTTAGCTGCTGCTTCATTGCTTGATCTAACATAATCGTGCCTGCTCTTAATTCTGTGTCTTGGTATTGACCAATACCTTCTTGCTGAAAAAGGAAAATAAAAAAAGGGCGCAAGTCGGCAAATATTGTGGTGTTGATGGTTTGAAAGGGTGGCGCGCAACTGCCCTTTAGGAGGGAGGCCGAAGCGCGCCTGTAGAACCGTTTTATTTGTTCTTTTTAGCTATTCTTGTTAGCTAGGCTTAGATTAAATCTTACCTACTAGGTCTAGAGATGGCGCTAGAGTCTCTTCGCCTTCTTTCCATTTAGCTGGGCAAACTTCACCTGGATGAGCGGCTACGTATTGTGCTGCTTTAACCTTGCGTAGTAGGTCTTCAGCGTCACGACCGATACCTTCAGCGGTGATTTCCATTGCTTGGATAACGCCTTCAGGGTCGATTAGGAAAGTTGCACGGTCTGCAAGGCCTTGACCTTCACGCATTACGTTGAAGTTATTTGTGATGTTGCCCGTTTGGTCGCCTACCATGAAGTATTCGATAGTGCCGATTTTGTCAGAAGTATCGTGCCATGCTTTGTGAGAGAAGTGTGTGTCAGTTGATACTGAGAAAACTTCTACGCCGCGAGATTGAAGCTCTGCGTATTTGTCTTGTAGGTCAACTAGCTCAGTTGGACATACAAACGTGAAATCTGCTGGGTAGAAGAAGAATACAGCCCACTTACCTTTAACGTCTTGCTCTGTGATTTCTACGAATTCGCCGTTTTTGAATGCTGTTGCGTTGAATGGTTTGATTTCTGTGTTGATCATGATTTGACTCTCTTTCTAATTTGTAGTGTTTAACGCTATCCCGCGTCGATGTAGATATATTGCATTCGCACCGAAAATTAGTGAAATCGGACATTTCTATAGATTCAATAGGCAAATCCTATCCTTGATAGAAGAAGGCTATCGATAAAAGTTATCAACAGAAGTTATCGACAAAGCTTATCAACAAAAGCCATCAAAGCGGGCACCGCTCTATTTGGGTAGCTACGCTTTTTAGGTTGTTCTCTACATAAGGCTTATCTCTATTAGCGTGAGCATCTATTTATAGTGTGAGCATCTATGTATAGCGTGAACATCTATGTAGATACTGCTTCTTTAAGTGTTCTGAGATCTCATGGTTATCTATAAATAACAAAAAATTATCATTAATATAAATTATGATAATTTCAGTTAATCTTATTATATCCATATACTCTCTCCATCGAAACGAAACACCGAAGCTACTCTTCGGAAAGCACAGAATTAAAAACGAATTTGGAGCAAGTTATGAAAATGAATCACGTAGGCATCATGGTGGGCGACATGGATAAAGCAGTCGAGTTTTACACTAAGGCTCTGGGTCTAAGAATCGTAATGAACAACACTAAGGTTATGGAAGAGCGTGAATCAGCAATCGGACGTATGTGTATCGCAGTATTTGGCGAAGGCTTCAAAGGCTTCAACATTGCACACCTAGTAACATCTGATGGTATCGGTGTTGAGCTGTTCGAAATGAAAGATCGTCAAGAGCGTCACGAAGTAGACTTCTCTCGCCTAGGCATCTTCCACTTCTGTCTACAGCTTCCAAAAGAGCAGTTTCATTCAGCGATTAAGCGCGTTGAAGAGTTTGGCGGTAAGGTTCGTATGGACATCATGCGTTACCACCCAGAAGACGAACTAAAACAAGCGCAAATGGTTTACCTAGAAGACCCGTTTGGCAACCTATTCGAATTCTACTCGCACACATACGAAGACACGTACGCGACTGATTACGAGTAATCGCGTTACCTGCCTGTTATAAGGCAGAAAAACGAAACACCCCCTAAAGAGGATTGGTAGAGATACCAATCCTTTTTTTGTGTCTGCGATATTGAGTTAGAGGTGATGGATAAACCATATCAAAGGAGTGCTTCGTGGTCTCCGTTTGCACTAAAACAAGCCGACAGTGTTGCTCTATAGTGCAGCAATGGCTAGAGATGAAACTTAACCGATTGATAAATATAATGTTAAACCATTGGCATATATGTTGCTCTATTGTCTTTATGTAAATTGTATACAATAAAAAATACATTAAGGAAATCACATGGAACATAACAGTGAATTGATTTACGGATTGGATGACCGACCATCCGTCAAAGCAGCCAGTTACGCGGCGTTGCAACACGTTTTAGCAAGCTTTGTTGGAATTATCACACCCACACTCATTATTGGCGGCGTTTTAGGGTTAGGTGAACACATTCCTTATTTGATCAGCATGGCACTGATGGTGTCTGGTGTAGGTACATTCATACAAGCGAAAAAAATTGGCCCTGTTGGTGCTGGAATGATTTGTGTCCAAGGGACTAGCTTTGCATTCTTAGGGTCAGTTCTAGGGGCAGGCTTTCTAGTGAAAGCGAATGGAGGTGGTCCAGATGAAATGCTTGCAACTATCTTCGGAGTTTGTTTCTTTGGTGCGTTTGTCGAGATCCTATTATCGCGTTTTATCGAAAAACTGAAGGTGGTTATCACTCCTGTTGTCACCGGAATCGTTATCACGACGATTGGTATCTCTCTGATCAAGGTCGGTGTTACTGATATTGCTGGTGGTGTTGGTGCAGAAGATTTTGGGTCTGCAAGTAACCTGATGCTAGGTGCTATCGTTCTCGGAACCATAGTTGCACTTAACCTTAGTAACAGCACTATGGTAAGGTTGTCATCAATTTTAGTCGGGTTGGTTGTTGGTTGGTGCGTGGCTATTTTGATGGGTAAGGCTTCAATGGTAACCTTTGCTTCTCAACCTTTATTGAGTATCCCTGTCCCATTTAAATATGGTTTCGCTTTCGATTGGCAAGCATTTCTCCCGATTGCTTTTATCTACTTAATCACCGTTATTGAAACGACAGGTGACCTTACCGCCAATAGCATGTTCTCAGGACAGCCTGTTAAAGGGCCTAAATATATCAATCGACTAAAGGCAGGTGTGCTAGCTGATGGCGTGAATTCGCTTATCGCCGCTGTTTTCAATACTTTTCCGAATACGACTTTCAGCCAGAACAATGGTGTGATTCATTTTACGGGAATAGCGAGCCGATACATCGGCTACTTTATCGCGGCTATCCTTTTCCTATTAGGGCTTTTTCCTATCTTAGGTTCGGTATTAATGACAATTCCAAAGCCAGTATTAGGCGGAGCTACATTGGTGATGTTTGGTACGGTTGCCGCTGCTGGCATCAAAATTATTGCTAATGAGAAGCTGGATCGCCGAAGAATCATGACGATTGCTATCTCACTAGGTTTGGGGCTAGGGGTCATGCTTGTGCCGGACTTATTGAAAGAAGCTCCTAAGTTAGTGCAAAGCATATTTGGCTCGCCAGTGACCATGTCGGGTATTGCCGCACTTGTAATTACAGGGCTGATGTCTTTAGTGCCAGACACTAAAACAAAACCGCTTACGAATTCGGTACAAGCCAGTAAAGCGTAACTGTTTTGATGGGAATGGCTTTTATAATCTTAAACAGAGCCGAATACTGCTATACATGGCTCTGTTTAATTTTACTGGGGAAACCTTAGAAAAATGACAGGTTAATTCCAAAGGGCGTTACCTCACGTAAACGTCAGATTGGTCCTGCTGTCCAAAAGGCAATTGAGAGCTTTTGGAAAGTAAAAGCTGTTATCTAATAAATAGGTAACGAAAAGGATTGGTAGCAATACCAATCCTTTTTGTATTTTGAGTATGTTTAAATTTTTATGTGTATATACGTTAGTTCACTTTGGATGCTGCGTGTTGCTCTAGCATGAAGGTGATCACTTCATCATTTAAGCAAGACTTGCTCACATATTGGCGCTGTTTACCTATGTGAAGAATAAACCCTAAATCCGTTTGTTGAAGTTGGTCGATTTGACTCCAGGTAATGCTACGGGTGTTTTTAACGTTTTTATAACTTACACCTTTAGAATCAACCTGAAATACTACCCTGCTGCCAGAACCCGAGCTGATGGTTTGTCGCCATAACCACCAGGTTCGCTTGCAATAAACACTGAACGCTTCAATAACACTTAAAACAATAAAGAACCAACCAACATAACCGTTGGGCAATAGCTCAAATTCTAATAAAACCACACCGAAAATAAGAAAAAGTATGCCTTTCAAATAGGCTTTCGGAAATTTAGCAGGAAGGCTAGTTTGATCATAACACTCCGCAAAAAAGGGCTTATCGAGGGTGTATTCTGTAGTGAAATCGAAGTCTTTAGACATAGGTGGCTGCTTTCAGGTTTTCTGTGAATGAATATTCTATGCTGCGATCTCGCAACCCGAGTATTGTATAGCTTCTTTTGGCTTTTCTTTAGCTGTTTTGATTCTCTTTTGTAAACCAATGATACGACCGAGGCCGCTCTCACCATCGCTAAATTGGTTGGTTTTTTGCTAACTTGGCTATCAAATTGTACTGTGAGATCTCTCAACTCAATACTCAGGTCAAAACATCGCCTGTTATTGTTTGTTTATTCGAGCGTTTAGTTATCTAAAGAACGGCTTGCATTAACCACTGAAAATAACGATGAGGAACACACTATGCCTACACAAACCATTCTGTTCGATATAAATGAAACGGTGCTTGATTTGCGCATACTTAAACCTAAGTTTCGTCAATATCTTGGAGATGAGAGTCATATGAGTACCTGGTTCTCGATGTTATTGCATTCATCCACCGTTTGCTTAGTTACTGACACCTCCAGTGATTTCAAAAGCCTTGCATTATCAGCCTTACAGTCGATCGTGGGTCGTTTAGGTAAAACAATCTCTGATGAGGGCTACCAAGATATTTTGAGCACATTTGCTTGCTTGCCTGCTCATGATGACATTAAGCCCGCGATGATTGAATTAAGACAAGCTGGCTATCAGTTGGTTGCGTTGTCCAACTCTTCATCGGAGCTTCTTAAATCTCAGTTGTCCTTTTCGGGTTTACTCGACTATTTCGATAATACAATTTCTGTCGAGCAAGCTAATACTTTTAAGCCCGCGAAATCAGCTTACCAATATGCGTTGCAACAACTACAAATAAAACCTGCTCAGGCTCGATTAGTTGCAACTCATGATTGGGATACGCATGGTGCGCTCAGTGCTGGTTTAAAAGCCGCTTATATTGATCGATCCGGCGCGCCATATAATCCACATTATTCGGTGCCAGATGTCTTGAGCGATAATATGGGTGATATCGTTAAGCAGATTATAAGTAAGGACGAACGTTAAGCTCTTTGTTCCAAATAAAGTAAGCTTTCGTTTCACTATATGACTCTGATTTTTAAGAAGAGGTGCAATTTAGCGCCTCCTTTTAACGGTAACGTTAATCGTCAAGTCACATAAATCGTGCATAAGATTTTAGTTAAACTTCAAATTGACAACACCTATAAGGTAAATGCAATTCTACTTTCTCTTACCTTTCCTGCCTTTACCGCGATGGTGATATTCACGATGTCACGATACTTCTTCAGATATCCATGGTCATTTATGGCATGGGGTTACGCGTCAAATAAACTCAACACTCGTGGCAGATTAAGCCAAATAGCCACTAAAGTGGGGAATACCCGCACAGAGCAATCAACATTATCCTCGTAGACGCTGGCGATACCATCCAAGGTAACTTCGTAGAAACATCAACGATGATCTCGTCAATTCAATGATGCTTGGTTTTAATCACCTAAAAGATCAAATGTGCTGATTCTGATGAGGACATGGACGAACTGTATCATCGATATCATAAACAAATTCGAGAAATCATCCAATTTAAGACGTTGTTAAAATTGACGGTTTGACGATAAAACCTTTCACGAATATGACGGAATAAATCGTCGTACATGAAAATATTGGTAAGTCATACCGAATGGAAGCCTTGACTGATTAGCGACTATACTCAGACGTATACAGCTGAACCAAAAACAACGAAAACAGAGAACATGCAGAAATTAGCGCACCTAAATCACATGAAAAAATTACATATTATCTTTACCGCTTTTATTCTTATGATATTAGCCGGATGCACCTCAACATCGGCTGTCGGCAGTTCTAAAACAAAGGAATATGCCGAGTCACATGCTCTTGCTGGTAAAGCTTCTTGGTATGGCGATAAATTCCATGGAAGGCTCACAGCAAGTGGTGAGACATACAATATGAATGCGAATACTGCGGCTCATAAAACCTTACCTTTCGGGACTATTGTGAGAGTGACCAATACAGTCAATAATAAGTCTGTTGATGTGAAAATTAATGATCGAGGCCCTTATGTCAAAGGCCGGGTTATCGACCTTTCGCACAAGGCATTTGCAAGAATCGGCAATGTTAAGCAAGGAACCGTGCCTGTCAAAATCGAGATTGTTGATGATAGCAATACCTTTAGGTACAAACATTAATTGCCTCTTAGCCTGAACTGGTTTGTGAAACTCAAAGGATTGGTAGAGATACTGATCCTTTTTTTTGGGTAAACCTAATGAGAGGCGAATTACATTTCGTTACTTACTGAAGTAAATCTGAAACATCGCTGACACGGTTCTGAAATTTTTAATGGCTAGCTTATGGGGTTCTGAAACAAATCCAAATAAGGAAATACCCGTGAAGCTAACACCTGTCGTTACCGCCGTAATCATGTCTTTCAGTTCAGCAAGTTTTGCTTTTAGCTTGCAACAATCAGCCAATGAAAACAGTGAAGATCTCGTATGGACGGGGCACCTTAGCCCAGATAGCGACACGGTAATGTCTGCAATGCTCGCGGCTCATATCTATGGTGGTACAGCGACAGTGCCTGAGCCAATCAACCCTGAATCAACGTTTATCTTGAACTACTGTAATGCAGAATCACCACGAGTAGAGTCAGATTACTCTTCATACCGAGTAGGGCTGGTGGACTTTAACCAAGTGACTCAATTAGCGCCAACCATCGATCAATCATCTATTGTTGCTGTGGTCGATCACCATGCGATTGGTGGCTCACCGATTAATACGCCACAAATTGTCGAGATGGATATTCGAGGTTGGGGTTCGGCTGCCACTATTCTGGCTGACAACGCTGAAAAGCTTGATGTGACCTTACCTAAACACCTTGCTTGTGTCGGCTTAGGCGCGATTCTTTCTGATACTGTGGTATTCCAATCATCAACCACCACTGAACACGATCGTGAATACGCAGAGAAACTGGCAAAAATTGCAGGTATTCCTGATGTCGAAGATTTCGGACAACAGATGTTGATTGCTAAATCGGATCTCAGCCATCTTACTTCTGAAACCATTCTGACGCTGGATTACAAAAACTTTAAATACGGTGGCAAACAGGTGGGCATCGGCGTTGCTGAAACACTAACCGCTCAACAACTGATTGACCGCAAAGACGAGCTTTTGGCGGCTATGAAGTCTTATAAAGAAGAGAACGGCTTAGACCACCTGTTCTTCTCAATCACAGACACCAAGAACAAAGAAGCTAACCTATTGTGGGTAGACGAAAGCGATTATCAAGTCATCAAATCGGCTTTCAACGCTGAACCAACAAGAGATATGTTAACTTTGGAAGGCGTCACTTCACGTAAGCGCCAGATTGGCCCTGCGGTTCAAAATGCAATTGAAAGCTTGTAAGTATTAAGAGAGTTTGGGAGAGGGATTGGTAGAGATACCAATCCCTTTTTGTTTTGGGACTGAATTGGAGTTGGACAGAAATGAGTTTCGGAGAACCAAGTCTTAGCAAATCACGAATTAGCATAAGTATGGAAAGTCACTAAGATCACTGTCCAGTATTGATGGTGCACATCACTATCTTGCTTTTACACAAATCTGACATTGATGAATGCCATAAGCTATCGATATAAACATCGATATATTGTATTATTACATCCGTATTTATACTTATTAGGATTTTCTATGTTGATTCACGAATTTTCGAATAAGGACGTTACCGCTGAGCATGTAATTTTAGCTCAAGCAATACTAGCAGGGACTGCTCAAGGTGATAAAAGTAAAGCACAGCGCTTTATGATTTTTGTAAATGAGATTCCCGATGCGCCGACTGTGCAAAACCTGATTCCACGCTTTAGTCAATTTATGAAGCGCTTTAAAGCCAGTTGACATTCTGAATACGTTACACAGGGATGTGTAATTAAGATCATCAACTCCCCCCAACCACTACCTACTTTTAAACTCTATCTGACCCTATGCTCGCTCTATATCTAGCCGTTGTTGTCGGAGGACAATAGAGTTTGATCAGCTTTAAAAACGTTTCTGGACAAAATCTTT
>NZ_JBHNYN010000026.1:0-41920 GCF_054960695.1 Vibrio sp. PSi01
TAAAGCAGGCTTTTTAGTTCTCGCGTATTGCCGCATCTATATCCAATCCAAGAGTGAATACAGTTAAGTGCGCTCAGCTAGATACGCTTCATAATCTGGAATCTCGATGATCACTTCTTGATCCAACAGAGAAGAATTAAACAAGAAGTTTGCAGTTGCGCGGTTAGTGGCAACAGGAATGTTCCAAACACTTGCAATACGAAGCAACGCTTTTACGTCTGGGTCATGAGGTACCGCATTCAATGGATCCCAAAAGAAAATCAGCATATCGATTTTTCCTTCAGAGATAAGTGCGCCTAGTTGTTGGTCTCCGCCCATTGGACCGCTGATCATGCTCTTGATTGCCAAGCCTGTTTCTTTGCTTAGTAGTGAACCCGTTGTGCCTGTCGCATATAGGAAATGGCTCTGTAGCTTTTCTTTATTTTCCTTAACCCATCTTAGTAGCTCTGGCTTAAAATGGTCATGAGCAACTAAAGCAATATGTTTGTGCGTTGGCATTGTACGCGTTGTTTTTTGCATGAATGTTCCCTAAATTATTGTTCGTATTTTTATTGTTATTGACTACTTAACTCAATATAACACTATGGATTCACACTGAATACCGGCCGAAACTCAGAAGGTGACAAAGAGTCGGCAATAATTTGATCTTTTAATGTTGCAGGGGTGAGCGCTTCAATTGTTGGTGCACTGTGCACCTCATAAGGCTGCCCACGCAAGTAGCTGACGGCTTGTTTTACGGATAAACGACCTTGCTCGACCATTTTATCTGTTGGTGCAAAAAGTACCTTATTCCGCAATAAGCCTCGGTAGATTCCGTGACTCAAATAACTTGAAATTAACCCAATTTCTTTGGTTTTGCCTGCCGCTCGGAGTTCACTGATCGCTGCTTCAATTGCGACCGCGCTGCCCACAATGTATTTGATATCAGGTTGTTCGATGACTTGTTGGACAAGGTTTCTTTGTAGCTCTTTATCGTTATCTGCCCAGTAGCTGATCGCGATTGTCACATCACTGGATTTAATCGCGTCGTAGAAACCTAATGCTACGGGTTTGGTGCCGCCACTGGATTGTGGTCCAAGTAATAGAGCAATAGGGGTTTTGCCTGAGCCTTTAGGATGTAGTTTTGCTAAGTATTCACCGACTTGAAAGCCCATTTGATACCAATCAACCCCCACAGTTCCTTTCAACACTTTTTGTTGTTCTTCACTCACTGTTAATTCGTTAACCGTAGCAAAAACCGGCGTTGAGCCTACCCAGTCGGTAAGATTATCGTGATAAGCGTCAGGTGAAACCGTGCCTAAAATAATGGCGTCAGCTCCCCATTTTGTGCAAAGCACTAATTGAGAAGCTTGTTTGGCAACGTTGGGGTAACCGCCTGCTTCCAAAACTCTGAATTCTACTTGTTGCTTCTCTGCTTCGGAAACCATGCCGTAATTGACCGATAACCAATATGAATCCTTAAGGTGAGGATAAATAGCACAAATCTTCTCTTTCTGTGATGTAGCGGTTGCCGGTTTTATAGGGCTCAAAGGTTCGCTAGCCTGACTTAGGGGCTTTTCAGAATCACTTAAAGATTCACTCGCATTTGTCGAAGCGCTCGTTATCACAAGCAAAGAGATAAGAAGTTTTGAAGCAAAGGGTTTAGAGAGCATGAATTGCCGTTTTATTGGTATTAGATAAGAAACACTGCAAAATATAGCGTATTCTGCATGGGTAAAGAAGAACGTTTTAAGGTTTAGGTTTTATGTTGTTAGCTTCAGCAAGTATTGGACGCAAGCTGCTGGCCTCATTTTTAGTGATGGCGATGCTCGTTCTTTTGTCTGCATTGATTGGTGTTTCTGGGTTTAGCTTTGTAGCAAAAACAGAGAGAAACGTCGTCGATTCGGCATTACCTGCGATGATTGAAGCTCGTCAGGTTTCTGAATTGAGTAATCGTATTATTTCGTCAGTGCAAACCCTCTCGAATGCTCGAAATGAAGCCGAGAGAAAAGAAGCGGGAACCGTCTTATTCGATCAACTTGAGGCGCTGCTCCAACATATCAAAGAGTTGGGTGTTGATAGCTTTGACTCTGAGCTTCTGAATAAACTCGAAAACAACGTGCAAAGTGTTATCAATACGCTGGCTGAGCTGGGTGTTTCTGTTGAACGTAAGTTATGGCTAACTAAAGAGCTGTCATCTCGTGTCGAAGAGATGCGTTTGCTTGCCGAAGAGCTTGAGCAACTCACTCGAACGCAAGTTCTGAATACTGCCACTATCGCGGTTGCTAATGTCACACATATCTATGACCTGCTAGAGTCACAAGAAACTGATAAAGCCTATCAAGCGCTAGATGCGCTTGTCGAAGTTGATCTCGACCTATCTGAACGTCTGCACGAATTGCATCTCCTCGCATTTAAGATGCTCAACCAAATTGAAGAAACTCAGACGGTAACCAATGTTGAACGTATTCATCAAATCCAAACTGAATTCGAATCTAATCTCAGAATTATGGTTCGCCGTGTAAAAGCGGTAGAAGATCCTACCCGTTCAGCACAGATGTCTCAGCTTCTTGAAGAGTTAAGAAAACGCCAAGTCGTGTTTGATATATCGCTAGAGCAATATGAAAACACCAAGAAGTCAGAGTTTCTGATGCAAAATACGTTGCAGTTGTTTTCTCAATTGAATACCACCGTCAACCAACTTATTGATGACTCAAATTTGAGTACAAAGAAAGCGGTAGATGAACTGACATCTACGCTAAGCTTGGCTCAATGGTCGCTCTCTGTCATCTCGATTATCGGCCTTGTTATTGTTGCCTTTATCGTGTGGCGTGTCGTTTATGTATCAGTGGTGAAACGTCTGACCGAGTATTCTTCAGCGTTAATGTTGATCGCACAGGGGCGACTTAATATTGATATTTCAGTCAAAGGTAATGATGAACTCGCTCACATGGGGGAAGCCATTATTACGGCGAGAAATACAGCGCAAGCGTTGCAAGTGGTGGCAGTGGGCGAAGCGAAAGCAAAACGCGAATTAGAAGAGCATAAGGAACATCTTGAAGAGTTGATCACTGAACGTACTTATCAACTACAACAAACCAACGAAAAACTGAATGTCGAGGTTGGTAATCACGCAAAAGCTCGTAATGCTGCTGAACAAGCGAGCCGCGCGAAATCCGCTTTCTTAGCGACCATGAGTCACGAAATAAGAACACCAATGAACGGGGTTTTAGGTACGGCTAGGCTACTTAAAGACACAGGGTTAGATCCACTACAGTCTGGTTATGCCGATATCATCAACCGCAGTGGTAAGAACTTATTAGCGATTTTGAATGACGTTCTTGATTATTCGAAGATTGAAGCTGGTCACCTAGAAATCCGAGTGGCTTCTTTTGACCTTCACCAGATGGTTCAAGATACATATCAGTTGATGGAAGGGCGCGCTGCAGAGAAGAAGCTAAATTTTGACTTCCATATTGAAAGTGACGTGAAACGCTATTGGCGCGGAGATGCGACTCGTATTAGCCAGATATTGAATAACTTAGTTGGCAATGCGATTAAATTTACCGAAAGCGGTTCGGTCGATATCTTTATTAGCCTAGATGTGGAAGATGAAAATCGGGTGATGTTCGAAGTATCAGATACGGGTGTTGGTATTGATGCAAGTGAACAGACATGTTTGTTTGATGCATTTAGCCAAACGGATAGTGGTCGGAATAAAACAGGTGGTACCGGTTTAGGCTTAGCCATTAGTAAGAGTATTATGCTGGCGATGAACGGCGACATTGGCGTCCATTCAGAAGAAGGCGAAGGTAGCCAATTCTGGTTCTCTGTTCCGCTTGAAATAGGCGAGAAAATAGAGACGAAAACGGCAGTAGTCGAAACCTGTATTCGTGCGAAAGTGCTTTTGATTGAAGATAACCCAGTGAACTGTATTGTTGCCGAAGGTTTCTTACATAACTTGGGCCATGAAGTTGTGATTGCTACAACAGGTCAAGAAGCTCGAGTCCTCTTTACTGAACAAGCGTTTGATATTGCGCTGGTGGATATTAACTTACCAGACTGCGATGGTGTTGAATTGATTCAGCAGTTAAAAAGCAGTTATGACACCCAGCGAGTCCAGACTTTATATGCCAATACTCAACATGTTCCACCAATGGTGGCTGTGTCTGCACACGTATTCAATGAAGAAGTCGAAGGTTATTTATCATCGGGGTTTGATGGGTTTTTACCTAAGCCGTTAGAAAAAGAAGCACTGTCACAACTCATTGTGACTCAGCTTGATGGTAAATCCTTGTTGCTTCCGCAGCCAGGCCCAGACGATGCTATATGTAAAGAGGCTGCAAGGCTAAATAAAATTGATAGGCCCAACAAAACGGATAGATTGAGCCGAACCAACGAAGAACATCAAGAGCCCCCTTATATGGCTGGTGTAATAGTTGATTCAATCTCGGAAATGAGCGCTCAGAAGTCAGGCGTAGGAGAAACGACAGTGACACTGATTGATCGAAAAGTAATAGAAGGCGACTTGTCTATTCTTGGTTTGGAGAAAATGAAACAAATTGTTGGGTTATTTGAAGAGAGTAGCCAGCAAACGTTGAATGAATTGGTTCAAGCAAGTGAAGCAGCCAATGGGCGAGAAGTAAAATCTCTGGCTCATAAGTTAAAAGGTTCTGCGGGTAGTTTAGGTTTATCTGCGTTATTGAATTTATGTCAGAGCATTGAAGCAAGCGATGATCCGTTGAAGCAGTACCGAGATTGCAGTGAGTCTCTGATTCAATTGACGAAAGACTCGCTAGCTGAACTACGATTACAACTATAAAGTGGTTGTTGAACTGAAACTCCGAGACTAAAAGTAAAAAAGCAGGCTATTTCTTTATTTGAATATAAAGAAACAGCCTGCTTTTTCCATTGTCGAATAAGACTTTAAATTAGACATTCTAAAAACGGCTCTAAGCCGTCTTGATATGTCCTGCAGCTTTTATTTTGATGTGAACCATATTGCCTTGTAGGTAGCTTAATGGAATCTCGCTGCGTTCAATGATCGCGACATTATCGCTGCAAGCGCCAGCTTCAATCGCCAGTTGCTTTGATTGTTCTTCCAAGCCTTTTAAGGTTTCCTCTCGAGAAGCGGGCTCAATCGGAACGATCTTATCGAACTGACCAGATATTTCACCCAGCGCAACACCAATGGCATTCGCTACTTCAAAGTGCTCTGGGCGAACCACTTGGCTTACACCTTCAAAATGATCTGGGAATAGGGCACTGCCGCCGCCAACCATGATCACGGGTACGCTCGCAGCTGACGTCTTCATTTTATCGATTCCTTCTTCAACATCCGTGACCATTTGTTGGTATACCTGACTGGCTTGTTCGCTCGATATACCAATCTCATCACTCAATTGATGCTCTGCCTGCCACTGCATTTGACCTGTTTTGAGTGCAATATCGGTTAGCGTAAGTTCATCACCGCCAAAGCTACGAGCGGCCTGCGTTAAGGTATGGCCAACACTTTCTGGGCCAAGCTCTATACGCTGTTGTTCAAAGCGAACCTTGGTACCACCACCAATCGCTAATGCCAAAATATCAGGCATACGGAAGTTGGTTCTGACTTCACCAATTTCTACCGCGAGGCTCGATTCTCTTGGGTAGCCGTGAGTAAGCACACCAATATCCGACGTTGTGCCGCCTACATCGACCACAATCGCGTCTTTAAGTTTGGTTAGATGGCTCGCACCACGAATCGAGTTTGTTGGGCCACAAGCCACGGTGAGAATCGGGTACATCAACGCGAACTGTTGCGACATTAATGTTCCATCGTTCTGACCGAAATAAGGCGTGGTGTGGATTTCATGATTGATGAGTGCACTGCAAAAACCGTCAACGAATCGTTTTGCTGTGCCTTGCAGAGCCGCGTTGAGGATAGTCGCGTTCTCACGTTCTAGAAGCCCTAAGCTGCCTACTTTATGGGAAAGCGATAGGTTCACGCCCGGAAGTTCTTGCTGAATGCACTCTGCTGCTCGAAGCTCTTGGTCGCCGTTGACGGGAGAGAACACCCCGCAGATAGCAACGGAATCCACATGGCCTTTCATTTTCTGACAAAGCTCGCGGATCTCAGACTCTTGAATGTTAGCGATCAACTGGCCGTCGTATTCATAGCCGCCGTGCGCTTGGTAGAAGTGTTCACCAAGCAAGTTTTGCCACGCTTTGCTCCAACCACAAAGGGGCGGGACGCTATCACCACTTGGAAGCGCTAAGCGAATCATGCCGACTCTGTCTAAACCTTTTCGTTCAACAATTGCGTTGGTGCATTGAGTCGTCCCAAGCATCGCATGTTTCACTTGCTGACCGTCAATGTTTGCTTGGTTTAATAGTGCAGTTATCGCGTTATCAATACCGGTTGAAATGTCGTGTGTGGTTGCCGTTTTCACCTTAGCAATCACATTTAGGTCTGCGTCGAGCAACACACCATCGGTATTAGTGCCACCAACGTCAATGCCAAGGCGGCAGTAATCAAGCGTAATGTTTGTCATGTTACTACCTCTTCAATGCAGACTTTAGTTGTTCAATGGTTTGATACTCGACGGTGTAGCCAAAGTAACCCGGGCCCGCAACTTCAATACCTTTGTCAGTGCGCCATTTGGAGTCGCAAGGATAGGCGATAAGGTCGATGCGCTGTCCGTAACGAAGTTGTTCGGTCGTGATTGGTTTACCGGTTTCATGATCCAAGATCGAAATCAGATCCGGTGTCGAAGCCAAAAGATTATCTTGATTCATGTCTGCGCGGCTTGTGCCTTTGTGCACGAGAAGCAATTCGTTTTGGAACTGCACAAACACGTTATCGATGCCGGTATCTTCAAACTGAGCCAGCTTTTCAATCACGACACCGCCTGTTGCAAATCCACCATCGGTTTCACGTTGAATATCAACAATCTTGCCACTGATGATGGTATGGCCACCAACAATGTTTAGTACGGCCTGTGTGCCACTCTGATTGTTGTCGTTCGCCAATCTAATCGCTTCACCAATCTTCATTGCTTGGGTCAGTGTTGCAGGCAGTGCGCTGCGTTTTAGGTTCTTACCGTTCATTGGGTAATCGCACATTGCTGCGGAGCCACCCATCTGTTCGGTAATTGGTCTCGCAAACTTTTCAGACCAAATACCGTCAATTGGGTAAAGTGTGACGACATTACCACGCTCATCAGCCAATGTGTTCGGAGCAGAAGGGAGGCCATCAAGAAAGAAAGTCACCATCTGAGCTTCTGGGAACGCACGGCCCATTGCATCACAGTCAATTACAGGGATGTTCTTTTGTGCTGCAACAAGGATTGGAATCAGCGAATTAAAACCGCCCACTTCGATAGGAAAAGTTGCCGCTACTTCAGTGTCGAGCGCTTTTTCCATCGCTTCGAAAGCAATCAACATTTGATCTTTCGAATTGAGTTTTTCTACTGCGACGGTTGGTGCACCAATCATTGAAGAGGGCACTGTCATCCAATCGTCTTGCACGTCTTCTAAAGAAATTATGCGTACAGGGTGCTTTGCCGTTGCAATGGCTACTTTCGCCATCAATGCACCGCTGTATGGGTCACCACCGCCGCCAGTACCTAATACCGTCGCACCAAGCGCGATATCATCAATCATTTGTTCAGTAATAATCACAACTACTATTCCTTATTACTTGAAGGAGAAAGCTTCATTAGGGCGAGGTAAATCACACCAGCGGCAAGAATGCCGTCTAACGCCGAGATGCTGGTGAACGAAAACAGGTTGAAGAACTCTGGTGCGGTACAAGCGCTGAATGCAGTACCAAATGCCCAAGAAGCCAAGCCTTTAAACATCCAAGCTGGAACTTGTTGGATGTTCTCAAAGCTCATTTTTGTCGAATCTAAAACATAATATTGAACGATGTAGACACCTGCCGCAGGCGCAATGGTTACGCTGAGGAGCATTAAGAAGTCAGTAAACTTGTTCACCATGCCGAGTTGAGCAATGCCAATACCGACGATGGTCATGATCACAACCAAAACAGGGCGCGGAATCTTCGGTAGAACCATCGACATGCATAAGCCGCCAGAGGTCAGGTTGCTACTGTTGGTGGTCCATTGTGCGAACACCAGTACGATAATAGCCGCCATACCTAAACCAAGTGTGAAGAAGACTTCTACTAGGTCGTCGGTGCCTGTCATTTTGGTCAGGATCAACGCGATAAGAATAATGGCACTGTTGCCGACGAGGAAACCGATACCCGCTCCTAGAATCGCATCACGACGCGTTTTGGCGTAGCGAGCAATATCAGGCGCGGCAACCGCAGCTAGAATCCAGATAGACATAACAAATGAAATAGCTTGGCCAAGAGTCAAAGGATCTTCAATGGATGGCGCTGCGCCACCTTGATAATCAGCGGCCATAAACAAACCGATGGTAATCAGCGTCACCATCAAAGGCACTGAATAGGTACTGAGTTTGCCTAAAGCACGAACGCCATAGATAGCCGTCATCATCATTAATACACTGCCGCCAATAAGAGCGGTGAGGTGTGAAATTATGATGTCGTATTTCGCTAGTGCATCGACCATGATGAAAGCGAAGAAATCAGCCTGGAATGCGAACCAGCCAACTAATGAGATGCCGTTGATGAAGCCAAGAATTTTACCGCCGTTACGACCAAACACCGCGCTGCTCACCAGCGGGGTAGACACGCCAGCTTGAAAGCCAATGTTGGCACACAGCATCGCGATGATCGCCAATAAGCCTGAACCAATAAACGTGGCAAGCAGTGCGTCTTCAAAACCAATCCCGCTACTTAGAATCGAGCCGAGAAACAACCCCGAAATATCGATGCCGATAGCCAACCAAATAAGGCTGATAACCCACCAAGATCGTTTGGCTTTCTCGGGAACGGGTTCCAATTCGAAGTCGTCTATCTTTTTGTGGCTGTGTGTTGCTTCGGGTTTATTCACGTAAGCTTCTGCCGCCATAGTGCCATCCATGCATTGTTATTCCATAAGTGTGAATAAAGCATACTGATGTATTTATTGTTAATAAATGAATATAATCAGATGTAAACATAACAAAAAACAAATGTGAGTGACAAAGTGAATTCAAACAATAAGTTAGATAAAAGAGACCTGCGAAGATTAGAGCTTTTTTGTGAAATTGTTGAGCAAGGAGGCATCAATCAGGCGGTCGCAAGCACCGGGATTAGCCAGCCTGTGCTGAGTAATCAGCTTATTGCCTTGGAAAAAAGCTTAGAATTAACATTATGCCAACGTGGAAGAAGGGGTTTTAAGCTGACTCATGAAGGTGAGCAAGTGTATAAATATGCGAACCAACTAAAGTTAACCCTAACCGACTTCGCTTATAAGTTACGAGGTGTACAGACAGAACTCTCTGGGCATGTTCGAATTGGATGCTTGGATAACACCGTCACTTTGCCCTATAACCCACTTCCTAAAGCGATCGAGACGTTTTACCAACGCAGTAATAGTGTTGAGGTGAGTGTTGATGTTGGCGATTTCACCCAGTTGAATGAGAAGTTAGCAAAGAACCAGATTGATATGATGATAGTGGTTCTAGGGTCACATCAAAAATCAGCGTTTCAACATAAATACCCATTGTTTGAAGAGCACAGTTATCTGTATGCGCGCAAAGATCTGGCTGAGAAGATCATGGACAAGAACTTCTCATTGGATGGTTGTCGTATCAATATGGGGGGTTATGCTAAAGGTGAGATGTTCCGATTACTGAATATTGAGCAGTACGATTCTGTAAAGCCTTTTGATGGTTGGCATGTCGAGTCGGGGGTGATTCTAACCTTGGCTGGCACACACTTGAGTTTTTTACCGTCTCACTTAATCGACCGTGGCCATTATGACCAAGCTTTGATTCCACTTCAGCCTGAGAAATGGAGCCTTAAGAGCCAGTTTTACGTGGTGCTAAAGCAGCCTGTGGATTCCCTTTCCCCTGCCGCGCGTGCGTTTTTTGATGAGTTACACCAACTGGAAACATCGGACTCAAACTAGGGACTCCTTTGTTTCTAAATCATACTGAAGGTACTTACCTTCGCTTATAGAAAAACCCTCCGAGTGAGGTGCCCAGAGGGTTTTTATCCATTTAAAGTTCTAGGATAACTCGCTTACTGATCTTAATTCGATTAACGGTTCTCAAAGCGGTTGTAGTCCAACAGGCCAAATTCAATTGGTTGGTCTTTCTTATACCAACGATGAACGCGGTCACTGAACGGCCAAAACTCGCTAGAGCTGCGTCGTACTGCAAACTTATCAAGTAGCGCTACATAATCTTCTTCTGAATTTATCTTCTGCAACACCGATACGAGAGTGGGTATTTGCTCTTCTGTTAATGATAAATATGCGGCTGGATAGCTTCCTATAACGCCTCTAACTAACGTTAAATCATCATTGGCGTAATCTCTGTTACCTTCTTCATCAAATAGGCTCGAGATGTTGCTGTGGGCGTTATTGTGAATGAGCGTAAATAACTGTTCTTCACCGTTCTCGCCTTCAATCATGATCATGATGAGCTGAGGTACATGGCGTAAGCCTTCCCCTCGAATCAAATTAACTTGACTCAATAAGGCTTCATTTTTTTTACTAAAGCCTGTCTCGACGATGTCGAATCGGTTATCGAGTACAGGTTCTAGTTTTTCTTCAATCATGTTGAGCAGTTCACGCTTAGGATCGGCTGTTTTGTAAACCACGTTTGTCGGCTGCTCGAAAGGTGCGATGTTACGTTGCAGGAAGTCACTTAATTGCACGCTCTGGTTTTTGTACCAGCTTGAATGCTCAATGTGTCGAACGTCTTTAGGAAGAAGAGTTAAGAAGTTACTTTCACCTTCTAAACGTAAGAAGTCCATGAACATGCGTGTAATTAGTTGGTGGCCAAAATTACCGTAAACATCAAAACCGGCAACAAGGAGGTAATGGATTCGCTCTAATAAGGCGTAATCTAGAATCCAGGCTGTTTTAGGTTGCGGGCCGACCAATCCTTGGACAACAGAGGCGCTATCAAAATGTCTAAAGATGGTCAGCGCTGCATTTCGGTTAGTACCATTACCGTCCCAAATAATGCTTGTATCTAAGTTTACACCGCTCCCAAACCATTGGTTGGTGAAGTCTGATTTCGCATTGAGGTATCGTGCTTGTTGCTTCGCGTATCTTACCCAATTCGTTACCGGTACTGTGTTGCTTGTAAGCTCACTAGGTAGCTTTAAGTTTTTCTTTTGACTTGCGTAGAAGGCATTTATTTCTGGTAAATCGGCTTTCTCTGGATCGATAAAAAATACCCAAAAGCGGTCATTAATTACGTTGAGAGCGAGTTGACCACGACACACTGGTCCTTTAATAAAGGCCATAATGGTGTTTTGCGCATTGTCTAACATGAAGTGGAAGCGCGAGTTCACTGGTATCGCTTCGAAAGACGTCATGGGGTTAGCTGACACGTCTATATCATAGCTAGGAAGTTGTTTTACCTTGTAATCCGCATCAACAAACCATGTTTTCCAGTTTTGTAGACGTTCTTTATTCAATGCGAAAGGCATGTGAGTTTTGTCGACAATAGTGCCTTGCTCGGGTATTAGTCGATAGTAAACACGTCCAACTTTTGGATCGTCGTAAGGGCGACGAGTGCTAATGCGTTGAACGGCTTCGCCTGGAGGCGTGGCAGAGCGGACAAGCGTAAAAAAGCGAGTTGGCTGAGATAGGTCAGAGAAATACAGGTGTGATAAAAATAGGTGCTCGTAGATGTAGCGAGCGGAAAGTTGGCTCTTAAGGTCACTTTCATTAAAAAGGTTTTCATAGGTATCGACCAACGCTTGTTCACTGTCATTGAGGGGAATATGGTCATTCATCAGTGCACCATTTTCCAGCCAACTCATTAAGGTCGCATATTCCGTTTTATCTAAGTTAGGCATACCATAAGGCATCCCCCAAGTCGGGTAATCTCTTTCGTATTGAGCATATTCTTCAATAGTCGGACACTGTTGATCGCGATTGGTTGAAAAATCGAACCCTTCTAATTGCATTTGATCGGGGAGAGGGTGGTTTTCTTTCTGCATCAACATTCGAGAGACAAGACCTGCATCGAGGTTTGCGGTTGAATTCTGCATACGTTCGTTTAGCACAGGGTGGAAGCTTGCATCGCGCCACTCTTGCGTAGTGATTGCGTCTTCGAATAAACGAGTTGGAGCAGAGGCCGTTAAACGAGTGCCTTGGTAGACGAGTGTTTTGCTCGCACCTCGGTCTATGCCTTCCACAGACGACATTTTGAGTTGGCAAGGAGCGTCGTAACACGCGTGACAAACTACACAGCGGTTATCAATGATGGGCTTCACTTCGTCAATGAAGTGCTGGGCTTGAGCCGAGAGAATAGGGGCTTGGCGATCACGTACTTGTTGTTTACCAAACAGCTCGTCGAAGTTTAAACCCGCGTAGACAGCACAACCTGAGAAGACGCTAACAAAAGCTAAAATGAAGAGTTTTTTCAAATTCATACGTATTTAATATTAGACATTTTCTTTAATTATATCGAAAACGATTGAAAATGCTCATGTTCTAACGATTTTATAGACAAGATACGGATAGGATCGAATAACTCTCTCGCACTTATTATCTGAAATCGGGTCTCACTATTACACGCATGTAGCGGGTTATTGATTGACGTAACAAACTGAGAACGGCAATTCAAGACGCTCGAATTCTTTAATCCATCGCCATTGGTTGTCTTGCAGTTTATCTCCAGGCCCTTTGACTTCAATCCAATGAAACTCTTCGTCTTTGAACGCAATCAAATCCGGCATCCCAGTTCGAAACAGTTTTAAATCACTCAATATCACTTTGAAGAGATCAACAGCTAAGGCATTTGGAATCGAAGCCAAGCTGTGTTCGATGAGCGCCTTCGTGAAATAATTCCAATGAACAAAGGGATTAGCGATACCTTGTTTTTCATCGTAAGTGTCGCGCAAATGGTTTAGCCCATGTTTGGATATAGCCTGAAACACGGCTTCAACCTGTTCGGCTCTCTTGTCTACGAAATCTGAATGGTACAGATCCAGTGGTCGATGTTGGTATTGGTTGATAAAGGCGCCATCTACGTCTGCAAAAATCACATTCCAGAAAGCCAAACCAAATAAGCCACATAAAAAACTGTTCTCAGAGAAATAGACATTCCATCCTTGGCTTTCAAAGTGCTGCTTTACCGCAAGCTCGACTCGCATTTGACTGAGATCTAGCTCCAGCTTTATCTGATCGTAACTTGGTTTGGCGCTACGTTGTACTTTGTTTCCTTGCATACGGAATAACCTATGTTCAAGCTTAGCCGCGACCTCTAGCTCTGATACATCTGATGGCGTACTTTTCATTTCCGTGACAATGTCACACATTAGGTCTAGCTCACCTTGTTTGTCATAGATGCGAGCAAGCCGTTCTCTGCTGGGAGGAAGTATAGATTGCTTGAACCAAAAGACAGCTTGGTCGTTTAGGTTCAATCTTTCTAGATCGCGAGCAATATCATTGATCAAACGCGATCGTTTTCTGGCAATACTTCTGTGATCCGATTCAGTAGGTATCGACAGCAAAAGCTGCTCAAGAAACTCACTGTCTTTACGGTCCCCCTCAAAATACAAGCGTTGTACATCGTGCATTTGGATCAGTTGATTGAGCTGTTCTCTAGAGGTGAAGAAACGACGCTGTTTGCTTAATGGGTAGTTTTCGAAGTTGTTGAGTCCAAGGTCGCTCAGAACGAATTGGCTTAGGTCTTGATAAGTATTGGCAAAGAAGAGCAGCAGCAATACATCAATCACTTCAGATTCGACAACGTAAATACAATCGAACGACAAGTTTCGGAACTGATCAAAAGGTTGGTGGTCAAGTAACGCCAAGAGTTCGTCTTTCTTCGCTGTCTTATTGTTTTTAAGAGATGGAAATGCGCTGAACAGCTCTGGTTTAGTAAGTAGATGCAATCCTAATTCGAGATCACTAATGACGAGGTTATGTTGTTCAGTTGGGTGACTTAACGTAATGAAGCTCGATGCGTTTAGCTCTTGTAGGGCGCTTTTCAGATCTGGAATCTCAGCATAGTCGAGCTTATCACTTCTAAACCAACAGCCCTTGCGAGAAAGCAAACGAACCATTAGACACTGGCTTGTAACCGAAAGACGTTTGTATTCAGACAACCAACGGTATTCATCGTCACTCAGAAGATCGGGATAGAGTGTTTGAGCGTGTTCAATCAGTCGATTAAAGTTGTCGAGATAATAAGTAGGGAAAAGCTGAGGAGTGGTTTCTATCGTCAATGGGTTAGTCGCTTGATACAAAAAGAGCCTAACCTTAAGGTTAAGCTCTTCTGTAACAAATTCAATCTTTTCTGACGATTAAGCTTGAGAGGCTTTTAGTTCAGAAACTTTAGCTTCTGAGATAGGCTTCGTGATGATTGCTAGCACAATACACACTGCCATCATAGCTGCAGAGATTGTGTAAGCTAGGCCGTAACCTTCGCCATTTGTCATTGAGTAACCAACAACCGCTGCGCCAATAGCACCGCCGATACCCCATGCCGTGTAAAGCACGCCGTAGTTAGTACCGTAGTTTTTCAGGCCGTAGAATTCAGCAGTTAGTGTTGGGAATACTGCTAGAAGCGTACCGTAACCAACAGCTGCGATAGCCGTACCAATGATTAGCGTGAATTCAGAGTTGAACGTAGCGAATAGAGCCATGTTCGCGCCTTGAAGGATGAACGCTAGAAGTAGAGTACGTACGCCACCGATTTTATCTGCAAGCATACCCGCAGCAACACGGCCGCCTGAGTTAAATACAGCAAGGATAGACGCTAAGTAAACTGCGTTTGGTAGGTTCGCTTGAACGCTAGCAATCGTAGTGATGTTACCGATGATCATAAGACCAACAGAAGCAGCAAACGCGTACATGATCCATAGAGAGTAGAACTGAGGAGTCTTCAGCATTACTTTCCAAGTCAGGTCTTCAGTCTTCTTAACCGCTCTAGGTGCTTGGCCTTCTTTTACTTTAGGCTCAGCTGGCGTGTAATCCGCTGGTGGGTTGTTGATTGTTGCTGCTAGAGGTACTGCAATTGCAAGTACACCAACACCAAGAATCATAAAGCTTGTTTGGATACCCATGCTATCGATTAGCGCAGAAGTTAACGGTGCCAGGTAAATAGCGGCAAGACCGAAGCCTGCTGCGATTAAACCATTAACCATACCTTTCTTAGATGAGTGGAACCACTTCATTGCTGATGGAGAAAGACATGCGTAACCAAAGCCGATACCAGCACCTGTCATCACGCCAAATGTCATATTCAGCATCATAGGTGTAGTAGCGAAACCAGAAGCAATCATACCTAGGCCAGTAAGTGCTGTACCCAGAATAAGGATCTTACGTGGACCCATGCGGTCTTGTAGGATGCCTGCAACAAGAAGACAAACTGAGAATGTGATAGTTGCAATAGCGTAAGGTGAAGATGCTTCAGCAGCACTCCAACCAGCTTCTGTCACTAGCGCTTTGTTAAATACACTCCAAGCATACAGGATGCCAAGACAAAGGTTGATACAGAAGCCTGCTAGCAGGATACGTGATGCTTTATCAATCTTGCTCATTTTTATTCTCAGTTCTGTCATCAGTTAGGTGAGAGCCACTTAACTAAAGACGGGTTATTGTGATTGTTTCTTCAAAATTAGTTTGCGTTTATCAACAGATAGCGCAAAAGAGCGCGGATTATAACCAATAAAAATGTGATTGGAATCTCTTTTTCCATTTTTGGTCAATTAAATTCGGTTTGTTAATGAGTTGTTTTTTATTGGTTTTTAAATTGTTTTGAACACCTTTCTGTTTTGTTCTTTTTAGCGCTGTTGTCTTATTGTTTTAGGCGTTTTTCGATGATGCTCTCTAAATAGACGCGTATTCCGTGCGGATATCACAGAGTTACGAATTATTTAAAATTTTTTCTAAGGTTAATTTTGTGTAACAAAATAAATCAAAATGGAGCTTTATCCATACGAGACAAGGAGTAACGGAGTTCTATTAAAAACAAAATGTTAACCAGTTGTTACGGCTGGTTTTTGTTAGCACCTTTGCTTACATTTTGTTCGATTTGAGGGGTTGTGTTGTCTGTAAAAAGTGGGAAAATAGTACGCAAACAAAGATTCCAAATTTGAAAGGATGCGTTTCCAACTTATGGTGAGGCGAGTATTATGAAACTGTTTTTAATTCTATTGATGTCAATTTCTGGTGGTTTAGCGGCAGCTGACCATATTCACTCTTTCTTATTCGGCTTCTATATCGCTGCGTTAGCGGTGGGTAGTTGTTACTGGCTTGCATTCCGCAGCACACGCTTCCCACAGTTGGCTTTGATGCTATTAATGTGTGGCTTCTTCGCGAAAATTGCAGTGACGGTTATCGGTGTTTCTTGGGGTATCTCGAACGATATCATTCAATCACCGTTCATTTTCTCGTTGTCATACCTGTTTTTCTTAATGGTTGTTACTTACGTTTGGTTTGCATACCGCGATAAGTTAACGTTGAAAAAACGCGCCAAGCAGGTTGAAGAGTCCCGCAAACAAGCGACAGCATAATTCGATTTGATTCTTAAAAAGCCTTCCTCGGAAGGCTTTTTTGATCCTGTCTAGCTATCAATTTAAAGGCAGATAGATTAAACCCCAGTATGCTGACATACTGGGGTTTATTGTTATTCTTTTTAGTTTCTACAGCTTTAAAGTTGTGCTACTTCTTCATCATCTTAGCGAGATCAGCAAACGGATTATGTGTTGCTGACTGATGATCATCTAAACTTGCTTTTGCATCCACACCATAGCGTTCATGGTCAGTGTATTTTGAGTGCTCATGATCGTGACAGTATAGACACAATAGCTCCCAGTTACTGCCATCTTCAGGGTTGTTTGTATGGTCGTGATCCACGTGGTGAACGGTAAGCTCTCTCAAGTTTGAGTAAACAAATTCACGTGCACATTTACCACAAACCCATGGGTACAGTTTTAGTGCTTTTTCGCGGTAGCCTTTCTCTTGGCGAGCGTACGCTGCACTCGAGCCTGTGTAATCAGAAGACATTGCCAAATCCTTATCAATTGTAATCCACCAATTTTATCACAGCTTTCTTAAACCTGTAGGCATGTCGTCTGTAAATGTCGATTCCAAATAGTACTACGGATTAATCTCTATTTAGATTGAAGTTTGAATAGGTACTTATCTTTTACACAAGCCAATTTTTAAAGCGGGTTATGCCTTTCTGGAATAAGCCATGCTTAACAGTTTGAAAATAAATCGTATTCAGGGGTTTTAACCAAGGGTATGTGACCTAATATCAGATTGTGAGACCCTATATTAATAAGGAAATATCATGTCAGAACAATACACACCGCCAAAAGTTTGGGTTAACGATACCGCTGGTGGTAACAAGTGGGCAAACATCAATAGCCCTGAATCTGGAGCTCGGTTTGATAAAGAGCTCGCTGTTGGTGAACATGCTTTACAATTGTATTCTCTTGGCACACCTAATGGTCAAAAAGTCACTATCATGCTTGAAGAGCTATTGGCAGCAGGTGTAAAAGAGGCTGAATATGATGCTTACTTGATCAACATTGGTGACTCTGATCAATTCTCTTCTGGTTTTGTTGGCGTGAATCCAAACTCGAAAATACCAGCACTTGTCGACAAGTCTGGTGATGAAGATGTTAATGTTTTCGAATCGGCATCTATCTTGATGCACTTAGCTGAAAAATTCGGTCACTTCTTACCAAAAGAAGGGGCAGCAAGAACACAAACCATTAACTGGTTGTTTTGGGCACAAGGTTCAGCGCCATTCTTAGGTGGTGGCTTTGGTCACTTCTACGCTTACGCTGATGAAAAGCAAGAGTACCCAATTAACCGTTTTGCGATGGAAGCTAAGCGTCAACTAGACGTGTTAGACAAACAGTTAGCAAATAACACATTTGTTGCGGGTGAGGAGCTTAGCATCGCTGATATCGCGATTTGGCCTTGGTATGGCAACCTTGTACTAGGCAAATTGTATGATGCAGCTGAGTTCCTACAAGTTGAGTCTTACATCAATGTCGTTCGTTGGGCGAAGCAACTTGAAGCGCGTGAAGGTTTCCAACGAGGTCGAGTGGTGAATCGCTCATTTGGCGAAGAGTGGGAGCAAGTTCCAGAGCGCCATTCAGCTGAAGATATTGATCGAGTTTTAACGTTACGCCCGTAGTAATTTTTAAACGATAGTCGTCACTAGTATCTCTAGAGTTTGTTTTAGCGAATAACGTTAATTCAAACTCTAGTTTTTTGTCCTACGGATTTTTCCATAGTAAGTCCACTTATTTAGATTTAGCTATTAAAGGCGGTTTAGGTATAAACTTGCGGCATCATAATTCTAAAGGATGGTGTCATGTACCACGCACATATTTATTTCCCTCTGCGATTTGCAGAGCAGGCAGAAACACTGCGTCAGAAAATTCTATCAGAACGCAGGGATGTGTTAGAGACTTTCCCATTAATACAGCGTTTGGTTGGCCCACATAAGATGCCAATGTTTGAGCTCCATTTTGCGAACAAAGAGTCGGGTATTATCGAATGGCTTGAACAAGAACGTGGCGATATGTCGGTGTTGATTCACCCAGTAACCGGTGGTGAAGAAAAGCTAGATCACACAGTACGTGCGACTTGGCTTGGTCGTGAACTGGGTGTCTTTGAAGAAACGCTGACTAGTTAATCAAACATACAAGTGTTGTTATTACCTCTTTCTGAACGGAACAATTCACAAACTTAAAAGGCTCCTCAAATGGGAGCCTTTGTTTTACCAAGGAACAGTTTTACCAAGGGACTGTTTAATCAAGAGCCTCCGTCCATCGGGTTTAGCCGTTAAACAGAGTAGGGGGATTAAGCCTCTGCTGTCACTTTATCGCTGCTCATCTTTTTAAGAGCTGCGTAACCGAAGCCTGTTACTGCCGTACCTGCTGCAATCGCCACTAGGTACATAAGCACTGGAGAGATAGCACCAGGAATCAGTAGTACGAACAAGCCGCCGTGTGGAGCCATTAGCTGTGCGCCAAACATCATTGATAGTGCGCCAGTTAGTGCACCACCTGCCATACAAGCTGGGATAACACGCATTGGATCTTTCGCTGCGAATGGGATTGCACCTTCAGAGATGAAACATAGGCCAAGAACGAATGATGCTTTACCTGCTTCACGCTCGCCTGCTTCAAACTTGTCTTTCACTAGGAAAGTCGCAAGGCCCATACCTAGAGCTGGAACCATACCTGCTGCCATGATAGCCGCCATTGGTGCGTAAGTTTGCGAAGCTAGTAGACCAACACCGAATGTGTACGCCGCTTTGTTTACAGGGCCACCAAGGTCGAAACACATCATTGCGCCTAGAATCACACCCAGAAGAATCGCATTAGACGTTCCCATGTTGTTTAGGAAAGTCGTCATTGCGCTCATCACGCCAGAAACAGGGCCACCCACGATGTAAACCATCACCAAACCAGTGAACAAACTCGCGATAAACGGAATGATCAGGATTGGCTTGAGGGCTTCCATGGATTGTGGAAGTTGAACCTTGTCGGCAATGAATTTCGCTGCGTAACCGGCAATGAAACCTGCTGCGATACCACCTAGGAAACCTGCGCCCGTTGAGCTAGCCAGCATACCGCCGATTAGACCTGGAGCCAGACCCGGACGGTCAGCAATTGAGAATGCAATGAAACCAGCAAGAACAGGAATCATTAGAGCGAATGCAGAACCACCACCGATAGTCATCAATGCTGCTGCTAGTGTGCCTTCTTCTTTAAACGCTTCGATACCGAATACGAAAGACAGAGCTATGATCAAACCCCCCGCAACAACTACAGGAAGCATGTGCGATACACCTGTCATTAGGTGCTTGTACACGCCTTTCTTCTCGTCAGCAGGTGCTGAATTTGAAGAAGCAGTGTGTTGGTATGGTTTAGCTTCTGCGAACGCTTTTTCCATCTCTTGCTTTGTTTTCTTAAGCGCAGGACCCGTTGTCGTTTTGTATAGCGCTTTGCCGTTAAAACGATCCAAAGGAACATCGATGTCTGCCGCGATGATAACAAGGTCAGCATCTGCGATTTCTTGGTCTGTCAGTTGGTTCTTCGCACCTACAGAGCCGCGAGTTTCCACTTTAATTTGGTGACCTAGGCGTTTACCTTCTGCTTCAAGCGCTTCAGCTGCCATAAAGGTGTGTGCAACGCCAGTCGGGCAAGCCGTAATCGCTACGATCTTTTTGCTGCCTGTGCTTGCCGTTGTAGAAGAGTTTACTGATGTACCAGTCACTTCCACTGTAGACTCAACTTGAGAAGCGTCTAGTACTGTTGCTTCTGCTACCGCTTTCTCTAGAAATGCTTTTGCATCTGCAGTGCATTCAGAGATAGCCGCTTGGTACACTTTCTTACCAACAAAACGTGCTTTATCAACGTTTGTGTT
This sequence comes from Vibrio sp. PSi01, assembly GCF_054960695.1. NCBI lineage: Bacteria > Pseudomonadati > Pseudomonadota > Gammaproteobacteria > Vibrionales > Vibrionaceae > Vibrio > Vibrio sp. PSi01. The sequence continues at coordinate 20,466 of NZ_JBHNYN010000026.1, forward strand.
AGCTGCGATAACCACAACGTCGCTGCTGTCGATAGTGTCTTGTGATACGGTTGAGTCAGGTAGCACGCTTGATTGGCATTCAATAGCGGCGTTCCAACCCAGTGCTTTTGTTGCTTGCTCTAACAAGCCTGCTGCGATGATGCTGTTTGCTACGCCACTAGGGCAAGCCGTGATAATGGTAATATTCATAATAAACCTTTTGTCCTATTTGCTTGTGTCTAACTGGTTAGTTGGAGCACTAAGCGACTGTAATTGGATATTTTGTAGTACTGAATCCAGCTCTTGTTGGCTGGTAATGCCCACGCCTACCTGTGAAACTGCTAGAGCAGATAAGGCGGTTGCGAATTTAATAAGTTCTGGTTTTGGCATCTGTTGCATGTGACCCCAACATAGGCCAGCGACTAATGTGTCGCCTGCGCCAACCGTGCTTACCACTTGCATGCGCGGCGGTTGAGCATGTAGCCATTCACCTTGGTTTAGCCACATCACGCCTTCAGCGCCAAGTGACACCACGATGTTCTCGATGCCTTTTTCACTGAGGGCTTGGCCTGCGTGTTGGCATTGGTCGCGTGTGGTTAGTTCTGCATTGAACAGCTGAGAAAGCTCTTCATCGTTTGGTTTAATTAACCAAGGCTGTGCATTGATACCGGCTTTAAGTGCGTCACGGCTGCTGTCGAACAGCACCTTTTTACCTAGGTCACGCAAGCGTTGTACCCAAGAAGCGCAAAGCTCTGGTGATACGCCTTGTGGCAAGCTGCCTGCAATCACGAAGTAATCGTGTGTTTCAGCAAGCTCTAACAACGTTTCTTCAAACGCTTTGATAGCGTCAGCATCAACAGGAACACCTGGGAAGTTGATGTCGCTTACTTGGCCTGAGTTTTCTACCAATTTCACGTTGATGCGAGTCGCGCCGTCGACACGGATGAAGCGGTCAGTTGCGCCCATCTGTTCGAACAGTTGGCAGAATGCTTCTTCGTTATTACGACCAAGGAAACCAGTTACGGTAACCTTCGCGCCAAGCTCTGAAAGTACTTTTGCTACGTTTACACCTTTGCCTGCTGCATGTAGAGAACCTTTGTTCACTAGGCTGACTGAACCCACGTTAAGTGCGTCGATAGCGCCAGTCAGGTCTAGAGCAGGGTTTAGCGTAACGGTAACGGCTTTGATTTGTTTATCAGACATATCGATTCCTTAACCTTCACCAAGGCCTGAAGCGATAGCTTTACCAATCGATTCAAGAGCTTGTGCTGCATCTTCACCTTCAGCAACAAACTGAAGCTGATGGCCGTGTTTAACGCCAAGAGCGATCACTTTCATCAAGCTCTTCGCATTCACTTCTTTTCCGTCACCATCTAGGTTTGAAACGCGAATGGTTGACTCGAATTTCTTCGCTTCAGCGACTAGCATTGCACCCGGACGAGCGTGTAAGCCGTGAGCATTTTTGATTTTAAATACCGCGCAGTTGTCATCGTCTTGAGACGCTGTAGAAACCGCTTCATCTCTTAGAAGGCCAATGACTTGTGCTATGTCAGCAGTCAACAGTTGTTGCTGTTTACCTTCGAAAATCATTTTGCTTAGGTTCGCTAAAATAGATTGGTGAGCGCTGTTACAAGCGGCGAACGCTACCAATGCTTTAACGGGTGTGCCTTCGTACTCACAATGGTTAGCCGTTGAAACGAACGATACGCCAGTGCGAGTTACGCCTTTGTCGCTGCCCAACAACCAAAGGCCTTGGCCTAGGTGAGTCGGTGTTTTTGTTACGAGGTCAGCAACGAATGCGTTGTCCGTACAACCTGTATTCTTAAGTAGGCCGCCCGCTACTGCAGACATTTGAATCATGTCGCTTGCAGGGAACAGTAGCTGCACTAAAGAAGCGTCTAGATCGGCTTCAAGTTGAACTTCACCGTTCAGTAGAGCGATGATTTCGTCTTCTGATTTCGCTTGCTTTAACTTCTCTTCGACACCGTCTGCAGCGAGAACTTTGGTCAGTTGCTTAAGAATGCCTAAGTGCTCGTCAGATTTAGCCGCAATACCAATCGCAACGTAAACACGGTTGCCGTCTGCCCAATCAATACCTTCAGGGAAGTGGTGTACCGCAACGCCTGTCTCTTTTACTAGGCCACGAGTATCAGTGGTTCCGTGAGGAATCGCGATGCCGTTACCTAGGAACGTAGAGTTCTGGTTTTCACGGTTCAGCATTCCTTCAACGTAGCCAGATTCAACTAAGCCTTTCACCGTTAAGTCGCCAGCAATGTTTTGGATTGCTTTGAATTTGTCTTCGGCAGTTTGGCCTAGAGTAATGTCAGATTTTGATAATTTAAGCATGGTGCCTCTTTAGCGTATCGCTTGAGAATTTGTGTTTCGCTACGATTCAGTTTAGAGCAAGAATTAGTGAACTTTACTCTTTGCTTGCTCTTTGTTTTACCCTGGCTGAATCGGTTCAGCATTTAGTGTAAAAAAATTCAGCAAAGCCGATTTTGGTTTTCAAAATAGTTTGCTGCGTGTCGTTAATTTGCTTCGGTTGCGATTCGTAAATAATGAAAAGCTTATTAACGACAAATGGCTCTCAATTCATTCAAAAGGATGATTGAAGTCACTTTTCAGATTTTGCTGAATCCTTTCAGCTTTTATACTGAATCGATTCAGCATATAATTCAACTAATCCAAGGATCAGAATATTGGTTATATGATCCTACGCACAAAATACAGGTCACCCATATGACACTTGATGAAATTGCCAAACTAGCTGGTGTGTCGAAAACCACTGCTAGCTATGTGATCAACGGCAAGGCGCAGAAATACAGAATCAGCGAAAAGACTCAGCAGAAAGTGATGGCAGTCGTTGATGAGTACAACTACCGTCCAGATCATGCTGCTTCGTCGCTGCGTGCTGGTAATAGTCGTTCATTTGGTTTGATTATTCCTGATCTTGAAAACAGCAGTTACGCGCGTTTAGCAAAATTGATAGAGCAGAACTCACGTAAAGTGGGCTATCAAATCCTGATCGGCTGTTCAGATGATGATGCTGAAACCGAACGTAAAGTCGCTGACGCTTTGGTGAGTCGTCGTATTGATGCCTTGCTGGTGGCGAGCTCTATGCCAGACGCTAATGAGTTTTACTTGAAGCTGCAAAACTCAGGCACCCCCGTAATCGCGATTGATCGTCCATTAGATGATGAGCATTTTGCTTGTGTGATCAGTGAAGATTTTGAAGCTGCGTTTGAGCTGACGCATTCTATTCTTGATGACAGTATTGAGAGTGTTGGTTTGATAGGTGCATTGCCAGATCTGAACATCTCACGTGAACGTCAGTTGGGTTTCGAAGCGGCAAACAAAGCGTATGGTCAACAAGTCGGGCTGTCAGAAAACAAACCTACCGTTGTTGGTTACGGCGAGCACTTTGACCGAGAATCTGGGCGTGAAATTTTTGAAGGTTGGATTGCAAAAGACGCAGTGCCCGATGCGATTGTCACCATGTCATACACCTTGTTAGAGGGTGTACTTGATGTAATGGTCGAAAAGCCAGAACTGGTTAATCAAGTGAAGTTGGCGACCTTTGGTGATAACCGACTGCTCGATTTCTTGCCTTTTAAGGTCCATTCACTTCCGCAGCAGTTTGAAGTAATTGCGGATAGTGCTTTTGCTCTGGCTTTGAACGCTTCTGCTAAACGTTATCAAGCGGGTATTGAATTAGTGCCAAGAAGCTTAGTTAGGCGAGGCTAATTCGTAAACGTATCTAGCTTGGGTTTAACAACAAACCTAGTTCTACTATCGCAATAATGCCGAGCAACAAGGCTAAAACTTTCCAAAACTGGATCGGGTTTCGGTTTATCAAAGGTTGCTTGGCTTTGCTTTTTACCAAGCTTTGGTTAGGTGTGTAAAGGTCGGCCACAAAGTCCCCTAACACTTGATGGCGTTCGCTTGGCGATTCGGCACACGCTTTTTGTAAAACCAAATCAACCCAAGCTGGTATGTCAGTACGCTTTTGTGTCAGCGATTGGTATTCCCATTGATGATGACGAGATTGCTTGAGCGATTGTGCAGACATCTCAGAGTAGGGCAGTTCGCCTGTGAGCATTTCATACCCGATGACTGCAATAGAGAATAGATCCGAACTTGTGGTCGCGGTATTGTGCTTTATGGTTTCCGGTGCAATGTAATTAACAGCGCCCAATGGTACCGAGTCTTGCTCTGATTTACTTCCTTCTTCAATACCTCTTACCAACACAGCCCCAAGATCAATTATTTTAATCTCGCCATCACGTTGAATCATGATGTTTTCAGGTTTTAAGTCTCTGTGCACCATATCTGCACGTTGTAGCACTCGGATACCTTGTGTGATCTTATCGAGTATATCGCGCACTTGTTTGAGTGAAGGTTTTGGATTGTCGTACATCCACTGTCTCAGCGTGATGCCTTCTACCCATTCACAAATTTGATATAGGAATTGCGAGTGTTCTGGCGTCGGGTAGACCTTCATTACTTTCTTGTTGTTCAGTAGGATTCCTGCCCATTGCTCGTTAAAAAACGCGCTCAGTTGTGCTGGGCTGTCGTGATACTGAACCGAAGGTACCTTGAGGACGAATTCGGTTTGTGTCTCTTTGTGCATGACACGGTATACATGGCTTCTTGAACCTGCATATAGGACTTCGAGTACCATATAGTTGTCGATGCTTTGCCCGAGCTTTAAAGCGGGTGGGATGGCTCGTTTAGCGAGCTTTTCATGGAACTCAATGAGCGAAGGCTTAGGTAGATGACTGACTTGCACAATCAAGCAGCTCACGTTATCAGAGCTATTGTGGCTTAAAGCGGTGTTACAGATGGTTTGTGCTGCATATTCGAAATCCGCTCCGGGTTTGTCGATGTGTTCCTTGAAGGTGTTAGGGGAAACAAACTCATGCACGCCATCTGATGTAAGGATGAAGCAGTCATTTTTTTTAATCGGTAGTGTTTGGTAATCAACGTTGAGTTGGTTATCCATACCTAAAGCTCGTGTTAGGTAGTGTTTCTGTCCCATATTCTTGCGGGTATGATCGCGAGTAAGCTGACGTAATTCGCCATCTCTCAATAGATAAATACGACTGTCGCCGACATGGAATATATGGGCGGTGTTTGATTTTAGGATCACGCTGCTAAAAGTGGAAACGAGCGCATTATGGTTAACTTGTTGAGTGGGGTGGATATTTGAGACTGAAGTGTTAAAAAGCCAAGAGTTGAGCGAGGTTAGGACTTTTTGAGCTGAACGTTGAATACTCCAGCTCTGCGGGGTTGAGTAATAGTCATCAATGAATTGCATCACGCTGGTATGGCTGGCTTTTTGACCGTGTTCACTGCAACTTGCACCATCCGCTATACAAGCAACACTGCCTTTTAACTCTTGCTCTGCGCGAGTTTTGGGGTGTTTTACAATGATTGCATCTTGGTTTTCATCACGTACGCCTTTATTCGAATAGCCACCAAACTTGAGCGTTAGTTGGTTGTTCGATTCCGGTGTGATGACTTGCCCTTGGCTGAATGAAATTGTCATAACTGTTCTTCTTCTTAACTGCTCTTCTTCCCGCTTCCTTGACAGAACCCCCTAGGAAGAACAAAAGCCCTAGTGAACGTAGAGCCTTTGAACGAAGCACCCAGCATTGATATATCGAAACTTGAATAAACTTATGCGTTAGTACATTTAAGCATTAAAGATTCAAGCATAAATATGTCAGCTAAGGTGCTCCTCCCGATTTGATAATATCTACGTTAACCGTTAGTGCTCAGACTAACTCGAAACATTGATAAGCGTGACACTGCCATCATCGTTAACTTCAGCAATTTGACCGTTAGGTTCTTCCATGAACAATAGAGTCACAAAGCCAAGTACCGCTGTTGCAGCAATCACTAAGAAAAACGTTTGGTAGCTCACGAAAGACAATACTGTTAGGTAAACTACCGCACCAACGTTACCGTAAGCACCAGTCATACCTGCAATCTGACCTGTCATGCGTCGTTTGATTAGAGGAACTGTCGCAAATACCGCACCTTCACCCGCTTGAACGAAGAAAGAACACGCCATTGCTGCGACAACCGCTAGCCATACAGGCCATGTACTGTCTACTTGACCCATTGCGAAGTAACCTACAGCAAGACCAATCGTTAGAATAAGCAGGGTTGGTTTACGACCGAATTTATCTGAAATCCAACCACCACCTGGGCGAGACATTAGGTTCATAAAGGCATAAGCCGATGCAACCATACCTGCAAGAACGGGTGTTAATTCAAAGGTTTCAGAGAAGAACAGTGGCAACATAGAAACAACAGCCAGCTCAGAACCAAATGTCGCGAAATATAATACGTTCAGTACCGCTACTTGCTTAAATTTGTACTGGTGAATTTCTGGTACTTCTTCTTTAAATACGTTTTTGTTCACTTTCCAAACTTGTGAAACTTCATATACGTAAAGTGCGGCTAAACCCACGTAAACCGAGTTAACCGCCATATCAGAAAGCATGTTGATGTTGGTTGGCGATAGTTTCCATGTTAGTAGAGCAAGAGCGGCATACATCGGGATCTTCATAATAAGTAAGAAGAAAAAGTCACCCTTTGATGTTACTTCCATCGCTGTTACTTGAGCCGGTTTGAAGTACGTTGAGCCTTTTGGTGTGTCTGTTACGTTTTTGTAGAAGATAAACGAGAACGCTAAGCTCATTGCGCCAGTAATACCGACTGCATAACGCCAGCCATCTTCACCACCAAACGCTAGAGCTAATGTGGGAAGTGTGAATGCTGCCGCTGCTGAACCGAAGTTACCCCAACCGCCGTAAATACCTTCTGCTGTACCCAGTTCATTGTGTGGGAACCACTCAGACACAAGGCGAATACCAACAACGAAGCCTGCGCCAATGAAACCTAATAGGAAACGTGCAATCGCCGCTTGAATGAAAGAGTCTGCCATCGCAAACATAAAACAAGGAATTGAACAGACAGCCAGTAGTGAAGAGTAGACCAACCTTGGGCCATACCTATCGGTTAACATACCAATCGCGACACGCGCTGGAATAGTCAATGCAACGTTGAGGATCAGAAGTGTTTTGATCTCTTCAGTAGAAAGACCAAGCGTGGTTTTCACCATTTGCAGTAGGGGAGCAAAGTTGAACCATACAACAAAGGTGATAAAAAAGGCCATCCAACTTAGGTGTAAGGTTTTCATCTTACCCGTAAATGAAAGCAGCGAAAATTTTGTGTTATCCATGGTTTAAATCCTTTAAATCTGGAAAATTACCTGGCTTGAGCACGTGCGTTACTTCCGAAATTCGAACGCTTAAATGTGCTAAACCTTTATGCCGAAATTACTCACGCCTTAAAGCGTTTTGAGGATGATGTCGGCTGTTTATTAACTGGCGATAGCAAGCGGTGCGAGAACTTGTACATGTTCACCTTGCTTGCGAACTTCAAATTTCATGAGCTTGAGTTCTGGTTGTTCAAGACATGCTCCAGTTTCTAAGTGGTAATGCTGCTTGTATAAGGGCGACGCGACATACGGTTCACCGCTTAATGAGCCAATGATACCACGAGACATCACATTCGCTTTGCCGATAGGGTCGTAGTTAGATAGCCCATACAGTGTGTCACTGCGTTTGCAGTAAAAAATAGCCACTTGGTTATCGTCTACTTTGGCGCAAATACCACCGTTTGGGGTTAAGTCCTTGGTGTTGCATACGGTTGTCCAATTTTCCATGACTTTCTCCTAGTCTAAAATTGAGTCTTTAATCATTTCTCTAATTTTTTCGTTTCTAAGCAGTTCGTTTCCGAGCTGCTGTAATCTTTGTCATTTGAGTCGTCTTTCTTGTCTTTATAGCTGAGCGGCGGGAGCGACTTGCTGAGCATGCCAGTCACTTCCTAGCGTTTTATGTTAGATGCTTTACCTTACTCAACTGTTTTTTGGGGGTACGACTACTGTTGTTTATAAAGCTGATGAAACTGATATTTATGAAACTTCAGTCACTTCGATTTGGTCAGCCTTGGTTAGCTTTTCATCGCGTTGCGAATCTAAAGACGCGCTAATGTTTGGTTTAGGAAAGCGCTGCTCTCGTTCTTTGATGAATGAAAGGCTAGTGTCCATCTCTTCGCTGTTGATGTAGTGCTGGAAGCGCTTCATCTTTTCAGGGTTTTCGATGGTGGTTTTCCATTCACACTGGTATTTCTCGATGTTGAGCGCGATGTCGGCTTCAAGTTCTTCAACAACATTGAGCTTGTCTTCAATCACGACTTGTTTGAGGTATTCAATGCCGCCTTCAAGGTTTTCCATCCATACTGATGTGCGTTGCAGGCGATCTGCAGTACGTGTGTAGAACATTAGAATGCGGTCTATGTATTGCAGAAGGGTGGTTTCATCAAGGTCGGTAGCAAAAAGGTCACCATGGCGAGGGCGCATACCACCGTTACCACAGATGTAGAGGTTCCAACCTTTGTCGGTCGCGATAATGCCGAAGTCTTTCGACTGCGCTTCTGCACATTCACGAGTACAGCCAGAAACTGCAAACTTGGTTTTATGTGGCGAGCGTAGCCCTTTGTAGCGGTTCTCTAATCGAATCGCTAAGCCTACGCTGTCGTCGATACCGTATCGGCACCAAGTGCTGCCCACACACGACTTAACAGTACGAACCGACTTACCGTAGGCGTGGCCTGTTTCGAAACCTGCATCAATCAGCTTTTTCCAAATGATAGGCAGTTCGTTAAGCTGCGCACCAAACAAATCGACACGCTGACCACCGGTGATTTTGGTGTAAAGGTCGAACTCTTTCGCGACTTCGCCAAGCACGATCAATTTGTCAGGTGTGATTTCACCGCCTGCAATACGTGGCACAACTGAATAAGTGCCGTCTTTTTGCATGTTGCCTAGGTAGATATCGTTGGTGTCTTGCAGTTCAATATGCTGATCTTCTAGGATGTAATCGTTCCAGTAAGAAGCCAAAATTGAACCGACTGCAGGCTTACAAACTGTACAGCCTAATCCATTGCCATGAGAATCCAATAGCTCATCGAATGTCTTAATTTTGTTGACGCGGATAATGTCGGTAAGTTCTTGTCGAGAATAGGCAAAGTGCTCACAAATATCGTTTGAGACTTCCACACCAAGGTTGCTTAGTTCACTGTCTAGAACTTGTTTAGCAAGCGCAGAACAACCACCACAACCTGTTGAAGCATTGGTTGTTTCTTTTAATGCTGCCATGGTGGTGCATCCAGCAGATACGGCGTCTTTGATATTGCCTTTGGTCACATCAAAACACGAACAAATCACTGCGCTGTCAGGCAGGGCTTCAACACCCATTGCTGAACCAGAATCGTCCGCGAGGTTTGGCAGAATAAGCACGGATGGGTTTTCAGGAAGAGGCATATCATTTTGTTTGATTTGCAGTAGTGACCCGTAAGCCTCTGCGTCGCCCACCAATACTGCACCAACAATCTTTTTACCATCAGCTGAGATGATAAGGCGTTTGTAAACTTGCTCGATTTCGTCGTTATAAGTATACGATTGAGCACCTTCTGTTTGGCCGTGTACTTCACCTATACTTGCGACATCAACACCAAGCAGTTTGAGCTTAGTGCTCATGTCGGCACCAGTAAACGAAGCGTCGCTCGCGCCATCAGAGATGATATGCGCTGCTGCGACTTTCGCCATTGAATAGCCAGGAGCCACTAAGCCGAAGATCTTGTTGTCCCAAAGTGCACATTCACCAATCGCATACACATTGTCAATGTTGGTTTGGCAATGATCGTTAATCACGATGCCGCCACGTTCACCAATGGCAATATCAGAGCTACGAGCTAGGGCATCTTGAGGACGAATACCCGCAGAAAACACAATCATATCGGTTTCAAGATGGGTGCCGTCTGCGAAGTTCATACGGTAGCGAGAAGTCTCACCCGCGACTATCTCAGAGGTTGCCTTCTCAGTGTGAACCTGAACACCAAGGTCTTCAATTTTACGGCGTAAAAGCGCACCGCCACCGTCATCCAACTGTACGGCCATCAGGCGAGGAGCGAACTCCACCACATGGGTTTCCAAACCAAGGTTTTTAACTGCATTTGCGGCTTCTAAGCCAAGCAGGCCACCACCAATAACCACGCCCGATTTACTGCTTTTGCTTGATAATTCAATAGCGTCTAAGTCTTCGATGGTGCGATAAACGTGGCAATGTTCTTGGTCGTTACCGGGAATAGGAGGAACAAAAGGAAATGAACCCGTCGCTAGAATTAATGTGTCATAACTCTCGGTATGTCCCGACTCTGTCACAACGCACTTATTGTCAGTGTCTAGTTGAGCGACTTTTGCGTTCAATAGGTAGTTGACGCCATTGCTTTGGTAATACTCTTCGCTGGTCAATGCCAAATCTTCGGCATTTCCACGTTTGAAGTAAGCTGTAAGCTGGACTCGGTCATAGGCTAACCTAGGTTCTTCGCTGAAAGTAATTACATCAAAATCATCACTTTCTGATTGTAAAATGTTGTCGATAAATTTGTGTCCAACCATACCGTTACCAACGACGACGATCTTCTTCTTGCTCATAATCCATTCCTTATTCTCGGCTTCATTGTTTATAGCGTTAACGTTTATAGCGTTTAACTTCTAATGGTTAACAAATGAATACCGGGTTGAGATTCCACTCAATTCATCATTATCAAGAAAACAAAAATTGTTTTTCTAACTCTTGGTTTTTAGTAGAGCAAGGAGGGTGCCAAATTGTGATTTAGCAAAATAAATAAAATAAAATTTATATTTTTCAATAAATTAAAAATTATAGGTAGAACGCAATTACCCCTAAAGTGGTATGTAATTTTTTTGTTAAATTTATGGAAATGAACGTTTGTGGTGCAACTTTCCGCAAGATGGTGCAAAAAATAAGTTTTTGATATCAACCAGTTCTTAGTAACTGGTTTATTATTGTTTTTATTCCGATAAATTATTGTTTTATAGCGATTTTTCTTATTTGTTTAATTCTTGGATTTAATGGCGTGCTATTTGCTTTAGTTAAACAAATGCAATTTTGGATAATTGAGCGAGAAACGGATGAGTGATTCAAACAGTGGCTGGATAAAATCGACATGTGCCTATTGTGGTGTTGGATGCGGAATAGAAGCGAGGCCCACTGCATTAGGTAAGCTTGAAGTACGTGGTGACAAAGAACACCCGTCGAATTATGGAAAGTTATGTACTAAAGGTATTGCTCTAGGTGAAACCGTAACACCTCTAGGTCGTCTTACTCAACCTACTCATATTCAGAATCAACAAAAACACGAACTCGTATGGGATGACGCCACTCAATTGGTCGCTGATAGGTTTAACCAAACCATTGAAGAGTTTGGTCCTGATTCAGTTGCGTTCTATGTCTCTGGCCAACTGTTAACAGAAGACTATTACGTTGCTAATAAGCTGATGAAAGGCTTTATTGGTAGCGGAAACATTGACAGTAACTCAAGGCTTTGCATGGCATCGAGCGTTGTTGGACATAAACGTGCATTTGGTAGCGACACGGTTCCTATTTGTTATGAAGATTTAGAGCAAACCGACTTGGTCGTGATTACTGGCTCAAACTTAGCATGGTGTCATCCGGTTCTTTTTCAAAGGTTAAGAGCAGCTAAGCAAGCGAATCCCAAACTGCAAGTGATCGTCATAGATCCTCGTTATACCGACACATGTGAAATAGCAGATCAACATTTAGCGATTGAATCGGGCTCTGACGTGGCCTTGTTTAACGGGTTACTTTCATACTTAGCGGATAATGATGCACTTGATGAAGGCTATATAAGCAAACATACAGAAGGCTTCCAACAAGCGATCAAGTCAGCAAAGAAGTATGTTTACCACGCTGATTCAAGCATCAATTCAGAGCAAAGCGTCAGCCAACTGACCGGGTTAGCGGAACAAGAGGTTGAGCGCTTCTATCGCGCGTTCGCTTCTAAACAAAAAGTCGTCACCATTTATTCTCAGGGCGTGAATCAGTCGAGCCAAGGTTGTGACAAAGTGAACGCTATTCTCAACTGTCATTTAGCCACCGGAAAAATCGGACAAGCAGGTATGGGGCCTTTCTCTGTGACAGGTCAGCCCAACGCAATGGGCGGTCGCGAAGTTGGTGGTTTAGCGAATACGCTAGCGGCGCACTTTGAGTTTGGGGATGAGAAATCACACCAAACGGTGAGTGATTTTTGGCAAACCGATAACTTAGCAACCCAACCCGGCTTGAAAGCAGTCGAGTTGTTTGACGACATGCTTGAAGGCAAGATCAAAGCGGTGTGGATTATGGCGACCAACCCTGTGGTGAGCCTTCCAGACAGTGCGAGAGTGAAAGCAGCGCTAGAAAACTGTCCATTTGTGGTGGTGTCAGATTGCATCGCCGATACTGAAACCACACGCTTGGCCGATGTTGTGTTACCTGCGCAAGGTTGGAGTGAAAAATCGGGTACCGTGACCAACTCCGAGCGCCGTATATCAAGGCAGCGCCGCATATTGCCAAGCCCGGGTGAAGCTAAACCTGATTGGTGGATGATTAAAGAAGTGGCGCAGAAAATGGGTCATCAACATGCCTTTGATTATCGTCATGAAGGGCAGATATTTGAAGAGTACTGTCAAATGACGGGGCTTGATAATACTAACGGTAAAACGCGAGACCTGTGTTTAATTGGTCTAACCAAATTGGACGATAAAGGTTATAGCGAGCTAAAACCCCAGCAATGGCCTGTACTAGAATTACAGCAAGATATCGTAAATAAACGAATGTTCACTGATGGCGAGTTTTTCACTAAGTCAGGAAAAGCCCAGTTCGTTGCGGTTGAACATGCTTTACCATTAACGACGTCGTCACCAGACTATCCGCTTATTATGAACAGCGGACGAGTGCGCGATCAATGGCATACCATGAGTAGAACAGGGCTTGCCTCATCACTTGGAGACCACACTCCCGAGCCGTTCATTGCTGTTCACCCTGAAACCGCCAAGAGATTTGGATTGGAAACGGGCACAAACCAAACCAACCAGGTTGTTAAAGTGAAAAGCGCTCAAGGTGAGTCTCAAGCGCGCTTGGTATTAACCCAAGAGATGCGTAAAGAGCAGGTGTTTATGCCGATCCACTGGAACGGCACCACGGCCAAAGACAGCAAGCCGTGTGACCTGATTTTACCTAACACCGATTCCAATTCAGGACAGCCAGAATTTAAACACACACCTGTGATGTTAGAAGCATGTGCTTATCGCAGCGAAGCGGCACTGGTCAGTGATAAGGTGATGGATTGCAGCAGCTTTGATTACTGGGTTAGACAGAAAGTCGAGGGCGGATTTTTGTATCGTATCTCGTCATCTAAGAATCCTATGGAGTTGGTGATTCAGCTTGCCAACACACTGGATGAATTACCTGAACCCAACGCAGAAGCGGTTAAATCACTCCATTATCACGGCAATAAATCGTTCAAGAACTATGGTTCAGCCAAGCTTGGTGAGTTTGGTGTAAAACAAGCGTTCGTGGTGAACAGTAACCTAGATCATGAAAGTATCAACTGGCTGGTGGAATGCCTAACCCGAGAAGCCGATGAAGAATTCGAAGCCGAATTTTTGAGTACCATGGCGAAGTAGTTACTACCTCACATTCATCCATACCAATGGCGTAGACGCCGACAATCATGTCGGCGTTTTTGTTTGAGTGTACAGCTCCCCAATCCGTGACAATTCATTGCCTGAACTGCGGTTCACTCATCACCCAACCCAAAGACTTAGATCAAAATTGCCTAGGATTTGGTCAGTAAATCACCGAAGAAGGTAACGATTAACTCACACATTGAGGTGTTTTCTGCATTTTACTGGAACTATATAGAAAATTTCTGCTTTTGGTCATGTTCGATAAAGCAGTAATCAGGTAAGGTTCTGTTATTAAATGGGTTATTAGACCGAGCCTGAACTGTTGAGATGACTAGACAGAATTGTTTCAGGGACAAAATACAGAATTATTCTGTCTAATATAGCTGTTATGGCACTCGCCAGATTCAGGCTTAGGAGGAATATTGAAAAATTTAGTATCGGCATGTTCAACTGAAGTTGGCATTGCGACAGAAGTGTTTTCAGTTTTGCGAGCAGCTAAGTTTGGTTATCAACAGTATCGTATGGAACAGTTCTTACAAAGCATACAGCTTTGTACTGATCGAATGACAGAAGATGAGCGCTTAGAGTTTAGAAATCGGTGTTTAAGTGACACAGGGAAAAGGGTCGCGGCAGATTTTGCTTCTGCTGTTACAGATACCCCCTGCGATGTTGTTTTGGCTACTTATGCACTATTATTTTCTTCTGATCCAGATTTCGATTTTACCGAAACACAAATTGAACGATTTGTATCATCCACAAAAGGGCTAAATACTAGGAAAACAGAGTTTTTTATAAAACTTTGTTCACTAAACCCTAGCGATCCAGAAATGATTTATCCTATGTACAGCTTAAGTAGCCATAATAATTATGGTGTAGATCTTATTTTTGATATGGATGAAATATATGCGTATACGCAAGAGTTCTATCATAGAGGGTTGATATTGCCGGACCCTCAAGCAAGTATAAATGTCAGCCAAATGGGCGGGTTTCCTGGAAAAGGAGAGTGGCTAATTAGATTTGGTATTAGTGATATATTAGACCGATACTCGAAATTGTTAGCTAAAGCAGAGTACTTGATAAGGAAATAGTGCCATAACAAGCAATTTAAGAGTGATTCCCCACGCTTGGCATTTTTGGTTTGGGTCTAGTTTAGTGTTTACGGTGTTCAAATTGAGTTCCGTGGTAGCGTGGCTCACACCTTAATTGGGCGTTAGTTTTATATTTGAATTCATCACATTAAGGTTTCTGAGTAGTGAAGAAAGTAGTTATTGGGCTTACTGGGATCTATCTAGTAGCCGTTGGATTTTTTATTGGGGTAACTGACCGAGAATCTATGTTTGATTCAGTAAAGTGGACTGATATTGGTACGTTAATCGTCACTTTTCTTGGTTTTACATTTGGTTTCTATACCTACTTTCAGTGGTTAAACAACAAACGAAAAGAAGATTCATATATTGCGGCTAAGAGGTATATCGCATCGATCGATGAAATTGAAGAAAACCTACATGAACTGCGCTTTCATTATGATCATATATGTCCTGTTCCTGGGGTTGTCGTCGAAGATCAAAGCGTATCAATCAAACGTGTAGAGCACCTCAATAATGTTTGGGGCAACCTGTACCAAGCGAGAAGAAGCCTTTATAAGTCTAACCGTGAGCTTAGCTTCTGGAATGTTCGTCTAGATGACAGCGCAATAAAAAACTACGAGTCAATGAATCAATACCTTGATAGCATCAGTGTTGTCTCTTCAGTATTGAACAGTCAGTTGTATCACTTTGTCAGTGGTAATATGCAGAATATGGGCGAAGTCATTAGCCACAAAAAGAGATTTGATGAGTTACATAGCCAGTTGCATGAAGCTATTCAACATCGTATTAGTCGTGGCTTTAAGTCTATGTTTTTGTTTGAGATACAATGAAACTAACAAACGCTTTAAATCTGATTCGTGAACGCGTGCCGAACTCGCTAGCGCTCAGACATGGCACACGTTAACTCACAGTTTAAGCGGGCGTTAGTTTGCAAAGGGCAGAAAAGCATTTTTAGTCTAAAAGCTCACTCTGTTTCTTTGCTATTCACCTGTCAGTTCTCCAATCATCATCATCGTATTGTTTATCATGCGTAGTGAGTTTTTCGTTTAAGTGATTTACGCGTTATTCAGTTCTTCTACGTTAGTAAGGTTTTTTTTTCACAAGTTCTTTGGCGCGGCTTCTTTGGTGTTTTTAGTGAATCACATCTTTCAAGGCTTGGCGTGTTTGGCTATCAGTATCTTCGAAAGTCTTCTTTGCCAAGTACGTTTGGTGATTGGGTTTGAATTTCGAACTATTCATTTTACTTATGAGTTCAAAGCCAGTAGTTTTGTAACCAATTCAGCACCTTGGCGCTAAACCTTTGGCTTTATCGCGGTGGCAAACTAACAAAGCGCTAAAGACGGACTAACAAACGCTTGGCATTTTCAGTTCGGTTTAGTTACGTGTTTAAGGTGTTTAAATTGGGTGAGGTGGCAGGTTTGTTAGCCGCTTAGCTAATCGTTAGGTTTCAATCAACTATCAATAATTAAAGTTACGTATCAAGTAAAAGGCTAGGTTAGTTAAATGTATAGAAAAGAGAATTTTAACGAGGGCAACTTCGACAAGAAACTTGTTGAAGCTATAGGGAATCGTCTGGAGCATGGGCTTTATACGGATGCTATTCTTCAGGGAACAAAGTATTTAACTCAGTTGTTAAGAGAAAAAGGTGGTTGTGAAGGTGATGGCGCCAATTTAGTTGGTCAAGTTCTTGGTGGTAATGTACCGAAACTCCCTATAAATGATGGTAATACCGTTTCAGAGAGAGATGAACAAAAAGGGATTGAACAACTGTTACGTGGTTACTATATAGGGATTAGAAACCCTAGAACCCATGAAGTAACCGAGGATTCAGAAGAGTTTTGTATTCGAATTTTAATCTTACTTGATACTATCCTTAGCTATCTAAATGTGGAGCTAGAGGAGTTTGATATAGCCCCTGTTGTTGACAAAATTTATGACCCTCATTTTGTCCCTAGTATTGAATATGCTGAAGCTTTGATTGCACATGTCCCTAATAACAAGTTAGTCGATATGTTTATTCTTGCCTTTAATCGTAGAAGTGAAGGTAAAACAGATGACATTAAGTTTGCATTTAGTGCTATTTATCAACAGATATCAGGTGAGGATGAAAGGAAAGTTACAGAACATCTAGGTGCAGCCTTGCGTGAAGCCGCAGAAGATACTGACATCGCTGAGATTTTTAGATTAATGAAGCCTAGTGCATGGCAACTATTACAAGACGACGTAAAAATGCGCATGGAAAATATCATTATAAATAGTTGTGGTGTTGGTCGTTACGATATGTATGCGAGTTCTCTTACCCATGGCTCAATCGGTACTTGGGGAAATACGTTTGGTCGTTACTTCTCACGCATCAATGATTTAGGTGAAACTATTATCTCAAGGCTTGGAAATGACTGGTACACGCAAAATTATATTGCGCAGTACTATCCATATGCTTTGACGACCGTTATAACTAGTGATGAAATGCTCAAGAGGTTAGCCGACCAATTGGCATATGCGGCGATAGGAAATCAAGCAAAAATACTCAGAACAAAACTACTAGAAGTAACCAAAAACTATCCAGTGGAACTTAAAGAGTACCTCAAGGTTTCGGTGCAAGAGCGTAGGCATGGAGATACAGATTATGCAGATAAGCTTTTAGCTGAGCTTGCCTAAGAAACCTAACAATCTGTTTAAGAGTGATTCGCAACGCGTGGCATTTTTACCATGCGTTGTGTTTGGTGTTTAAGGTGGTATGCGGGAGCTTCGGTATTGCGTTGCTCACACCTTAACAGGGCGTTAGGCAAATAGGAGTAGATATGGATATCGCAGTACTAACATTTGACGGATTTAATGAACTTGATTCATTTATAGCCGCGGGAATTTTAAACCGAATGAAAGACGCAGGTTGGAACGTGCAAATAACGAGTCCATCTCAGTACGTCACTTCAATGAACGGAGTTACAATTCAATCTCAACAGCCTCTAGAGTTTGCGAATCAAGCCAACGTTGTATTGTTTGGTAGCGGTGTACTAACGCGCGATATTGCTCAAGATAGAGATATACTTTCAAGGTTAAAGCTAAACCCTGAAACTCAGTTAATTGGTGGGCAATGTTCAGGTACTTTGCTCATGTCTGTGCTTGGCTTACTGCATCAAATACCAGCTTGTACCGATTTAACAACGAGACCTTGGGTTGTCGAATCAGGAGTGACCGTTCTAGAGCAGCCATTTTATGCTAATGGTAATCTTGCAACAGCAGGTGGTTGTTTGTCATCAAAGTACTTAGCTGCGTGGGTTATTAGTAAGTTGTCGAGTAGGGCGGATGCTGAATCGGCAATTCATTATGTCGCGCCAGTCGGTGAAAAAGAGAACACGGTTCAGCACTGCATGTCAGTAGTCGGTGCATATCTTTAAAATTTGCCTAACAAATTGTTCAAGGGTGATTCGGCACGCGTGGCATTTTTACTATGCGGTAGGTACAGTGATTAAGGTGGTATGCAGAGGCGTCAGTATTGCGTGCCTCACACCTTAACAAGGCGTTAAATGTCGGGAGGCGGTATGTAGACTGGATATTGGATCGATGATGGTTTTATTTGGGGACCATCTGAGTCAGGTAGGTTTTGGATTGATGATGGATGGGTTTGGGGTCTATATAATTCAGGAAAGTGGTGGATAGAAGATAATTGGATTTGGGGTCCAAACGATGGTGGCAAGTTCTGGATAGATGATGGTCACATTTATGGTCCTTCAAAAATACTACCGTGGTTAAAGAAATAGGAGTTTCTAATGACAGAATGGGTAAATGTTAGTTCAACAGCAATTCGCCGAATTGGATATGAAGCTGAGTCTATGCGAATGTATATTGACTTTGAAGATAGTGACCCTGTCTATACATTTTGTAGAGTTCCTGAGAGTGTTTTTAGAGAGTTTATTAGCGCAAGGTCAGTTGGTCGCTATTATCACCAATACATAAAAGATCGATACGACTGCTGAAAACATTTAACAAACTGTTTAAGAGTGATTCGCAACGCGTGGCATTTTTACTATGCGTTGCGTTTAGTGTTTAAGGTGGTATACGGAAGCTTCGGCATTGCGTTGCTCACACCTTAACAGGGCGTTATACAAATTAGGAGAAAACATTGAATCCAGTTGAACAATATGAGTCGTATGTATCAACTTATTGCGACCTTATATACTCCAAGGTTGCTTTAAAACTCGGAGTTTATAGAGCACACGTTGAAGCTCTGGAACGTGAGCCATATGATATGACTCGGGCTAATCCTTTGATGCCACTTATGGTTGAATCAATTCAGATCGATTGTGTTATGACCGTGTCTAAGTTGATTGAACGTGGGCGAGGAGATAGAACGTTTCAAAAATTTTTGGCTTTTGTTGAAAGTAATATCAAGGCTATTAGTAAAGCCTACCCGAAGGTTGATGCTAGCCTCGTCAAAGAGCAGCGTTTAGCTTTGGAAAAAGTAGAGACTCAGGTTGGTAGCATTTTGACTCAACGTGATAAGTATTTTGCACACGCCGATAAGAAGTACTTTTTTGATCAAAATAAAATTACTGAAGACTTTCCTGAAACTTATCACGAGTTAATACAAATAATCAGGACTCTACAGGGTATTGTTGGAAAACATAAGCAGCTTATGACTGGTGGTCATCCTGTTTGTATGTCAGGTTTTGCATATGCATTTTCAGATAAAACTTTAAATCATGTGAAAGTTGCTGAAAAAGAATGGCACGAGACATACCGACAAGGCGAAGAGTGGTAATTTGTATAACAAAGCATTTAAGAGGGATTTTTGTTTTCTGTTTAAGTTATTGTTTTTTAAAGCTTTAATTTCAAGGTGTAACTTTTGGGGGAACATTAAGGGGAACTATGGAAAATAACTATTTATTGTGACCTATATCACTATTTAATTCTGATTCTTGACCTCATTCTTAACCTATCAGTCGCTCAAACTGAAAGTCCTTGTGAATCGGATTCAAGTTAGTAGAAATAATCCCAGTCTTCGAGATATTTTTAAGAAAGCGTATAAGCTTTTTAAAGTGGTAGTTTAAACACGTCTTCGCCCCAAAGCTTTTTAGGCCCGTCGAAATGAGTGCAGAGAATGCGCTAGAATAGACCAAATTAATCTAATCCATACATCTGAGGGTTATACGGAAAATTTCCGTAGTTTAATCCCGAAATTCTCTTTCGAATTACACAACAGATTGATATCGGTAGCGTTTCATAGTGAATAACCGCAATTTTGTCTATAAAGCGTTGGTGTTCAAGAAAAAAATTTAGATTCTGATACGATATATTGTATGTGCTATCAAAACTTAAGGTGTTAATGTGAGTCAAAAGCAAGCTCTCGATAATCTCAAGATCATCAGAAATAATCCTCTAAAGGAACATCGAGAAATGATGGAAGCTTTGGCTAATCCAATGAAAGATTTACATGGGCTAACATCATCATTCCAAGATCCTTTAAAAGAGCACCGTGAAATGATGGAAGCTTTGGCTAATCCAATGAAAGATTTGCATGGGCTAACATCATCATTCCAAGATCCTTTAAAAAAGCACCGTGAAATGATGGAAGCTTTGGCTAATCCAATGAAAGGTATGCATGGGCTAACATCATCATTCCAAGATCCTTTAAAAGAGCACCGTGAAATGATGGAAGCTTTGGCTGGTCCAATGAAAGATATGCATGGGCTAACATCATCGTTCGAAGACCCTTTAAAAGAGCACCGAGAAATGATAACTGCTTTAGTTGACCCAATGAAAGAGTTGCGTGCAATGACTCTATCATTTCCAGATCCTTTAAAAGAACATCGTGAAATGATGGAAGCTATTGCTAATCCAATGAAGCAATTCCAAGCAACAATGGCTAACATCATTGACCCTGTCAATTTGTTTCAACAGAATTCGTCCTTAGCTATATTGAAGCAGATGGCTGAGGTTGAGTTATTTGATGCAGCAATGCGATCAACGAAAGTTACTGAAGCTACAATCAATGAGATATCTTCCGAAATACTGGTAAGTTCAGCTAACTCAGAATCTGAAAATTTAGAAAGCCTTCTCAATAATATCTTACTGGAAATTAAAGCATTAAAAGAACCTAAGCTACAACACCTTATTGTTAGCTATATTTTTCCGTTAATCCTAGTGATGTTAAGTATTATTTTGGCTCCTATAGCTGATTATCACATTAAGGCATATCTACAGTCAGATAAAAGGTTACGTAACAAAGCAGTGAATCAACAAGTAGTATCGTCAGCACCTGACCGTGAGATTCTAAGTACACTACGATATGTTTCCGCTGATACTTTAAATGTTCGTGCTAAGTCTTCTACTAAATCAGCGATCTTAGGGTATTTTCACCATGGTTATGTTGTAAGTATCATTCGTAAAGACAAAAATTGGTCTCTAGTTGAATGGATAGATCAAGAGTCGGGATTACAGGTTACAGGATGGGTGAACACTAGATACCTTAAGCGGTTTAGGTAACAGAGCCCGAACAAACGACTATGGCTGCAACATAACTAATTCTACTTATCAGTTTTAGTTTGAATATCCAAACTCATTTGTCCAGAATCGTGACAGTTGGTATTTCGTAGCTCGCAAATGCCCCAAAGCTTGTATCAACTGACCTACGAATCAATTCACTAAACCATAATTTGACTTATTTTTCATAATATCAAGTGTATGACTGATGTACTTGGAAAGCGTGAGACTGTGTATACCGATTTTAAGTGGTATTACTGATGTTGACAATCTAG
>NZ_JBHNYN010000027.1:0-39158 GCF_054960695.1 Vibrio sp. PSi01
CAATTACGGCTCTTTTTTTGCTTAATGGATCTGGAACTTAGTATTATTGATAGTGTCAATGATACTTAAAATGGAATTCATGTTTTATCGACATTGATTCGGTAATAATTAACCCGTGAGGGTTTAAGTGGTGGTTATGAAATTGACAATGAATGCTGTATGTCGTGTTGTGATGAGAAATTATCGTATGGGGCTTATCGCTGCATCTCTTCTGGTGTCGAGCCAAGTTAATGCAGAATCGGTACTATGCGATGCCACTCAAGCAAGCACCAATCAATTACCACAGCTAGAACAATCATGTCCGATCGGTAAAGGTGTATGGGGCAGCAAAGCGCCTAAACGTCATTCAGATAACGAACTGTTTTGGGTTCAATGTGGTTTGCTAAATAAGCCTTTGTCACTGAACCGAGCGAAGCCTCTATATGAAAAGATCTCAACTAACGTATGGATGAAGCCTGAGGGTGGCGATTATCGTTGTTTGATTGGTCCTTACTCTACATTTTCGGATGCGAGAAAAGACTTAGCTCAAGTACGCAAGGTGTCTGGTTATGGTGAAGCCTTTATTCGTATGGTTGATAAGTCTAAAACCTCATCACAGCCTATCGTTGCAAAACCAGCAGAGTCAAAAGCTGTAAAGCCTAAGGCTCCTGTAAAAGTAGAAGCTAAACCTGCGCCGAAACCTGTGGCGGTTAAGCAAGCGGCTGCGGTAACGAGTGCTGCCGCTATTCAGACGCTACCAAGCGGTAATGCGAGTACAGACAACGATCTAGAAATCGAAATTCGCGTGACAGCCAATGTGTCGGGCAACCAATATGCTATTCCTTACCTCCTAGACCATCAGCAGCAGTTCTATATGGAGCAAGGCAAGCCTTGGAGCCGCCTCGATTACGGTAGCGCTGAATTAGTCTGCAATAAGGTCAACATGAAGCTGATGACTGAAAAGCAGTGGCAGAGTATTTTGGGTTCAAAAGTCATGGAAAAACAGAATTGGCCAATGCACTTACCTTATTGGGGGGCAGGCAAGAAGGGTCTGTTTACCAATGGTAATGTAAACCAATTGAAAGGGTCTTCATTGCTTAATGTCATGTGCGTTAAATAAGTAACCTAAAGTAAGACTAAATGAGCCTCAGCTATCGCTGGGGCTTTGTTATTTATGAACCAAACTTTCTCACATTGGTTTTGTTCTTGAATGTTGGTCAGTTTCTTGAATACGAACTTGATTAAAAATCGCTAAAAGTTGTTCAAATTGAGCGTTTGATGCGTAGAAAACCATAACTCAAGCAATAAGGTGATTGAGATTATGAGTTTTAAAAAACGTTTAGAAGATGTGGCACCGCAATTTGAAGCCGGAGGTAAGTACGAAAAACTCTACCCAGTGTATGAGGCGTTCGCGACGATATTTTACACGCCTGGCAATGTAAACCGAGGGTTGACTCACGTTCGAGATAGTATCGATCTCAAACGAATCATGATTCTGGTGTGGCTAGCGACCTTCCCTGCCATGTTCTGGGGCATGTATAACGTCGGGCATCAGAGTGTTTCGGCACTAACATCCAGCTATCAACTGAGTGAGCTCACTTCGGTTATCGAGAGTAGTTGGCGCTTGTCTTGGGCATTTGGTGATGCGCCATCATTAATGGCAAGCGGTTGGGGCAGCCAGATGTTTTTTGGGGCGCTCTATTTCCTTCCTGTTTATGCCACGGTTTTTGTCGTTGGTGGTTTTTGGGAGGTACTGTTCGCGGTTGTTCGCAAGCACGAAGTCAACGAAGGCTTTTTCGTGAGTTCGGTTTTATTTGCCTTAATTCTCCCGCCGACGATTCCACTATGGCAAGCCGCATTAGGCATCACCTTTGGTATCGTTGTTGCTAAAGAGTTGTTCGGTGGTACAGGACGAAACTTCCTTAACCCTGCGTTAGCTGGGCGGGCTTTCCTCTATTTTGCTTATCCAGCCAACATGTCGGGTGGGCTTGTGTGGGTCGCGGCGGCTGATGGCTATTCAGGGGCGACACCACTCAGTCAGTGGTATGAGGGAGGCAGTACCTCTTTAATCAACAACATGACTGGCGAGACAATAACTTGGATGGATGCGTTCATCGGTAATATTCCAGGATCGATGGGGGAGGTTTCTTCGCTATTAATTATGCTTACGGGGTTGATGCTCATTTTCATGAAGATAGCGTCTTGGCGTATTGTTGCCGGGGTTATCATCGGTCTTGTGGTGACCTCTAGTTTGATGAACTGGATCGGCTCTGATACCAACTCGATGTTCTCGATGCCGTTTTACTGGCACTTTGTGTTGGGTGGTGTTGCTTTTGGTACTTTCTTTATGGCAACCGATCCAGTTTCTGCCGCGTTTACCAATCAGAGTAAGTGGGCTTACGGGATCTTGATTGGTGTAATGACGGTCGGCATCCGAGTGCTCAATCCTGCTTATCCAGAAGGCATTATGCTCGCTATCTTGTTTGCTAACTTGTTCGCACCATTGTTCGACTTTGTTGTGAAAGAGCAAAACATCAAGCGAAGACAAAAACGCACAGCTCGAGAAGAAATATGACCCAAAAGAAAAAGGCTTGCACTAGTGCAAGCCTTTCTATTTTTATCACGATTGATTTGAATTTGATTCAACTCCATTTCAAATCAATCTCGAATGGTTGGGTATTACCACAATGCTCACCACACATCTCGTCGTAGGCACTGTTGTGAACCAACATTGCCGATGCTACGCCTCGATCGCTAAAGTGGTCGCGCGCTTGGTTAACACTTAAAAACTTCATTGGGTGCTGTTGGTCGTTTTTGATTAACTGCTTTTGCTCGCCAATAATTTGGTAAGCCAAGTAGATCCCGCCTTCAAATGATTCAATTAGTAGATTCATCACAAACTCCATTGCTGTTCTAGATAGGTCAGTATCTGTGTTACGTGGAGTTGAGGGGTAAGGTTCAAGAGTGGACATAAAAAAAGCAGGCACAAGGCCTGCTTTTAAGAGATATCAACAAATAGTGTTGATTATCTCATCGTTACGAACTCTTCGCTGCCCGTTGGGTGAATCGCCACAACAGAGTCGAAGTCTGCTTTGGTTGCGCCCATCTTCATTGCAACGCCGAAGCCTTGAATCATTTCATCAACAGTGAAACCGATGCCGTGTAGGCCAACTACAGTCTCTTCTTCGCCAGCACATACTAGTTTCATCTTACAAGGTTGACGGTGCTTGGTTACTGCTGTGTACATTGCCGTGAAGCCCGACGTGTAAACCTTGATGTTGTCTTTGCCGTATTGCTCTTCAGCTTCTTGAGTCGTTAGACCAATTGTACCGATAGGCGGGTGGCTGAATACAACAGTAGGAACTAGCTTGTAGTCCATCTTCGCGTTTGTTTGGCCGTTGAATAGGCGCTCTGAAAGCTGACGACCTGCTTTAACAGCGACAGGTGTTAGCTCGATACCGCCTTCCATGATGTCACCAACACAATAGATGCCAGGAACGTTAGTCGCTTGGAACTCGTCTACCTTGATGTAGCCACGATCGTTAGTCTCAACGCCAGTAGATGCTAGATTGATAGCGTCAGTCGCTGGGTGGCGACCGATCGCCCAGATTAAGTGGTCAACGTTTTGAGTGTTGCCGTTCTCTAGGTGTAGAGTCAGCGTACCGTCCGCTTCTTTCACCACTTCTTTAGGCACGGAGTGCGTGTGAAGTGTTGGACCTTCTGCTTCCATTACTTCTACTAGCGTTTCGATGATCATTGGATCAAAGCTACGTAGTGGAGATTCTTTACGGCAGAACAGATGTGTTTCTGTGCCAAGTGCACTTAGTACGCCTGCGATTTCTACTGCGATGTAGCCTGCGCCGATTACAGCAACACGCTTAGGTTGCTCCATCAGATCGAAGAAACCGTTTGAGTCGATGCCGTATTCTGCGCCTGGGATGTTTGGAATTGTTGGACGGCCACCTACCGCGATCAGGATGTGATCCGCAGTGTAGTGTTCACCGTTTACTTCAACGGTTTTCTCGTCAACAAACTTAGCAAAGCCTTTGATTACGTTTATTTTGTTGTTACCCAAAACGCGATCGTAAGACTCGTGGATACGACCAATATATGCTTGGCGGTTTTCAACTAACTTGCTCCAGTTGAAGCCTTTTACTTCAACGTCGAAGCCGTAATCTTCAGAGTACAGGTTGATCGCTTCAGCAACTTGAGCGCCATGCCACATTACCTTTTTAGGAACACAACCAACGTTTACACAAGTACCACCAAGGTCTTGAGCTTCGATAAGTGCAACCTTTGCACCGTGCATTGCTGCGCGGTTTGCTGATGCGATGCCGCCTGAACCGCCACCGATACAGATGTAATCAAAATGAGTCGCCATTACTTTCTCCATTTATTGAAGGCTGTGGGTACAGTGATCGCACTGAACACCTACGTCCTATAGATTCTTAAATTGTCTAATTATTATATTGAGGGCAGATCGGTTGAACTCAATCTCCCTGTTTAAAATTTATTCGTGTATGTCACAATCTACTGAATATTCGTCAGATCATGACGTTAAGTTCGAGATTATTCGGGTACGATCCACTCTACTTTGAAGTGACCGGTTGCCGGCGCAATTGCTTCCTTCAAGAATGGAAGAATTTCGTTCATTTGGCTTTCTAGCTTCCAAGGCGGGTTGATAACAATCATGCCTGATGCTGTCATGCCACGCTCGTTGGTATCTGGTGATACGCCAAGTTCGATTTGTAGAATCTTGTTGATACCTAAGCCTTCAAGTCCTTCGATCATGTCTTCGATATCACAGCGGTTTACTACCGGGTACCAAATTGCGTAGATACCGGTTGCCCAGCGCTTATGGCTTTGAGCAATCGCCGTCACCACATCGCGATACTCTTTTGCCAGCTCGTAAGGTGGGTCGATAAGTACCAAACCACGACGCTCTTTTGGTGGCAGGCTGCCTTTTAAGCGTTGGAAGCCATCTTCTTTGTAGATAGATACCTGACGATCGCGGTGGAACTCTTGCTCAAGCAGAGGGTGATCGGCAGGGTGAAGCTCGGTCAGTACCATGCGGTCTTGATCGCGCAGGTGCGCGCGGGCAACACGTGGAGAGCCCGGGTAGAAACGCAGTTTTTCGCCATTGTTGAGTGCTGAGATAGACTCAAGGTAGCTTTGAATGTCTTCAGGAAGTTCTGTTTGTTCCCAGACGCGTGCAATACCTTGTTTGTATTCGCCCGTTTTTTCAGACCATTCATGCGTTAAGTCGTAACGACCTACACCAGAGTGAGTATCATGATAAACAAAAGGCTTATCCTTCTGTTTCAAAGAATTAAGAATAAGGCTCTGTACGATATGCTTTACTACGTCGGCATGGTTGCCTGCGTGGAAGCTGTGGCGATAACTTAACAAATTAAACTCTCGTAACACTCTCGAATTAGAGTGTGGTTAGTGTAGGTGGGGTTAATCAGACTATTATAACCCTCAATGGACCATAAATTCTCGATCAATTCAGGAACAGTCGTTCGCAATATGCAGTTAGTTATTGGTTCTGCTATTGAAATTTGCCTTCATGGGCACTATTTAATAACTATTCGCAAGTGATTTTTTAGGGCGACCCTTAGCCTGATGACTGTAAGACGACCTCATTACAAAAAAGACGAAAGTCTCTAAAGCCAAAGGAATGTTTATATGTCTAATCCGCTATTAACCTTCACGGACTTACCTCCGTTTTCACAAATCAAACCTGAGCACGTTAAGCCAGCGGTTGAGCAAGTGATTGAAGCGTGTCGCAACAAGATAGAACAAGTACTTGAAGGTAATACTTCACCAAGCTGGGACAACCTAGTTGCTCCGATTGAAGAAGTGGATGATCGTTTAGGCCGTATTTGGTCACCAGTAAGCCACATGAACTCTGTTGTGAACAGCGACGAACTGCGTGAAGCGTATGAGAGCTGCCTACCAGTACTGTCTGAGTACGGCACTTGGGTTGGTCAACACAAAGGCTTGTTTGAAGCGTACAAAACGATCAAGGCGAGCGAAGCATTCTCGGCATTAAATCGAGCTCAACAAAAAACCATTACTGACGCACTGCGTGACTTTGAATTGTCAGGCATTGGCTTACCCGCGGACGAGCAGCACCGCTATGGTGAGATCAGCAAGCGCCAGTCTGAGCTGGGTTCTCAATTCTCAAACAACGTACTTGATGCCACCATGGGTTGGAGCAAGCAAGTAACAGACGTGGCTGAACTGGCTGGTATGCCTGAATCGGCACTGGCGGCAGCACAAGCCGCGGCCCAAGCTAAAGAGCTGGAAGGTTATCTACTAACTCTAGATATCCCTTCATACCTACCGGTGATGACGTACTGTGACAACCAAGCGCTACGTAAAGAGCTGTACGAAGCTTACGTAACTCGCGCTTCAGATCGCGGTCCAAATGCTGGTAAGTGGGACAACACTGAGATCATCACGGAGCAACTTAAGCTGCGTCACGAGATCGCTCGAATGCTGGGTTTCAGCACCTACAGCGAAAAATCATTGTCGACCAAGATGGCAGAAACGCCAGACCAAGTACTTGGTTTCCTTAACGACCTAGCAGTAAAAGCCAAACCACAAGGTGAGCGCGAAGTAGAAGAGCTACGTCAGTTTGCTGAGAAAGAGTTTGGTGTCTCTGAGCTAAATCTGTGGGACATCGCTTACTACAGCGAGAAACAAAAACAGAACCTGTTCGAGATCTCTGATGAAGAGCTTCGTCCATACTTCCCTGAGTCGAACGTAGTTTCTGGTTTGTTCGAAGTACTAAACCGTGTGTTTGGTATGTCGGTAACAGAGCGTGAAGGCGTAGACACTTGGCATGAGTCCGTTCGCTTCTTTGATATCTTTGATGCGACAGGAACACTGCGTGGTAGCTTCTACCTTGATCTATACGCACGTGAACACAAGCGTGGTGGCGCTTGGATGGATGACTGTCGTGGTCGTCGCATTACTGAATCTGGCGAGCTGCAAACGCCAGTGGCTTACCTAACGTGTAACTTCAACAAGCCAGTTGGTGACAAGCCTGCGTTATTTACTCACGATGAAGTGGTGACTCTGTTCCACGAATTCGGTCACGGCATCCACCATATGCTAACGCAAGTTGATGCGGGTGCTGTTTCTGGTATCAATGGCGTGCCTTGGGATGCGGTTGAGTTACCAAGTCAGTTCCTCGAAAACTGGTGTTGGGAAGAAGAAGCGCTGTCGTTCATTTCTGGTCACTTCGAAACCGGTGAAGCCTTACCAAAAGAGATGTTAGAGAAAATGCTAGCGGCGAAGAACTTCCAATCAGCGATGTTTATCCTGCGCCAGCTAGAGCTTGGCTTGTTCGATTTCACGCTACACACAGAGTACGACCCTGAAGTGGGTGCTCGTGTACTCGAAACGTTGGCGGATGTTAAGTCTAAGGTGTCGGTTCTGCCAAGCCTAGATTGGAACCGTTTCTCACACAGCTTTGGTCACATCTTTGCTGGTGGCTACAGTGCGGGTTACTACAGCTACCTTTGGGCAGAAGTGCTATCGGCAGATGCGTTCTCAGCATTTGAAGAAGAGGGTATCTTCAACACAGAAACTGGTAATCGCTTCCTGAACAACATCCTTGAAATGGGTGGCAGTGAAGAGCCAATGGAGCTGTTCAAACGCTTCCGTGGTCGTGAGCCACAAATTGATGCAATGCTGCGTCATGCGGGAATCAACGCATAATCACGGTAACTATCTAGTTTATTAAGAGTTAATAGCGAAAAGAGCCTCTAGTTAGAGGCTCTTTTTTGTCTGTGCTTCAGGGGCCAAACAAGGCGAACGAATGTTATGGATTCACATTACGATTGATAGGATTCTGCAATGAAATCAACGTCTCTGTCGATTGAACCTCATCGATCGCCTGCAATTTATCAATCAACACAAACTGCAGCTCTTCTATCGACTTACACATCAGTTTTACGAAAATGTTATAAGCACCAGTGGTGTAGTACGCCTCGACCACTTCGTCTAACGCATTCAGCTTGGCTATCGCAGAGTGGTAGTCTTTGGCTGCATTTAGGTTAATACCAATAAAACAGCATACGTCATAACCTAGCTTTTTGGTGTTTACCACAACTTCCGTTCGCTCAATAATGTCTGCCGATCTCATTTTTTCGATGCGAACGTGAATCGTCGCAGGGCTGACATCGAACTGCTTTGCCATTTCAGCATAAGGAGTTCGTGCATCTTCCATCAAGGTTTTTAGAATGGCGCGGTCTAGATCATCTAAACGAACGGTGGTTGTGGACATGCAGAATCCTTAGATTGAATGAAATCAGACTAGCTAGAGTACACATCATAGCCAAGGGTGATAATATTAGCAGCAACTATAGGGTTAGGGTGAATTCAGTGCGATTTTCGTTGTTATTAATTTTGATGTGTTGGAGTGTGTTTGCTTCAGCGCAGACAAAAGATGTGTTGGTTATTCACTCTTATCATCAAGGCTTTTTCTGGACAGATGATTTCCATAAAGGGTTATCCACAGAACTCGACCGTGACGGCTTGTCTTATCGTGTCGTTTACCTTGATAGTAAACGCTCTCAAAATACTGAATACCTAGATCGTATTTATCAGCTTTACCGCACGAAACTGACACATGAAGAATTTGCTGCGGTTGTCGTTAGTGACAATAACGCTCTGAACTTAATGAAACGTTTGGCTCCAGAGCTAAATGGTACTCCCGTTATATTTGGTGGCGTTAGCAACTTCTCATCTGAGATGCTTGAGGGGTTAAACGCAACTGGAATCACTGAAGATATCGATTTGGTTGGTAATATCGATCTAATTAAGCGTCTTCAAGCTACGGTGAAAAAGGTCTATATTGTTACTGACCACTCAATAACGGGCGAGGCTATTCGCTCCCAAGTTGACCTGTTTATTAAAACCCACCCTGATTTATCCAATTTGATTGAGCATTACGTTCCGGATTCATATCAAGAGCTAACGACCTTTGCTCAGCGTGCCGATCTAGGTAAGAGTTTGTTGTTTTGGGCGTACTATCGCGATGTTAATGGTCGTGTTAGTAGCGATGAAGATTGGCGTCAATTGAGCATGAAAACCCAACTGCCACTGTATATGGTCCATGATTTGGCGCTTGGATTTGGTGCTATCGGTGGTGTGATTCAAAGTGGTAAAACCCAAGGGCGAGAGACTGCCCGGATGTTGCTCGATGTGCTTGCTAATCCGGCAGAAGCATTCCCTCCGATTGTGCCTGGCACACCAGAAATTAAGCTCGATTACCAACAAATCTCGAGATGGGATCTTGGTGCTGAAAATGAAGCCAAGGTGACCTTCCTCAACAAGCCTAAGTCATTTCTAATGCGTTATCGCGATGAAATCCGAACCATAGGTTTGCTGTTTATCGCAATGTCGTGTGTCATCGCTATTTTGGTTTACTACCTGAATCGTCTGCAAAAAAGTGAACGAACGAGCCGTAAGAGCCAACTGCTTCTTGAGTCGATATTCGATCAAAGCTTGCAGTTTATGGGGATTATCGATAAGGACGGAGTGTTGCTGTCGAGTAATAGCAAGCTGCATGAACTTTTGTATAACCAAGGCTATAAATTAGGCACACCCTTGCAAGATCACCAGCACTGGGAAGATTCAGCAAGACAGGTACTCAACGAATATTTTATCCCTAGAGATGAACATCAGGTTTTGCGGTTTGAAGCTGAGGTGTGGTGTCGTGATCGCGGTGCGATGGTATTGGAGATTTCATTGAAGCCAATGCCGGGAAGCGAAGAGGATGACATTCAGTTCTTATTTGAAGCACGTGATGTTACCTCGCGTAAGCTAGCTGAGAATAAACTGTTTCAACGTGAAGCGAATCTAAAGTTGTATTACGACAAGCAACCAGTAATGATGATTACGCTTGATGGAAATAATCGTATTCAACAAGTAAACCAATTTGCGGAAGAGTTGTTGGGTTACTCACTTGACCAGTTATTGGGACATCGCCCGCGAGAGTTTTATGTCGATGAAAACGCGATGATCCCGCGCCATATCTTATTGCAACCACAATACAAGATTAGAGGTGTATGGCGTCGTGATATTGAATATCGTCATGCGGATGGCAGCACCATCTGGATTCGTGAAAATATCCGTCCGCTGGTGGAATCGGATCAACTGTTGATTGTGGGTGAGGACATCACCGAGACCCATGAGCTTGCTGAAAAGTTAGAGTATCAAGCGCGTTACGACTTATTGACTGATACCTTTAACCGTAACCACTTTGAGCAAGAGCTGCAAAAGGCCTTGAAAGAAGTTGAAAGCCATATGCGAACTCATGCGATGTTGTTTTTAGATTTAGACCAATTGAAGGTGTTGAACGATACTGCGGGGCATGAAGCGGGGGATGCCGCAATCATGTTTAGTGCCAAATTGCTGGAAGAGGTGCTGCCCTACAATGCTGTGTTGGCGCGTATGGGCGGTGATGAGTTTGCTGTATTAATCAAAGATTGCACCGAGCGAGACACGATCAACGTGTGTCGCAGTATCATCTCTATGATGAGCGAAAATTCGTTTGTGTGGGACGATATTCGATTCAATCTCACTTGTTCTATTGGCATTCGATTGATTGACCATACCGCCGCCTCACCACAGATGGTACACGCTCAGGCTGATGCAGCTTGTCATGCTGCCAAAGAGGAAGGCCGTAACCGCTATAACCTTTATCACCAAGATGATGAAGATCTACGTCGTCGACATTTGGAGATGGAATGCGTCAACCTAGTGCATGAGGCTTTAGCTCATGATCGTTTAGAGCTGTTTGCACAGCGTATTCTTGGTTTGGACAGAGACAGCGAAAAAATGCACTTCGAGATCCTAGTGCGTATAAAGAACATCAAGGGTGAATACATTTCTCCCGGGATTTTCATGCCGGCCTCCGAACGCTACAACATTGCGCACTTGATTGATCGCCAAGTGGTGAGTCAGACACTGAGCTGGTTGGAGCGACGACCACAGGTGATTGATGAATTGGGGATGTGCTCAATTAACCTCTCTGGACATTCGATGGGTAATCGAGAGTTTGTCGAGTTCTTGATTGAGAGCTTGAGTAACTCGCTAATACCTTGTCATAAGATTTGTTTAGAGATCACCGAAACAGCGGCGATGAGTAATATGAAACAAGCGATCAAGTTCTTCACGCGACTTAAAGAGTTGGGATGCATGATCGCGTTAGATGATTTCGGCTCAGGGTTATCGTCGTTTGGTTACTTAAAGAAACTGCCGGTCGACATTGTGAAGATTGATGGCTTGTTTGTGCGTGATATTGCTGTCAACGAGATGGACCATGTGATGGTTCGCTCTATCAATGATTTAGCTAAGCAAATGGGTAAACACACAGTGGCTGAGTTTGTTGAAAACACACAGATAATCGACAAGCTGATCGAACTCGGTGTTAACTACGCACAAGGTTACGTCATAGGTCGACCTAAACCGCTTGAGGAGTTGGTTGAAGAGTTACAGCAAGAACGAATCTTATAACCTCCTTGGTTGTTTATACTCTCTTTAGTCGAGCGCTTGGCTTTATGGTGAATACTTTTCTTCCTTAATATGTATTGTTGAGGCAATCAGGTAAACTGGTTGCCTCTTTTGTTTTGAATACTACTGTCTGTTGGAGACGACCTTGCAACTACAACTGATTTGCGAAGATGCTACCCAAATCGATCATTTAAATGACTTAGCGACCCGTTGGAATTTATCTCATGATGAAAACAGCGATTTTGCTTTGGTACTGACTTGCGAGCGACTTGAGCTACGTAAAGTCGATGAACCTAAGCTTGGCGCTATTTTTGTTGATTTAGTCGGCGGAGCGGTTGGCCATAGACGTAAGTTTGGTGGCGGTAAAGGTCAGGCAATTGCCAAAGCAGCGGGTTTAAACAAAGGCGCAACGCCAACTATTCTCGATGGTACTGCAGGCTTAGGGCGTGACGCGTTTGTATTGGCTTCGTTGGGCTGTAAAGTGCAGATGGTCGAGCGACATCCAGTTGTGGCAGCACTGCTTGATGATGGTTTACTGCGAGCGCAACAAGACCCAGATATCGGTGGTTGGGTTAGCGAACGTATGAAGTTGATTCACGCTTCAAGTCACGATGCGCTGGATAAACTTAGCAACGACCCTAACTTCGAACAGCCTGATGTGGTGTACCTTGATCCAATGTACCCACACCCAGAGAACAAGAAGAAGTCGGCTTTGGTTAAGAAAGAGATGCGCGTATTCCAATCGTTGGTGGGTGCCGATCTGGATGCCGATGGTTTGTTTGAGCCTGCGATGAAGCTGGCAACGAAGCGCGTTGTGGTCAAAAGACCGGATTACGCAGCATGGTTAGACGAGCAAAAACCGAGCATGGCAATTGAAACCAAAAAGAACCGTTTTGATGTGTATGTGAAAGCATCAATGACCTAGTTAAGACATCAATAACTCAGTGAAAGCATCAATAACTTAGCAACACGCTAAGAAAGTTTCCCGTCATAAATACGATAAATTACCATTTAACACTTGCGATAGTCGCGTTACGGATGTATATCTAACTAAGAATCATTATTATTCTTAGCTGGAGTTGTAGCATGGCTAAACGCTTTTGTAAGTTAAACCGTCGAGATATCACTGAACACCTAGGCGAGATCCACAGCTTGGTCACTGAACCTAAGTTTGTGTGTCGTTCTTGTGCGCGTTCTTCGGCGGATCAAGCGAATCTATGCAAACCAACCGCAATTCCACCTCTTGGCTGTCAAAACAAACCCGTTGAAGAAAAAGTGGCATGCGGTCTGTTAGCGGAAACATTACCTGCACCAGAGTTATCGCTTGCGGAAATCAACGATACCCTTGAACCTACTGTGCAAATGTTCGATCCAGCCGTTGTTGATATTGCCGCTGAAGTTGTCGATAAAAAAACATCACAGAAAAAAGCCAAGCTGAAAAAGCTGATAGCGAAGGCGAGTGGTGATGAGAAAGCAGAACTTAAGCGAGCGAAGAAAGCCGCTAAGAAGCAAGAGAAGTACAATAAAAAGCTAGCGAAGATGATTAAGAAGCAGCAAAAGCTGTTTAAGAAAAGTCAAAAACTGGAAAGTGACCTTAAACGCATCAATTTACAACTTGATGACGTTGCCTTCATGGAAACCAAGACTCAAGTAGTGAACCATAATCATATCCACTGAAGCTGATTTGAATTGTTTATTGCTACGCGTAGATTTAAAAAGAGCGACCTAAGGTCGCTCTTTTGCTTTTCTGGGGTAGCCGAGCTACTCATTTCGCTTATTCTGTCGGTTAGGCATTGCTTGCGGATCTCGCAACACGTTTCTTCACCCATGTTTCATTCACAAGTAGAGACAACAAGATAACGCCACCACCAATGGTAAGGCGAACCAAATCGACATCCCTGTTCCAAATCAAGATGTTCACCACAAGGCCTGCTGGAACTAAAGCATTATTCATTACAGCCAGCGCACCGGCATTCACCATGCATGCGCCTTTATTCCACATAAAGTAACCTAACCCTGAAGCAATCAAGCCAAGGTATATCAAGATTCCCCATTGAAGTGAGGTGGTTGGCAGTTTCTCTGGGTTACCCAGCAGCATGAAAGCAACGGAAGCGACGCATAACGCCCCTAAGTAGAAGTAACCAAATACGGTTCGCTGAGGTAACTCGGTCGATTCCTTCTCCATTATCACCTTATAACCCACCTGACCAATAGCAAAGCACAGGTTAGCGCCTTGTACGACAAGGAAACCGACTAAAAAGTTGTCATTGATGCCAGCAAATTTAATGAATACCGCGCCCAGCACTGCAATAGCGGCGGTCACGAGATACCAAGGTGAGAATTGCCCTTTGAGAAAGTCATAAATAAGCGTGACGTAAATTGGGGTAAAGACGGTAAACAAAAGGACTTCAGGTACGGACAGCAGTAAGAAAGATTGATAGTA
This sequence comes from Vibrio sp. PSi01, assembly GCF_054960695.1. Classification (NCBI taxonomy): domain Bacteria; kingdom Pseudomonadati; phylum Pseudomonadota; class Gammaproteobacteria; order Vibrionales; family Vibrionaceae; genus Vibrio; species Vibrio sp. PSi01. The sequence continues at coordinate 13,955 of NZ_JBHNYN010000027.1, forward strand.
GAAGCAATACATCAGCCCAAGCTGAATACCACCAATCGCCATCAATTTGCCGATCAGTTTGCGCGAGACACCGCGAAACTTAAGAAAAGGAAGAAACACGATGCCGGCAAGGGCTACGCGCATTAGTACAGAAAACCAAGAATCAACCTGACCAGCGAGGTAAACGCCGATCAGGCTAAAGGAGAAGGCCCATAGGAGGGTAACACCAGCTAAATAGCTCATAGTAAAACTTCGTTAATAAGATATGAGCTGTATGTTACCTAACCTTAAATCATTAGTCTTCTGAATCTCTTAGAGGCACGACCAGCATATCAACAGGTGAGGCATTGATCAGTTGTCGTGTTGAAGAAAGCAGTTTGCTCCAAAAGTCTTGGTGGTGACCACAGACCACTAAATCAACACTGAACTCATTGATGGTGTCACACAACTCATGGCTCAAATCACCACTGCCGACCAAAGTATGAGTGATTGGGTATTGAGCGTAGTCAGCAAAACTTTGTAGCTGAATACGAGAGGCCTCCATCGCGTTATGTTGGGTTTCTGCCATGTTGATATCAATCAGGCCGGTATAAAGCTCTGCATAGTTAACATCGATATGGATAAAAGAGACTTTGGCTTCCAATGGTTTAGCCAATGCCACCGCTTTATCCACAAGTAATTTGCTGTCATCTGATAAATCGACTGCGACCAAAATATGTTTGTAACTCATATTGCTAGCTCCTTTATTCGTTGTCTCATTAAAGACTAGCACTATGTGATGCCTTTTTTTGCTGAAGTGATCTCATATCCACTGTCTTGCGTAATGGCAGTTCGAAATATCGGTTAACTAATGGTCAGCGAGATATTCATTAAATAGTGATATAGTAGAGAAAATTGAGGATGTAATTAGGAGTCTTAAATGCTGTCAAAAACTATGGTTGAGCAACTGAATGATCAAATTAACCTAGAATTTTTCTCATCCAATCTATACTTACAAATGAGTGCTTGGTGTGAAGACAAAGGATTTGAAGGTGCAGCAGAGTTTCTGCGTGTTCATGCAGTAGAAGAAATGGAACATATGCAGCGTCTTTTCACTTACGTAAGTGAAACAGGTGCAATGCCAATTCTAGGTGCGATTGAAGCGCCAAAACATGAATTTGATAGCCTGGGTGCCGTGTTCCGTGAAACTTATGAACATGAGCAAATGATTACTCAAAAGATCAACAAATTGGCTCACGTTGCTTTCAGCACACAAGATTACTCAACCTTTAACTTCCTGCAATGGTACGTTGCAGAGCAACACGAAGAAGAGAAGTTGTTTAAAGGTGTATTGGATAAGCTAGAACTTGTTGGTGAAGACGGTAAAGCACTGTTCTTTATTGATAAAGATCTCGCGCAATTGGCAAAAGATGGTTCATCTTCAATTATGGAAGCTCCTGCCGTTTAGGTAGTATGAGAAAGACACTGATTATCTTTTTCTTTTGAGTTTTCTTATGAAGATGTAGGGAGGAAAGGATGATCAGCGGCGACACTATTCTATTTGCACTAATGGTTGTGACTTGTGTGAACTGGGCGCGTTACTTTACTGCGCTAAGAACACTCATTTATATTATGCGAGAAGCACATCCTCTACTTTATCAACAAGTAGACGGAGGTGGATTCTTCACAACTCATGGCAACATGACCAAACAGGTTCGCTTGTTTAGTTACATCAAAAGCAAAGAGTATCACCATCATCACGACGAAGTGTTTATGTCGAAGTGTGATCGAGTAAGACAGTTGTTTATACTTTCTTCTGCTCTGTTGGGTGTAACGTTGCTGTCTTCTTTCATCGTCTAAGTTATTTAGTACGCGTGAAGTAGAGTTTAGGTTTTGGTGTAAAGCTTCGGTTGTTGGTTCGCTAAGCCAAGTAGTGGTTTTGCTGCTGTCTGCAAATTGTACAATTGAACATCAATTGCAAAGTTTAAAATTGCCGCTAGAATAGCGAGCAATTAGTAAGGATGTGCTGTTTATGCACATCCTTTTTTATTGATGGCATTTCGAGAACAGGGCGTACTCGAGGTGCAAAAGTGAAGAAAGCAGAACCCCAATGAGTGAAAAGTTTGATGTAATCGTAATTGGTGCGGGCGCCGCGGGCTTAATGTGTGCTGCGGAAGCGGGTAAGCGCGGCCGACGAGTGCTGGTGGTTGATCATGCAAAGAAACCAGGCAGAAAAATTTTAATCTCAGGTGGCGGCCGTTGTAACTTCACTAACTATGATGTTTCAGCCAACAACTTCCTATGTAACAACCCTCACTTCGTGAAGTCAGCTTTATCTCAATACACCAACTGGGATTTTATCTCGATGGTGAGCAAGTACGGTATTGAGTTCGAAGAGCGAGACCACGGCCAGCTGTTCTGTGTGAATGACCATACCGCAAAAGACATCGTGAGCATGTTACTTGAAGAGTGTAAGCAAGCGAAAGTTGAACAGCGCTACCGCTGTGATGTTCACTCAATCGAAAAAACAGACGCTGGCTTTAAGATGCACCTCAATACCGACGAAGTTGAGTGTGACTCACTTGTCGTGGCGACGGGCGGTTTATCGATGCCGAAACTAGGCGCGACGCCATTTGGCTATAAGATTGCTGAGCAGTTTGGTTTGTCTGTGATGCCGACTACTGCGGGTCTGGTGCCATTTACTCTGCATAAAGAAGACAAAGAAGCCTTTGCTGAGCTTTCAGGAATCGCGATTCCTGCCGAGATCACCGCGCAAGATGGTACCTTATTCAAAGAAGCGTTGCTGTTTACGCACCGTGGCTTATCTGGCCCTTCGGTACTACAAATATCGTCGTTCTGGAAAGCAGGTCAATCGGTCTCTATCAATCTAGTTCCAGAAGTGGACGTTGCCGAGCTGCTTGAAAATTCTCGCGAGAAACACCCAAATCAGAGCCTGAAAAATACCTTAGCGAAAGCATTACCAAAGCGTTTCGTTGAGGTGCTGATTGACCGCAAAGAGCTGGAAGACAAGCCGCTCAAACAGTTCAATGAAAAGCAGCTAAATGACATTGTAGAGCATCTAGAGAGCTGGAAGATTGCGCCAAACGGCACCGAAGGCTACCGAACGGCTGAAGTGACTTTAGGCGGCGTCGATACTAACCACCTATCTTCAAAAACCATGGAGTGTAAGAGCGTGTCTGGCCTCTACTTCATCGGTGAAGTGATGGACGTAACAGGCTGGTTAGGTGGCTATAACTTCCAATGGTGTTGGAGTTCTGGGTTTGCAGCAGGCCAGTGGGTTTAAGCTTCCCATGAGATTTTAAATGACATAAAAATGGCGAGTCATATGACTCGCCATTTTTGTATTTATAAGCGGTAATCTAGCTCTAGATTCGACTTTATCGATAGCTTTTCGTGATCAGCCGAGTCTTTTAGCTCATTTACTCATTCACGCAGATTTGTTTTTTGAAAACTTAATCTGTTGAATCACCAAACCGGCGATGATCAGTACCAAACCAAACAGGGTCGCAGGGTGGATTTCTTCGCCAATAATGGTTGAAAGTAGCATCAACGAGATAAAAGGCGAGGCGAAAATTAGATTACTGATACGTGCTGTATTGTTGGTTAGTTTTAGCGCTGAGAGCCACAAGACAAAGGTAATACCCATCTCGAACAGACCAACGTAAGTCACCGCCATCCAACCCTTCGCTGTGATTTGGCTAAAACTCTCGCCTTCGTAAACGGTTAAACCAATTGCGAATGGCAGTGCCACTAAGAACCCAAGCAATACGCCCACAACCGGGTCAGCCTTGTTTTTGGTGTTTAGAATCCAGTATCCCGCCCAAAGCAAGGTTGAAAGTAACGCCAGAGCTACACCGAGCGGACTATCGAACTGCATGCCTAGCACATCGCCTTTGGTGGCAATCACTACCACACCCGCATAGCTGAAGGTACACGCCACCCAATCTTGCTTACGAATTTTTTGGCCCAGAAAAACCGCTGCCATTAAGGTGAGCGTGATAGCCCAGCTGTAGTTGATGGCTTGAGCTTGAGATGCAGGCAACAGGTCGTAGGCTTTGAATAGAATTAGGTAATAAGCCAGAGGGTTAACCAAGCCTAGCAGTAGGTAGTACCAAGGGTTTGATAGGAACGTTGTGCTTAGTTGAGATAGCTTACCTTGGAAGGCGCAGACCGCGATCAGCGCAATCGACGACACAATGCTGGCAATGGTCAGCATTTGAATCGGTGAAAACTCAGCAAGGGTCAGCTTAAAAGCAGTAGCGACTGTTGACCACAGCAATACCGCAGCAAGGCCAAAGCCCAAGGCACGACGTTCGTTCATAGCAACTCATTCTAATTTGATGGGACAGAATACGGAGCGCCTAGTCTATCTGTCGAATTTTAATACGGCAAACTGGACATTTATCCAGTATCAAAATACCATTTAATGAGTTATCTCCAATTAGGCTAAATCATTATCATGCAATGGATTATCGAACATCAGGCAACGCTTATTGCTGCTATTTCCGGCGCGCTCGTCAGCGGCGGTGTGGTGGGCTGGTGGATCAAACAGAAGTTCTCTTTTCAGCAGCGACTTCTTGAACAGCAACTCGAGTCCGACCGTTTGCTGCATGAGTCACAACAATCTCAGCTCAAATCTTCACTCGCAGAGGCGCAACAAGAGCTCAATGAGTTGGATGATGATCGAGATAAAGCGGCATTTGAACTTAAGCAGGCACATGGCAAGGTGATGGCTGCGATGGAGAAGCTGCGTTATTTTGAAGCCGTGAAGCAAGAGCGTCAGCAGTACGCCGATGAGATCAATGTGCTTAAGGATCATAAGTCTGAATTAGAAGCTGAGCTGCGCGAACAAGAAGCAAGACACGACCAAGAAAACCTCGCCAATAGCGAAAAGCTACAGTTGCTAGAGCAAGCCGAATCTCGACTTAAGCAGCAGTTCGAACTGTTAGCTAATCAACTGTTTGAGAGCAAAACCGCTAAGGTCGATCAGCAAAATAAACAGAGCCTAGAAGGTTTGTTGTCTCCATTGAGAGAGCAGTTGGAAGGCTTCAAGAAACAAGTGAATGACAGCTTCAGCCAAGAGGCCAAAGAACGTCACACCTTGGTACACGAACTGAAGAACCTACAACGTCTCAATGAGAGCATGACACGTGAAGCGGTTAATCTGACTCAAGCGCTAAAGGGTGATAACAAACAGCAGGGCAATTGGGGCGAAGTGGTACTGGCTCGAGTACTTGCTGAGTCTGGGCTGCGAGAAGGGCATGAATACCAAACTCAAGTGAACCTACAAAACGATGCGGGTAAGCGTTATCAGCCGGATGTGATCGTGCATTTACCACAGGATAAGCAAGTGGTGGTGGATTCTAAAATGGCTTTGGTGGCCTTTGAGCGTTACTTCAATGCTGAAACCGATCAACAACGCGATGCTGCGCTGCGTGATCACTTGGTGTCACTGCGAGCGCACATAAAAGGGTTAAGCCAGAAAGATTATCATCAGCTTAAAGGCATCCAGAGTTTGGATTACGTGCTGATGTTTATCCCGGTTGAGCCAGCATTCCAAGTGGCTATTCAGGCGGATCCTAGCTTGGTCAAAGACGCGATGGAACAAAACATTATCTTGGTCAGCCCAACCACCCTGCTGGTGGCACTGCGTACTATTGATAACTTGTGGCGCAATGAGAGGCAGAACCAAAATGCGCAAGTTATTGCGGAGCGAGCGAGCAAACTTTACGACAAATTACGCTTATTCGTTGATGATATGGAAGGCCTTGGCAGCTCACTTGATAGAGCCAACCAAAGCTACCAAGGGGCAATGAATAAGCTGGTGACTGGACGTGGCAATGTGATTCGTCAGGCAGAAAGCTTCAAACAACTTGGTGTTGAAGTGAAAAAATCGATTTCGGTTGGGATTGCCGAAATGGCTCAAAATGAGGCTTTTTCAGAAAATGCCTCCTTAGTAGAAAGACAACCTGCTGAGGATAAAGTAAACTAATCGGCTGCAGCGCCTCTAAACAGAGAGTGTGCTGTCGATGAGAACTTACCATGGTAGATAACAGCATTATGGACACAAGCGTGCAGACAAATTCAGCAGTAGAGTCGGAAACCACACACTTTGGTTTCGAAACCGTCGCAAAAGACGAAAAAGTCGCGAAAGTAGCAGAGGTATTTCACTCTGTAGCCGCTAAATACGACATCATGAATGACTTAATGTCGGGTGGTGTTCACCGCTTGTGGAAGCGATTCACGATTGATTGCAGTGGCGTACGCCCTGGTCAACGTATTCTCGACCTTGGTGGTGGTACTGGTGACCTTACTGCGAAATTCTCGCGTATCGTTGGCGAAAAAGGCCACGTGGTTCTTGCTGATATTAACAACTCGATGCTGAATGTTGGCCGCGATAAGCTGCGTGATAGCGGTATTGTTGGCAACGTACATTACGTACAAGCGAACGCTGAAGAACTACCATTCCCTGACAACTACTTCGATTGCATTACTATCAGCTTCTGTCTGCGTAACGTAACCGATAAAGACCAAGCGCTGCGTTCAATGTACCGCGTACTTAAGCCGGGTGGTCGTCTGTTGGTTCTTGAGTTTTCTAAGCCAGTACTTGAGCCTTTATCAAAGGTTTACGATGCATACTCTTTCCACCTATTGCCAAAAATGGGTGAGCTGATTGCTAACGATGCAGACAGCTATCGTTACCTTGCAGAATCTATCCGCATGCACCCGAACCAAGAAACCTTGGAAGGTATGATGCAAGAAGCGGGTTTTGAAAATACGAAATACTTCAACCTAACGGGCGGCATTGTAGCGCTGCACCGTGGTTACAAGTTCTAGTCGAACTTGGTAGCAAGCTCGTAGAGCACGCTAAAAAATAAGAATAAAGATAGAACGGATAGGTTAAGGCTTATCCGTTTTCAAAGGTAAGGACAGTCATGCCATTTGATCCATTGGTCACCGCGGTTATTGAAACCTCTTTAAATACTTTCGTGAACGATGATCCCGCCTTGGTTCGTCGTTTGTCTCGTTTAAAGGGACAGATCATTCAAGTTAATTTGAAAGAGTTGAACAAAACACTCACCTTCGTTTTCAGTCAACAGATCGATGTGTTGTCGGAGTATGAAGGGCAGCCTGATTGCTACCTATCTTTGAATTTATCGGTGTTACCGGAACTGCGTGAGCAATCGAACATCACTAAGCTGATCAAACAAGATAAGTTGATTCTAGAAGGTGATATTCAACTGGCGCAGAAGTTTGCTCAACTGATGACAGACTGCAAGCCAGACTTGGAAGAGTGGTTATCTCGTGCGACTGGTGATGTGGTTGCGCATACCTTAGTGCAAGGTGTTAAAAACGTCGGTGGTTTTGTGGCGAAGCAAGCCACTAAGCATCAAAACCATGTTGCTCAGGTTCTGACAGAAGAGTGGAAGATTGCTCCAGCCCCGTTAGAAGTGGTGCACTTTTGCGACCAAGTTGATGACGTAAAAAGCTCAGTAGCACGCCTTGAAGCTAAATTGAACGCTCTGTTGGAGAAAGCATGACCCCAGCAGAACTGAAACGTCTTTATCATATTATCAAGGTACAGTTAGAGTACGGCCTTGATGAGTTGATGCCTGAGCACCAGTTAACGAAAGCCCCTTTGCTGGCGAGAAAGTCACTGTTTTGGCTTAAGAACAAACATCAAGATAAAGAGTTAGGTCAGCGTTTACGTCTTGCTTTGCAAGAGTTAGGGCCAGTGTGGATCAAGTTTGGTCAAATGATGTCGACGCGTCGTGACCTGTTTCCTCCTCATATCGCTGATCAACTCGCTTTATTGCAAGACCAAGTCGCTCCATTTGACGGCGCGTTGGCCAAGCAAGATATGGAAAAGGCACTGGGTGGTAGCCTAGATAACTGGTTTACCGACTTTGATATCGAGCCACTGGCTTCAGCTTCTATCGCTCAGGTGCATACTGCGAAGCTTAAAGAGAGCGGCCGCGAGATTGTTCTGAAGGTAATTCGCCCTGATATTCGCCCGGTGATTGATGCAGATCTAAAACTGATGCACCGAATGGCGCGTATAGTCGCTAAGTCGCTTCCTGAAGCACGTCGTTTGAAACCTGTTGAGGTGGTTCACGAGTACGAGAAAACGTTACTTGATGAACTGGATCTGCGCCGCGAGGCAGCGAATGCGATTCAACTGCGACGTAATTTTGAAGGCAGCGAAGAGCTGTATGTGCCAGAAGTTATTCCTGATTTAAGCAGTGAAACCTTGATGGTGTCAGAGCGAATCTATGGTATTCAAGTTTCAGATATTGAAACACTGAATGCTAACGGCACCAACATGAAGCTGCTGGCTGAACGCGGTGTGACGGTATTTTTCACCCAAGTGTTCCGCGATAGTTTTTTCCATGCAGACATGCACCCAGGTAACGTATTCGTTAACCCTGAAAATCCAGACAACCCGCAGTGGATTGGCTTGGATTGTGGCATTGTCGGCACGCTCAACAGCGAAGATAAGCGCTATTTAGCCGAAAATCTGCTGGCTTTCTTTAATCGAGATTACCGTAAAGTTGCGGAGCTTCATGTGGATTCGGGTTGGGTTCCACACGACACCAACGTCAACGATTTCGAATTCGCGATTCGTATGGTGTGTGAGCCGATTTTTGCAAAACCACTTGGCGAGATCTCATTTGGCCATGTGTTGCTAAACTTATTTAATACAGCAAGACGTTTCAACATGGAGGTACAACCTCAGTTGGTGCTTCTGCAGAAGACCTTGTTGTACGTCGAAGGCCTCGGTCGCCAGTTGTACCCGCAACTTGATTTGTGGGCAACGGCTAAGCCTTTCCTTGAAACCTGGATGATGAATCAGGTGGGGCCGCAAGCTGTGATTAATGCAGTAAAAGAGCGCGCGCCATTCTGGGCAGAAAAACTGCCAGAGCTGCCAGAACTACTTTATGACAGCTTGCGCCAAGGTAAAGCGATGAACCACAGAATGGATCAGCTTTATCAAGGCTACCGAGATAGTAAGCGTCAGCAAGCGACTGGAAAGTTTTTGTTTGGCGTTGGAGCAACTTTAGTCGTATGCTCCGCAATATTAGTTTCAAGCCCTTATGAGCAGCTATCCATGGGCTGTGGCATCGCAGGTGTCACATTTTGGCTGCTTAGTTGGCGAGCTTACCGTCGTTAGACAGTAGACTCTCTTAATATTTTTATGTGTAGACAGACCCGAGGACAATGACAATGGGTGGTATCAGTATTTGGCAACTTCTAATCATTGCTGTAATTGTAATTTTGCTATTCGGAACAAAGAAACTGCGCGGCATGGGTGGTGACTTAGGTTCAGCGGTTAAAGGCTTCAAAAAAGCGATGAGCGATGAAGACAAGCCTGCAGATAAGAAAGACGCAGACTTTGAACCAAAGAATATTGAGCAGCAGAAGAAAGAAGCGAGCGCTGAAACAACTGCTGAAACAAAGAAAGACAAAGAGCAGGCGTAAATCGTGTTTGATATCGGTTTTTGGGAACTGGTATTAATATCTGTCGTTGGGTTAGTTGTTTTAGGACCTGAGCGTTTGCCTGTGGCGATTCGCAGTGTTTCCAAGTTTGTTGGACAAGCGAAAAGCATGGCAAATAGTGTGAAAGATGAACTTTCTCATGAGCTTAAGGTGCAAGAACTTCAAGAAAACCTACGTAAGGCGGAAAAAATGGGTATGGAAGATTTATCTCCAGATCTAAAAGCATCAGTTGATGAACTCAAGCAAGCCGCTGCTGAGGTTCAACGTCCGTATGCTAAGCCTGAGTCTGATAAGCCAAGTGAGACTAAACCTAGTGTCACGGAAACTGTGGAATCTGAAACCATTCAGGTCAATAGTGAAGCTTCAGCACCGTCAGATAAGAAAGCCGAATAGTCTCGCTAGGAGGAGTCGCCAGATACTTAAGTAGCTCGATGTTTAAGTACATAGGTATGCACGCGACTCCTTTTCGATCTTCCTGTTTAAGAGGTTTGACATGTCTTCGACTGAGCAGACACAGCCTTTAATTAGCCACCTTCTAGAACTACGTAATCGCCTACTACGTGCGATTGTCGCGGTTCTGGTCGTGTTTGTCGGGCTAATTTATTTTGCTAATGATATTTATGAATTTGTATCAGCACCTTTGGTAGATCGCCTACCTGAAGGGGCGACGATGATTGCGACTGATGTTGCATCGCCATTTTTCACACCACTGAAATTAACCTTAATCGCGTCTATTTTTATCGCGGTTCCGTTTATTTTGTATCAGGTGTGGGCTTTTGTCGCTCCGGGCTTATATAAGCATGAAAAGCGCTTGATCATGCCGTTGTTGGCTTCAAGTTCATTGTTGTTTTACTGTGGTGTGGCGTTCGCTTACTTCGTGGTATTCCCATTGGTATTTGGCTTTTTTACGGCTATATCATTAGGGGGAGTTGAGTTCGCAACCGATATATCGAGTTACCTTGATTTTGTACTCGCGTTGTTCTTTGCCTTTGGTATTGCTTTTGAAGTACCAGTCGCGATTATCTTGCTATGTTGGACAGGGGCGACAACGCCTAAAGCTTTGTCAGAAAAGCGTCCTTACATCGTCGTCGGTGCTTTCATTGTTGGTATGATGCTGACACCACCCGATATGATCTCGCAAACCCTGTTGGCGATTCCAATGTGTATTCTGTTTGAGATTGGTCTGTTCTTTGCGCGTTTTTATGTGCGTAAACCAGAAGAGGGTGATGAGGAAGAAGAGGCTGAATCTTAATTGGCAAAGAGCTGATCGTTAGAGCCCAGCAGCAAAAAATCACATAATAAAAAAGCGGCTATTGGCCGCTTTTTTATTATGTTTTGTTTATCGAATCTTTAACTGATAGCCACAGTTTTGGCATATATAGAGCTCTTTGATACCCAAAATTTTATGCCATAGGGTTCGATGTTGACGTTGTAAGTATTGTGAGTGGTCACACATATCTATTATCCCCATATGAATGCGGTTGATAATAGACTCATTGCCTTTTGTTCTCAAATATTATTTGTTAATACAATTAATTTAATTTACTGATAAATCTATAATAAATTGAATAAATCTCTCGCATTTTTAGTGGTTAATGCGTCAACCTCTTCAATCGTCATGCCTCTAAGATCGGCTATTCGCTGTGCAACCAACTCCGTGTACGCTGGCTCATTCCTCTTACCGCGATTGGGTGCCGGTGCTAAATACGGACAATCAGTTTCAAGAATGATGTAATTCATATCAAGGTGAGGGATTACTTTGTCCATGCCTGAGTTTTTGAACGTCGACACGCCTCCTAAGCCTAAATGAAAACCTAACGCATTGATTGCTTGAGCTTCCTCTAAGCTGCTGCCAAAGCAGTGAAACACACCACGTAAGCTGCCGTCTTGTTCTTGGCGAAGTAGTGCGAGTGTTTCTTCAATGGAATCACGGGTGTGGATGACGACAGGTAGGTCGAGGTCTTTTGCCCACTGCAATTGGGTGACGAAGGCCATCTCTTGTTCTGCTTTAAAGGTTTTATCCCAGTACAAGTCGATACCAATCTCACCCACGGCGATAAAGTCATGCTTATCAAACCAAGCTCGAACGGTTTTGAGGGTCTGCTCGATATTTGCATCTACGTAACAAGGGTGCAAACCCATCATTGAACGACATACCTCAGGAAACTGAGCCTCTGTCGCTAGCATTGGCTCGATAGATTCTAAATCGATGTTCGGCAGCAGAATGGTATCAATACCTTGAGCAAGCGCGCGTTGCACGACTTGTTCACGGTCTTCATCGAATTCGCTCGCGTAAATATGGGCATGGGTATCGATCATTGTTTTGTCCTGAAAGCGGTCTTTACTGAATTGTCATGAGTATACGGCAGTGTGAGGAGAAGGTCATTTTTTGCCATTTCTCCCTGTTTTTGAGTGGGTTTTATATTTTACTGTTAGCGTCCTGAGCCATCAGTGATATGCTTTTGCCTGTATTTTGCACTTTTCATATCTAAGCATTTCGGTGCTTAGACTAGGCAAGGAGAATCTAGTGTCTGTTTCAATTCAAGGTCAATTCCCAGGTCGCCGTATGCGCCGTATGCGTAAGCACGACTTTAGCCGTCGCCTAATGGCAGAAAATCAATTGTCTGTGGATGATCTAATCTACCCAATGTTTATTCTTATGGGTAAAGAGCGTCGTGAGCCTGTAGAGTCAATGCCAGGCGTTGAACGCCTGTCTATCGATCTTATGCTTGAGGAAGCGGATTACCTGTCAAAATTGGGTGTTCCTGCAATTGCTCTGTTTCCGGTAGTGAACCAAGATGCTAAAAGTTTATGCGCGGCTGAAGCTCATAACTCAGAAGGTTTGGTACAACGAGCAGTACGCTTACTCAAAGAGCACGTGCCAAATATGGGTGTGATTACTGACGTAGCACTGGATCCGTTCACTACACACGGCCAAGACGGCATCATCGATGAAGATGGTTACGTGATGAATGACGAGACGACCGAAGTCTTGATTAAGCAAGCACTATCACACGCTGAAGCGGGTGCTGATGTGGTTGCACCGTCGGATATGATGGATGGCCGTATTGGTAAAATCCGAGAAGCGTTAGAAGAAGCTGGCTACATTCATACCCAAATCATGGCGTACTCTGCAAAGTATGCATCGTGCTACTACGGCCCATTCCGTGATGCAGTTGGCAGTGCTTCGAACCTGAAAGGTGGTAACAAGAAGAACTACCAGATGGATCCAGCCAACAGCGATGAAGCGATTCATGAAGTCGCGATGGATCTTAATGAAGGTGCGGATATGGTGATGGTGAAACCAGGCATGCCTTACCTAGACATCGTGCGCCGTGTTAAGCATGAACTGCAAGCTCCAACGTTTGCTTACCAAGTATCTGGTGAGTATGCGATGCACAAAGCGGCGATTCAAAACGGCTGGCTGAAAGAGCGTGAAACCGTCATGGAATCACTGTTGTGCTTTAAGCGTGCTGGCGCTGATGGCGTCCTGACGTACTTCGCTAAAGATGTCGCAGAGTGGCTTGCTGAAGATAACGCACAAGCTGCTGAGCACCTGCAAGGCAAGTAAGTACGATCAAGCAAATCATATGATCACCAAAGGGTTGGCCGTTGTGCTAGCCCTTTTGTTTTATGAGGATGAAACAAGATGTCAATCATCGTACGTGAAGGTTCGTTAGAAGAGGTCGTCTCTGTTGTTGAACAGATCTCCGAGTTTGCTAAGAACGAAAGCGTTGCTTCTCTTGCAGAGCGATTAGCGGGTAAAACAAGCTTGATCCTCGTTGCTGAAGAGACGGGTGTGTTACTGGGTTTTAAGATCGGTTATGAATTGGATGAAAACACGTTTTACAGCTGGTTTGGGGGCGTGTTACCGATCGCAAGGAATAAAGGTGTTGCACAGGCGCAATTAGATACTCAAGAACAGTGGGTGAAGCAACAGGGCTACCAACAGCTAAAAGTGAAATCTCGTAACCAGTTTCCTGCGATGCTGCGTCTGTTATTGAGAAACGGTTACCTAATCGAAAAATTAGAAGAAAAAGAAGACATTAATGCCCATAGAATTCATTTTTTGAAGCAAATTTGAGCACTGTCGTTAACGGTTTATAAATTAAATGAGATTTATTATCATTTAAGTGTTGACTATTAAATGAGAATCATTATTATTAACTTTGTCTTAGGGAATGAGGAAATGTTCACAAGGATGTTAAGTACTCAAGTATCTACTTGGTTACCCAACAGAATTCTCGCGAACTTGTACTAAGTTCTTTTTGACACGACATTGCTCACATTGCTTCCAGTGTAATTTATAGCTTTTAGGTAAAGCTGTGGTATTCAATTTGAATGGCTTTACCGGTTTTTGCTAGGCGACATCTTCGGGTGTCGCTTTTTTTATACCTTCATTTCAACAAGATGCATATTTAGTGGCACATATTTTTATGAATAAAACGCCATCAGTATTCTTTTCCACAACGCAAGATCGTAAAAAGATCGTTGATCATATGTTCGATCTGTAATTTTATTCTTTACTTTCATGAGCTTATTGTTGTTTTGTTGCTTGTTGTGCTTAGTTTTCAACAAGGTGGATAAATAATATAAACAGAGTTATCCACAGAACGCTTGCGTCTAAGAACAAAAAATAACAACAAATCGATTATATCGAACACAGCCGAGTGAACGGATACAGATCGACAACGTGGAATCCAACCAACAGACGTGGCATTCTTAACAGATAATTTCTGTACTTACTGGATACACAAACATTATGGCTCGTATTCCTGATAATCCATTGATTCTGATCGATGGCTCTTCTTACCTATATCGCGCGTTCCATGCCTACCCTGGCACCATGAGCAATGGTGATATCCCTACCAACGCTGTTTACGGTGTGGTTAACATGTTACGCAGCATGATGCGTCAATTTGCTTCTGATCGTATTGCGGTTATTTTTGATGCGAAAGGAAAGACGTTCCGTGATGACATGTACCCAGAGTACAAAGCAAACCGACCACCTATGCCTGACGATCTTCGTTGTCAGATAGAGCCTCTGCACAATGTTATTCGTGCGATGGGTTTACCACTTATCTCTATTCCTGGCGTTGAAGCGGATGACGTAATTGGTACGCTGGCTTCTCAGGCTTCAGCTCTCGGTATGCCTGTGCTTATCAGTACTGGTGATAAAGATATGGCGCAATTGGTGGATGATAACGTTACTTTGATCAACACCATGACCAACGTAGTGATGGATCGTGAAGGTGTTATCGAGAAGTTTGGTATCCCGCCAGAGTTGATCATCGATTATCTTGCTCTGATGGGCGATAAAGTGGATAACATTCCGGGTGTCCCGGGTGTCGGCGATAAGACTGCAACCGCATTGCTGCAAGGCATCGGTAGTATCGAAAAGTTGTATCAAAATCTTGATGATATTGCGGCACTTGGTTTCCGTGGTTCGAAAACCATGGCTAAGAAGTTAGCTGATAATAAAGCTAATGCTGATATGTCCTATCAGCTCGCAACAATCAAACTGGATGTTGAGCTTGAAGAGACGCCTGAGTCATTAGTAAAAGCACAACCCAATATCGATGAGCTGATTAAGTTATACGGGCAACTGGTCTTCAAATCTTGGTTGAATGAGCTACTTGAAGGTGGCAGTGGTGTCGTTGAGGCGGCTGAAAAACCTGCCGCAGCGGGAGCTGGATCAGTACGTAGCAGCGCTTCTGCAACAACGTCTACTGTAGAGATGAATACATCTGCCGTGACGATTGATCGCAGCAACTACGAAACCATCCTCGATGAAGCGTCATTCAATGTTTGGCTAGAAAAACTGAAAGCGTCTGAAGTATTTGCTTTCGACACGGAAACAGACAGCTTAGATTACATGGTCGCGAACCTTGTTGGCTTGTCATTCGCAACCGAAGAAGGCGTTGCCGCTTACGTACCTGTTGCCCATGATTACTTAGATGCACCGCAGCAGCTGGATCGCGATTGGGTACTTGAACAGCTTAAGCCAATTCTCGAAGATGATTCACAAGCAAAGGTAGGACAAAACCTGAAGTACGATATGAGTGTGCTAGCGCGCTACGGTATCGATATGAAGGGGATTAAATTCGATACCATGTTGGCGTCATACGTTTTCAATAGCGTAGGTGGTAAGCATGATATGGACAGCTTGGCACTGCGTTTCCTACAGCACAGCTGCATCTCATTTGAGCAAATCGCAGGTAAGGGTAAGAAACAACTTACTTTTAATCAAATTGAACTGGGTGAAGCTTCTCCGTATGCCGCGGAAGATGCAGACGTGACACTACGTCTTCATAACCGCTTGATGGAAAACATCAATCAAGATGAAAAGCTTAAAACCATCTATGAAGAAATTGAAGTCCCGCTGATTCCTGTCATGTCTCGCATTGAGCGCACTGGCGTATTCATCGATGACATGTTGCTAGGCGCTCAATCGCAAGAGATTGCGGTTCGTCTGGACGAACTAGAGCAGAAAGCTTACGAGATTGCAGAGCAAGAGTTCAACATGAACTCGCCAAAACAGCTGCAAGCGATCCTGTTTGAGAAAATGGGTCTGCCTGTTATCAAGAAAACGCCATCAGGGGCACCTTCAACCAACGAAGAAGTGCTGCAAGAACTGGCGCTTGATTACCCGCTACCTAAGTTGATTATTGAGTATCGTGGCCTTGCGAAACTGAAGTCTACCTATACAGATAAATTGCCGAAGATGATCAACGCTGAAACAGGCCGTGTTCACACGTCTTACCACCAAGCGGTGACAGCAACGGGCCGTTTGTCTTCGACTGATCCAAACCTACAGAACATCCCAATTCGAAATGAAGAAGGTCGTCGTATTCGCCAAGCCTTCGTTGCACAACATGGTTGGAAGATCCTAGCGGTCGATTACTCTCAAATTGAATTGCGTATCATGGCGCACCTATCGGGTGATAAAGCGTTACTAGAAGCATTCCAACAAGGCAAAGATATCCACGCGGCAACGGCTGCTGAGATTATCGGTGTGGCCATTGATCAAGTTACCACTGAACAGCGTCGTCGTGCTAAAGCCGTTAACTTCGGTCTTATCTACGGCATGAGTGCTTTTGGTTTGGCTAAGCAACTGGGTATTCCTCGTGGGGAAGCACAGCACTACATGGACACTTACTTTGAACGTTACCCTGGCGTAATGCAGTACATGGAAGACACACGCAGCGCGGCTTCAGAGCAAGGCTTCGTTGAAACCATTTACGGCCGTCGTTTGCACCTTCCTGAAATTCAATCTCGTAATGGTATGCGTCGTAAAGCGGCTGAACGCGCAGCGATCAACGCGCCAATGCAAGGTACAGCGGCAGATATCATCAAGAAAGCGATGTTGTTAGTCGATGAGTGGATTCAAGCCGAAGGCGATGGTCGTGTGAAGTTATTGATGCAAGTACACGATGAATTGGTGTTTGAAGTGGAAGAGTCAGCTTTAGCCGAAATTGAAAGTAAAGTACAACAATTGATGGAATCCGCGGCAGAACTAGAAGTGCCGCTTGTGGCGGAAGCTGGCCACGGTGACAACTGGGATCAAGCCCACTAATCAGTTTTTGACCTTATTAAGCAAATTAGTATGAGCCAGTGCACAAACACTGGCTTTTTTTTGTCTCGAATAAAGATGAGCTGTGAAAAGAACTTAGATGTTTTAATAAAACATTCATGAAAAAAAACTACAAAAATTGTTTTCATTTCTGAGCAATTGTTGTACATTAAATCTTGTAGGGTACAGAGGTAAGATGTTCTATCTTTCAGACCTTTTGTTTCACGTTATTGGATTAGGCTGATTCAGCCGCCCCAGTCAGTATTTGACTGGGGCGTTTTTTCTTGTGCGAAAGAAAAATTTTTCCAACCTACGATTACTCCCGTAAACCCGCCCTTTTTAGTGTCTTTTCTTACGCTTTCTCAAGCACAGTGATAAACACCTGATTTGCCTTAGATCTGGAACTCGATCAGCATTTGGTAATTTAAATCCATCTCTAATTTGATTGTTTTATCATTTGAAATAACTTTTATTTTACAAATGGTCGGTAAAAGATAGGTAAGTCACGCCTTATTTATCAGTGTATTGAGCGGGTGAATGCTCAATGTACTCCATAATTTCTTGTTGTTTCTCAGTACTGTATTTTAGCGCTTCGGCGGTGATCTGGATGGATTGCGCCATAGAAGAGATATTGTGGGTCGCTTTTACCAAGGTTTGCTGCATGGGTTTTAGGATAAGTAGGTAGATAGCAGTCAACGCGATGACAATGACAGCGACCACAGCCACTAACGCAATGATGATCTTGGTCTGAATATCATCCAACAGCATTTGACTGGTATTTTTAAAGGCGAGTCGAGATTGGTTTAAGGCTTGTGGGAGTTGATTGAGTGATGTCTTGGTAGAGCTCGCAAGCTTATTAATGCTTTCGACGGTCTGATTCAATGCTTGCTGCTGATCTTCACTGAGGTTGGGGTTGTTGACGATCGCCTGCAAAGATTGCGATATCACCTCAAGAGATTCACTTGCCTCCTGAGCATACTTCTCCATGCCATCGAGATCTAAGGTCATATCAACATTGACCAGAGCGGTCTCGGTCTTGGTCTGTTCTGCTTCAGAGGCGAGCCCTGTTAATGAGACCAGCATAAGTGCAATGATGGCCAATGGTGTTTTCCACATGAGTACTCCTTTCTCATTGTTCTGTTTATTTCGGTGTGTCTTTTAGTATGGTTCACTTCTATTGGTTTAAGCGGATAAATGCGGTCTCTATCGCTAATAATTCAGGCCTAACTCACTAATTTTCTGGCAAAAAAATACCCCGCTTTTATAGTGCGAGGTATTGATAAGGCTAAATCACTGGTTGTCAGTGCTTTAATCCCTAACTATAGATAAATCTATAGTTAGGAGAACTACTCTGAATCGTTGTGCTCTTCGTCCGCTAGCTCATCAATGAGTTGGTCAGCGAAAGCTGGGGCAAACCACTCATCCATCTTGGCACGCAGTTGGTCAACGCCGATGCCTTTCATTGAAGAGAAAACATCAACCGCAACATCACCACCGAAAGATTTCGCATCGTTACGGATTTTTAGTAGCTGAGCTTTACGCGCACCACTTTTCAGTTTGTCTGCTTTTGTTAACAAAACCTGTACTGGGATGCGGCTATCGATAGCCCAGTAGATCATTTGTTGGTCAAGGTCTTTCATTGGGTGACGGATGTCCATCAATACCACTAAACCTTTCAGGCTTTCGCGACGTTGTAGGTATTCACCTAGCGACTTCTGCCACTTTTTCTTTAGTTCAAGCGGTACTTGAGCAAAGCCATATCCAGGTAAATCGACGATATGACAACCATCCGTTACCTTAAATAGGTTGATTAGCTGAGTTCGACCGGGTGTTTTACTGGTTTTCGCCAAGCTTTTTTGGTTTGTAACGCGATTTAGCGCGCTAGATTTACCAGCATTGGAGCGTCCTGCAAACGCAATTTCGATCCCTTCGTCTTCTGGTAAATGACGAATATCAGGTGCACTGGTAATGAAATGCGTGTTTTGATAATGAATTTTTACGCTCACTGTTAACTCCATCTCGACTTTGTGTAGTCGATTGATTACTTTTTTGTGAATTTGTGTAAAATAACCGTGCTCGGCATAAGGTCGCCTATTGTACCATGAGTGGCAACATAGAGTGGTACTGGAAGCTTGATAATTATAATGGAATGTCATGAAGAAATTAGCGCTAATTTTGAGTCTTTTAGCCAGCTGCTCAGTATGGGCTCAAGGTAGTATTGAAGCTGGTAAAGCCAAATCACAAACATGTGTTGCCTGCCACGGTGCTGACGGCAACAGTCTGATCACTCAGTACCCTAAACTGGCTGGTCAACATGAGAAGTACCTAGAGAAGCAGTTAAAAGAGCTTAAACTCGGTATGACGAGTGGTGGTAAACAAGGTCGTAATGAACCTGTAATGGGTGCGATGGCGATGTCTTTATCTGAAGAAGATATGGCTGACCTAGCGGCATACTACGCCTCTCTACCTATTTCTAGTAACTCAACTCCTGAAAATGTTGTGGATGAAGGTAAAGTTCTTTACACCGCTGGTAACGCAGAACGTGGCGTAACGGCGTGTATTGCTTGTCACGGTCCTCGTGGTAACGGTACTGAACTTTCTGGTTTCCCTAAAATTTCTGGCCAGCACGCAGATTACATCAAGGCTCAACTTGAGAAATTCCGCGATGGTAGCCGTAATAACGACATGAATGCGATGATGCGTGATGTAGCTAAAAAGTTAACAGACGCAGATATTGATACCTTATCGAAGTACGTTGGTGGTTTACACTAATATGTCGGTTTCTTGCTCTTAGCCAGAGTAAAGAAATGTACGTTCGAGCGAGATTCAAGATACGCCCCGATCAGAAATGGTTGGGGCGTTTTCTTTTGTATTACTATTGTCTATGAGTGCCGTGTTCATATCTTATTTATCAATACGAGCTCAATTTGTGTACAAAAGTGTGAAGTCGCACTCTTGTAGTCTTTTTGTAACAAGGTAAAGTACCCGTCATCAGCTAGGAGCTGACTTAGATACGGATGGTCATCTAGTCTAACGGTATAGACAGAAACGGATCAGGCTAGGACAGCCCAGTAACAAGGTGTTAGAAAAGGATAGCCAAAACTCATCAGGACGATGAACAAAAAACAAATTTGGCATGGAAAGCACCAATAACAAATGGAGATTTGTGTACCAAGTTGAGTATGCAAATTTTGGCCGATATAGGCAGATTTAGAGAGCGATAGGTTTTCCTATCGCTTTTTTTATTGATTTGATGAAAAAACACCCAATACCTCTCCACTATAAACTCAGTTTCTGGTATGTTTCGCATCCCTGTTTAAGGATGTGCTATGTATACTTGTCCCTTATGCCATCACCAAGGCGTGAATCACTATTTTGAAGACAAACGCAGAGCTTATCTGCAGTGTCAGCAATGTGAACTGGTATTTGTTAAACCTGAACAAAGGTTAGAAGCAAAAGAAGAAAAAGCACACTATGATCTCCATGAGAACGATCCTAGTGATGCAGGCTATCGCCGTTTTTTATCTCGCATCGCAGATCCTCTAACAGACAAAATTTCATCTAACTCACACGGGTTGGATTTTGGTTGTGGCCCAGGCCCTACGCTATCTATTATGTTAGAAGAAGCCGGACACACCATGGAGTTGTACGATATCTATTACCACCCAGAACCCTCTGTGTTGGAAAAAACGTATGACTTTATGACTGCCACGGAGGTGATAGAGCATCTTTACCACCCAGACAAAGTGTGGCAGCAATGGTTGAATTTAGTTAAACCCAAGGGCTGGATTGGTCTTATGACTAAACTAGTAATAGACGTAGACGCGTTTGCTGGTTGGCACTACAAGAATGACCCGACACATGTCGTCTTCTTTAGTCGTCAAACATTCCAGTTTTTGGCAGAGCGGGATAAGCTCGAACTAGAATTTTTTGGAAATGATGTAATTTTACTGAGGAAAGTGCAGTAATGGGTCGTAGTAAGAAATCAAGAAAACCAGGAGCACTTGGCGCTCCGGAACCTATGGTTACTCGTAACCGTAGTGAATCTGATGTTGAAGGTCGTGAACGTAAGCGTGTTAAAAAGCGTAAAGGCCTTAAGTCTGGTAGCCGTCACTCAGATGGTAGCGAAGCAAAACAGCGCAAAGCTGCACTAGCTCGCGACCCTCGTTTAGGCAGCAAGAAAAAAATTCCGCTGATCGTTGAACCAGCGAAGAAGCCGACGAAACAAGAGCGCAAGCTATCTAACGAACAAGAGTTAGAGATGCTTGAGAATGATGCTCAACTGAATACACTATTAGATCGTATCGAAAATGGTGAAAACCTAGGTGCAGGTCTACAGAAGTTCGTTGATGAGAAACTTGATCGTATCGAACACCTAATGGGCCGCTTGGGTCTGCTAGAGCCAGAAGACGATGAAGAAGAGATTTTCGAAGAAGCACCTGTTGTTTCTAAGAAGAAAGCAAGCTCTGACGAAGACTTGTTATCTCAATTCGAAGACTTCGATTTAGACAGCTTTAAAGGTTAAGAGCCAATGAATGTAACCTTATTAGCAATTGCTGGCGGAATAATCATTCTCGGCTTGGGCTCTTATGCAGGTTACCTTCTACTTCAAGTGAAGAAGCAGACGGAGTTGCAAAAGCAGCATCAAGCACTTGCCATTGAAAAACGTAACGCAAAGATTTACGAGAACGTGAATACTTTGTGTCTAGCGGGTATTCAAGGGCAGTGTGATTTACCTGAGATCAGTATCCGAGTGTGTATCATTATGGATAATGTTCAGGGTGATGAGCGTGTCGATTTTGATTCTGAATATCCTGCTCTTTCTGAGCTGTACCATATCGTAAAAGACATGGCTCGCGGAGATGAAAGACAGGCACTGACCAAGAAAGAGCGCATGCAGCAGAATCTCACACGCCACAAGGCAGAGACTCGCTTGAATGATGCCGTCATCGAAGATTTGAAACGGTTGCAGGAGAAAATTAAACCTCTTAACAACCAAATCAATATTCAGATGATTTAGTCGCTAAGACTTTTAAAATTGAGGCTTGTTTAACATTTAGTTTTCAAAACGTGCTGTTTCAAGACGCGCTGTTTTTGAGATATACAGCTTTAAGACTCACGTCTTTAATACGCTTTGTCTTTAACAGATAATGTTAAATAAGCCTTCTTACCTTTTGCGTCTCGTTAATCCCGACGCTTTGTTAGTGATCAAGCTAGCAGTTCTGAGTTTTTGTCTAAAAAATTGATTTTGTCTTGAAACGACCTTACTGGTCGTGTGGCAAAATAACCCGTCTATATTTTAATGTATGTAAAATGATTTGAGAGACCTTAGGTTCTCGCGGATCTAAATTGGAATTACCGCTATGTCGAGCAAGCCAGTAACAACGAATCAGCAAATCGTTTGGGATCAAGAAATCTTAAACAAGTACAACTATTCGGGACCTCGTTACACTTCATACCCAACTGCGTTGGAGTTTCATGAAGCGTTTACCGTCGCTGATTACGACATGGCGTGTACGCAATACCCTGAGCGTCCACTCTCTCTTTACGTGCATATTCCGTTCTGTCACAAGCTTTGTTACTACTGCGGCTGTAACAAGGTCATTACCCGTCATTCGCACAAAGCGGATGAGTACCTAGATGTGATTGAACACGAAATTCGTCAACGCGCTTCTTTGCTGAATGGTCGCGAGGTGACTCAACTGCACTTCGGTGGCGGTACCCCGACATTCCTAACAAAAGTACAAATCACTCGTTTGATGATGATTCTGCGTGATGAGTTTAACTTCACGGCTGATGCTGAGATTAGTATCGAGGTTGACCCACGTGAGATTGAACTTGATGTACTCGACCACCTACGCCGCGAAGGTTTTAACCGCTTGAGTATTGGTGTTCAAGACTTCAATAAAGAAGTGCAAAAGCTGGTTAACCGTGAACAAGATGAAGAGTTCATTATTGCAATGGTTCAGCGTGCTAAAGAGCTAGGCTTCCGCTCTACTAATCTTGATTTGATCTACGGCCTGCCAAAGCAGACTCAAGCTTTGTTCGCGGAAACACTGAAGCAAGTGTTAGAAATGAAACCGGGTCGTTTATCGGTATTTAACTACGCACACATGCCGCAATTGTTTGCTGCGCAGCGTAAGATTAAAGACGAAGACCTACCAGAAGCTAAAGAGAAAATGGCTATCTTACAAGATACCATCGAAACGCTAACGGGCGCTGGTTACCAGTTCATCGGAATGGATCACTTTGCACTACCTGAAGACGAGCTAGCAGTAGCACAACGCGAAGGTATCTTGCATCGTAACTTCCAAGGCTACACGACCCAAGGTGAAGCTGACTTAATTGGTTTCGGTGTCTCTGCTATCTCTATGGTCGGTGATGCTTACGCTCAAAACCAAAAAGAGCTGAAGAAGTATTACGCTCAGGTGAATGACCTGCGTCATGCACTTTGGAAAGGTGTGGTATTAGACAGTGATGACCTAGTGCGTCGTGAGGTCATTAAACAGCTTATCTGTAACTTTAAGCTTGATAAAACCATGATCGAGTCTGAGTTTTCTGTAGACTTTAATGGTTACTTCAAAGAAGACTTAGGGCTACTGCAAACCTTCATCAATGATGAGTTGGTTGAAGTGGATGACAAAGAAATCCGCGTGACTTTGCGTGGCCGTTTGCTGATCCGTAACATCTGCATGTGTTTTGATAAATACCTACGTGCAAAGGCTCGCCAGCAGCAATTCTCTCGTGTGATTTAATTACACGTTCGAGAAACAAACATAAAAAATGCCAGCATCATGCTGGCATTTTTTTGTCTGTCTGTAAGTCAATTCTCTATCTACTTTACATCATGCTTTCTTTACTGCTTTGTCTTACGTTGCAGAGGTCGGTTGGCCATTGCTCAAAAGGAACCGGGCGACTGTATAAGAACCCCTGCGCCTGCGGGCATTTCAGCTGTTTGAGTAGATCCGCTTGTTGCTGAGTTTCTACACCTTCTGCGACTATGCTTACCTTGAAGCCCTTGGTGATATTAACGATTGCTGCAACGATAGAGCTGTCTAGGTTCTCCTTATCCAACTTGCTAACAAAGCTGCGATCGATTTTAAGGCAGTCAAATGGCAGCTTATGTAAGTACGCTAACGATGAATATCCTGTGCCAAAATCATCAATCGCAATGGAAACACCCAGTGCTTTTAAAGTCAGCATGTTGTCGATGATCATGGGGTCATTATCTACGATGCGCGATTCGGTGATCTCTAACGTAAGATTGTTAGCCGATAGCTTTGTCTCACTCAGTATGGATTGGACTCGATCAACAAAGCTACTTTCACTCAACTGGTCGACGGAGAGGTTAACGTGAATTGTGAAGTCTTTACCCCATTTTCCTGACGCGATCGCGATGGCGGTATCCCGACAAGATTTGTGCAGGATTTGCTGGCCGATGTCGTAAATAAGCCCAGTCTCTTCTGCAAGTGGGATGAAATCTAATGGTGAGGCGACGATACCATCGTCTGTTATCCAGCGTGCTAAGGCCTCCGCACCAATTGTTGAGCCAGATTCAAGGTCAATAATTGGCTGATAAAAAGGCTCGAACTGTTGCAGTTCGATGGCTTTGTTCATACGAGCGAGCATTTTAGTTCGGTGCCTAGAAGCTTTGCCCATCTCGGGGCTGTATACGCTGACACGAGTCTTATCTTGCTTTGCGTTGCTGAGTGCAATGCTGCTATTGCGTAGCCACAGCGTAATATCTTGCTCGTTAGAGACTCCTACGACTCCAATTGAAACATTAATGACAACATTTTCTGACTCCATAGCAAATGGAGACGCAAAGGTTTGAAGTAAGCGGTTGGTCAGTAATTGAATATCGTCATCTTGGGTGACATTAGGGGCATAGATTGCAAATTCGTCGCCACCAGTGCGGGCTAATAGGTATTCACTAGGCAGTGTGCCTCTTAGGCGTGCTGCCGCGATGATAAGCAGTTGGTCACCATTGTAATGACCTAAGCTGTCATTAATGTCGCGAAAGCGATCAATACCCACTAAATACAGAGTGCCTTTTTCGATATCGCCATTTGTCTTAGCGGCCTCAATAAAGCCTTCACGGCTGTATAGCTTGGTTAGCGAGTCATAGGTAAGCTGAGCTTGTAATTGCTGGAA
>NZ_JBHNYN010000028.1:0-36791 GCF_054960695.1 Vibrio sp. PSi01
CAAGATAAAGTTTTAGGGGTGTAGCTCCAATTGGCAGAGCAGCGGATTCCAAATCCGCGTGTTGGGAGTTCGAATCTCTCCACCCCTGCCATATTTAAAGCTCCAGCAGAAATGCTGGAGCTTTTTTGTATCTGTCACTTTTTCAAAGTGACGTTGAGGACCGGAGTGTCAGCCAAGTCGACTATATTGATCCCCATCGAAGCAGAAATCCTAGAGTCTTTTTGATTTATATTTGTTCGATTTTTAATTGATAATTACCTACCTTGAATAGAATATTGTCTTAGAAATGTAAGTGCTTACTTATATCAGTCTCTTTTATAAGCAATTAACAACACAATCCACACTTCTTTATGAGAATTATTCTCAATATTTTGTTACATTTTGGTCGTTATTACTAAAAGGCAACAAATATGGATATTTCCCGTCGTAAGTTTATTCAATCATCTCTCGCTATATCTGCATTAACAGTACTACCCGCTTGTTCAATGAAGCGGTCTGCTGATGAGCAAGGAAAGTATGTTTATGACTTAACTGCTGAGCCCTCAACAGCAGAGTTAGTGAAGGGATTTAATACCAATATTTTGGGTTTCAATGGCCAGATTCCAGCGCCAACGATTCGATGTCGACAGGGTGAAAAGGTCACGATCCGCTTTACGAATAAGCTATCAGAGCCGACGACTATTCATTGGCATGGTTTAAGAATTCCTATCGAAATGGATGGGGTTCCCTTCTTAAGTCAGCCACCAATCATGCCAGGTGAAACATTCATTTATGAGTTTACGCCGCCAGATGCCGGTACGTTTTGGTATCACCCACACATGAATAGCGTGAAGCAGCTTGGTATGGGCTTAGTTGGTCTTATTATCGTAGAAGAGAGCAATCCAGTACGGTTCGATGAAGAACACGCATTGATGCTTAAGCATTGGCACATCGACAAGCAGGGTCAATGGAAAGATTTAATGATCCCACGACTCAGTGCTCGTATGGGCACTCCTGGGGAGTGGAGTAGTGTTAATGGAGTCCATGAACCCGTATATCAGTTGAAGCAGTATGCAGCGACTAGACTGCGTATTGCTAATGTCGATAATACGATCACTTACCCTATTGCTGTCGAAGGGGCTGAAGCATGGGTTATAGCCATCGATGGTAATCCTGTAAAAACGCCTTATAAACTGACTCAACATAAAATCGGCCCAGGGATGCGCGTGGATATTGGACTGATCGCTCCTAAAGCTGGTGAGCGAGTTAACGTTCTCCAAATGAAGGGACGTTTCCCATTTTCTTTGTGTGAATTTGAAGTCGTAGATTCAGCATTTACTCAAAAGCGAGTGTTGCCATTATTACCATTGAATCCAGTACCTAACCTAGATCTTGCTAATGCTGAAGAGATCGATTTTGTGTTCGAGTGGGAAGGCGCGGTATCACCAGTATCTAAAGATGGGAAGTCCATGCCTAAATTTTGGCTTACTAATAAAAGAGCATGGGAGGGGATGAGCAAAGACAGTATCCCTGAACCGTTGGCGACTTTAGAGTTAGGTAAGACTTACATATTCGATCTTAAGAACGTCACTCAATATCATCACCCGATTCATATTCACGGTCATACATTCACTGTATTGGAACTTGATGGTAAAAAAATTGAAGAACCTTTCCATACCGATACAGTGCTACTTGGAAGAAACGGCCGAGCTAAAGCTGCATTTGTTGCAGACAACCCCGGACGTTGGATGTATCACTGTCATGTTATAGAACACATGAAAACGGGTTTAATGGGATATATCGAAGTTAAGTGACACCTGTAACGTTTAATATTTGCGCATGCATTCTTAGTTTCTACCCTCGCTTTTATCGGCGGTAAAGCTAGAATATAGGGACTATTGTTTGGGAGGATTCATGGGTCAGTTATCTATTTTAGGTTTTATTGCCATTGGTGGCGCATTTGGTGCTTGTTCGCGCTATTTGATTTCAGAGTTATGTGTAGTGATGCTAGGGCGTGGCTTTCCTTATGGTACGCTGACCGTTAACGTGATTGGCTCTTTAATTATGGGATTACTCATCGCAGCATTTGAGAATGAGATGGTTGCGACAGAACCATGGAGACAGATCATCGGTCTTGGTTTCCTTGGAGCATTGACTACATTTTCTACATTTTCGATGGATAACGTGCTTCTTATGCAGCAGGGTGCTTTCTTTAAGATGGGACTCAATGTGCTACTCAACGTGGTTCTCAGCATCTCTGCAGCATGGATCGGTTTCCAACTTCTGATAAAGTCTTAAAACTTTCTTACGGTTTGTTAACAACTCGGCTTGGTTTATCCAAGCCGTTTTTATATACTCGGTAGTACTTGTCGGAGTGCCATATGGCTGAGACCGTTAACTCGGGATCCGTTGAACCTGATCAGGCTAATACCTGCGAAGGGAACAAGAGTAGATATCTAACTAGAATCCTTCTAGAGATCTATCTCCAGATCACAACTGCATTTTCTTGCTGTGATCCCTCTTGTAGCATCTAATCCGTCAAGCATTTTTATCCCTATAAATAATGGCTAAAAGCCAAGGATAAATGCTATGTCGAGTAGTAAACAAGCAAGACTGGAAGCGAAGAATTTCATTGATTCTTTATCCGTACAACCTTATCCAAATTCAAAAAAAGCTTATATCCAAGGATCTCGCGAGGACATTCAAGTCCCTGTACGAGAAATATCACTCGCTGATAGCCTTGTTGGCGGTACCAAAAAAGAGCCTGTATTCGAACCTAATGTACCCATTCAAGTTTACGATACCTCAGGTGTTTACACTGACCCTACACATCAAATAGACCTGTATAGCGGCCTTCCTAAGTTGCGTGAGCAATGGATTGATGAGCGTGGTGATACGGAACTGTTAGATGATGTAAGCTCTGTTTACACTAAAGAGCGTTTAGAAGATGAAACTCTAGACGACCTTCGTTACGGCAACCTACCTAGAATTCGTCGTGCGACTGGAGGTCAATGTGTTACTCAGCTGCATTATGCTCGTCAGGGGATTATCACTCCTGAGATGGAGTACATTGCGATACGTGAGAACATGGGACGCCAGAAGTTCGCTGATGAGCAGCTGAACCATCAACACCCTGGCCATAACTTTGGCGCGAACCTACCTAAAGAAATTACCTCTGAGTTCGTACGTAAAGAGGTTGCTGAAGGCCGAGCTATTATTCCTTCAAACATCAACCATCCAGAATCAGAACCGATGATTATCGGCCGAAACTTCTTAGTGAAGGTGAACGCCAATATCGGTAACTCTTCAGTAAGCTCTTCGATTGAAGAAGAAGTTGAGAAATTAGTATGGTCAACTCGTTGGGGTGGCGATACCGTGATGGACCTTTCCACCGGCCGCAATATCCACGAGACTCGCGAATGGATCTTGCGTAATAGTCCGGTGCCAATTGGTACGGTTCCTATGTATCAGGCACTTGAAAAAGTGAATGGCGTTGCGGAAGACCTTAACTGGGAAGTGATGCGCGATACCTTGATTGAACAAGCAGAGCAGGGTGTTGATTACTTTACTATCCACGCAGGCTTATTGCTTCGCTACGTTCCTATGACCGCTAAACGTGTGACTGGTATTGTCTCTCGTGGCGGCTCCATCATCGCGAAATGGTGTCTTGCTCATCACCAAGAAAGTTTCCTTTATACCCACTTCCGTGAGATCTGTGAGATCTGTGCGAAGTACGATGTTGCTCTATCATTAGGTGACGGTTTACGTCCGGGTTCTATTGCAGATGCTAATGATGAGGCTCAATTCTCGGAGTTACGGACCCTAGGTGAGTTGACTAAAGTGGCTTGGGAATACGACGTTCAGGTGATTATTGAAGGCCCTGGACATGTACCAATGCACCTGATTAAAGAGAATATGGACGAGCAGTTAGAGCACTGCCACGAAGCACCTTTCTATACTTTAGGTCCACTGACGACAGATATTGCCCCTGGTTACGACCATATTACCTCTGGTATTGGTGCCGCCATGATTGGTTGGTACGGCTGTGCGATGCTGTGTTATGTAACCCCTAAAGAGCACCTAGGCTTACCAAACAAAGAAGACGTGAAGACTGGCTTGATTACTTATAAGCTGGCAGCGCATGCAGCAGACTTGGCAAAAGGACATCCGGGCGCACAGATCCGCGACAATGCATTATCAAAAGCGCGTTTTGAATTCCGTTGGGAAGACCAATTTAATCTAGCTTTAGATCCGGAAACCGCGCGTTCTTTCCACGATGAAACCCTGCCACAAGAGTCGGGTAAGGTTGCTCACTTCTGCTCTATGTGTGGACCTAAATTCTGCTCGATGAAGATCTCTCAGGAAGTACGAGAGTATGCGAAAGACACCGAACAAGTGGCGGCTGATCAGGCTATCGAAATTAAGATGTTGGATAACCCGTTGGAAGGGATGCGTCAGAAATCACAAGAGTTCCGTGATACCGGCTCTGAACTTTACCACCCTGCAGTAGGTGCAAAAGAAGCTCAATTAGAGGAATAATGACAGTGAAGATACTCATCCCATCTCAAAATATTGAGTTAACGGGAGAGGTGCAGAACTGTCTATTGGTTGCTAAGCGACAAGGTTTGGCAACCGATACAGTTGAGTTGGGCGTAAGCCCAACTCAATACTTCTCTATCGTTGATGCTCAGCAGGCGTTATCTATTGGCTTCGTTCATGATGTTGATTCATTGGCGGAGTGTAAGTTAGCGGAACTGAATCATGTTGTTGATTACAGTCATTCTGTCGCGCTAACTGACGTTTGTGGTGCCTTTACACAATCTCCAAACACTATCTATATTGGTGTCTCAGATGATTCATCTGTAATGGATATTTGGTCTCACCTAGATGCTAATCGTGTCATTAAGAGTGAAACTACAGCTCATCAAGAATTAGATAGTAGTGGTCATTTTGCTTGGTTACTTACTTTGTTGGCGCTGGAATTCCCATTAGAAGACGCACTAGTTTTAGCTCGCGCTGCATCGAATGTTTCACGTGGAACATGGCCAGCACATTATCAAGACTTTCCTATCCCTGTTCTTGAAGATCAACGGTTGGACATAAGCGTAGGTTGGGCTAACCAAGGAACATCACTTTATTTTCCTGAATTGAATAAGAGTAGCCTCGGTTTATACCCCGTAGTTGATGATGTTGAGTGGATCGAAAGATTACTCAAGCTTGGAATCAACACTGTCCAACTACGTATTAAGAACCCGCATCAAGCGGACTTAGAACAACAAGTCACACGATCTATCGAGCTTGGTCGAGAGCATAACGCTCAAGTTTTTATCAATGATTACTGGCAGCTTGCACTCAAGCATGACGCTTTTGGTGTTCATTTGGGGCAAGAGGATATTGAAGAATCAAACCTCTCACAGTTGAGCCAAGCGGGTATTAAGATCGGACTCTCGACTCATGGCTATTACGAGTTGCTACGCATTGTTCAAATCAACCCAAGCTATATTGCGCTAGGGCATATCTTCCCAACAACAACTAAACAGATGCCATCGAAACCTCAGGGTTTAGTTCGTTTATCTCTGTATCAACAGCTGATTGATACTATCCCATACACAGAAGAACTTACTGGCTATCCGACGGTTGCTATTGGCGGTATTGACCAATCGACAGCCGAGCAGGTGTGGGAGTGTGGGGTATCGAGCTTGGCGGTGGTACGTGCGATTACATTGGCGGAAGACCCACAGAAAGTGATCGAATTTTTCGAAAAACAGATGACGTCTAAACCTTCAACTCTCAAAGAAGAGGTTATGTCGGAGCCTAGCTATGCTGAGTGACTTTGAATTCATTCGTTATCAACGACAAATTGCGTTATCTGAAGTGGGTGAGCAAGGGCAACGCAACTTACTAAATAGTCATGTGTTGTTGATTGGTTGTGGTGGCTTAGGTAATGCCGCGTCTCTTTATCTAGCTGCTTCTGGTGTTGGAAAGATCGTGCTGGTTGATGATGATTGTGTCGATTCATCGAACCTGCAACGGCAGGTCGCGTTCAGGGAAAGTCAGTTAGGTTCGCTTAAGGTTGAAGCGTTGAAGCAACAACTGAGTGAGCTCAATGGTCGCAGCCAAGTAAGAACCATCAATCAACGAATGAGTGAAAGTCAGCTTGAGCTTGAAGTGATGCTAGCTGACTTAGTGTTGGATTGTACTGACAACTTCGCGTCACGCCAGCAGGTTAACCAAGCATGTTTCAGCACGAAGACCCCTTTGATTTCTGGTTCTGCAATTGGCTGGAAAGGCCAGTTTATTGTATTTGATTATCAGAATCAGAAAGGGTGCTATCACTGCTTGTTCCCGTTCAGACAGCATCCACAAACGACGCGTTGTAGCGATAGCGGCATCATAGGCCCAGTTGTTGGCACCATAGGTAACCTTCAAGCTTTGGCTGCTATTCAACGTCTAACTCGTGGTGAGTTTCAGGTCGCAACACATCAACTCAAACTGTTCGATGGCCAGACGATGAATTGGCAAAACCTTATGGTCACTCAAGATAGTGAATGTCCTGTGTGCAGTGCGTCTGTAGTTAAGCATTTAGAAGAAGAAATCCAATGAGCCATATAACTATCTCGATAAACGAACAATCAGAACAAGTAGCACACTCGTCGTCTCTAGCGGACATTATCCAAGTTCTAGCATTACCTGATCTAGGTTGTGTGTTTGCAATCAATAATGCGGTTGTCCCGCGTAGCCAGTGGCAACAAACAGTCGTTAATGAAGGCGACGCTATATCTCTTTTCCAAGCCATTGCAGGAGGCTAACCATGTTAACTATCGCAGATAAAACGTTTCAATCACGACTCTTCACTGGAACGGGTAAGTTCGCCAATAAGCAATTGATGGCGAGTGCTATCGAGGCCTCAGGTTCGGAATTGGCAACTATGGCGCTTAAGAGAGTTGATATTCGCTCTGAGCAAGACGACATTTTACAACCCATCATTGATGCTGGCGTGAACTTACTACCGAATACGTCAGGTGCTAAGAATGCAAAAGACGCCATCTTTGCTGCGCATTTGGCTCGTGAAGCTCTAGGCACAAATTGGCTCAAACTGGAAATTCACCCAGATCCAAAGTACTTGATGCCAGACCCAATTGAAACGCTTAAAGCTGCTGAGCAACTGGTTAAAGATGGCTTTATTGTGTTGCCTTACTGTCATGCCGATCCAGTATTGTGTAAACGCTTGGAAGAGGTGGGTTGTACTGCGGTTATGCCGCTAGGTGCCCCAATTGGTTCAAACAAAGGTATCGCTTCGGCAGACTTCTTAGAGATCATTATCGACCAAGCGAATGTCCCTGTGATTGTGGATGCAGGCATAGGTGCACCATCTCATGCTGCTCGCGCAATGGAAATGGGCGCAGATGCAGTGTTAGTGAATACGGCGATTGCGGCTTCCCAACAACCTGTTGATATGGCGATTGCTTTTAAGTTGGCAGTTGAAGCAGGTCGTATGGCTTACCTTGCTGGTCTCGCTGGTCAGGTATCTCACGCGGTTGCTTCCAGTCCGTTAACTTCATTTCTAGACGAGTAATATTGCCATGACGTTTGTTGATCGATTTAAACAGCTCAACTGGGATGACATTGGTATGTCTATCTTCAGTAAAACGGCAGCGGATGTTGAACGTGCTCTGAGTAAACCCAAACGCGACCTAGAAGACTTTAAGGCTCTGATCTCTCCGGCGGCAGAACCTTACTTAGAGCAGATGGCACAACAATCGTTGGCGCTAACTCGTAAGCGATTTGGTAATACAATGTCGCTTTATATTCCTTTGTATCTCTCGAATCTATGCGCGAATGCATGCACGTATTGTGGTTTCTCAATGGAGAATCGTATCAAGCGCCGCACGCTTACTTTGGATGAAATTGATGCCGAAAGTGCGGCTATCAAAAAGATGAAGTTTGATAGCGTTTTGTTGGTCACCGGTGAACATGAAACTAAGGTCGGGATGAATTACTTTCGACAGGTGTTGCCGACTATCAAAAAGCAATTTAACTACCTTGCAATGGAAGTGCAGCCGCTTGATCAACATGATTACGCAGAGCTTAAATCTCTCGGTTTAGATGCTGTTATGGTTTACCAAGAGACTTACCAGCCAAGAACTTACGCTGAGCATCATCTACGTGGCAATAAAATGGATTTTGAATATCGTCTTGAAACTCCTGATCGCTTGGCAAAAGCGGGGATCGATAAGATAGGTATTGGTGCCTTGATTGGTTTGGAAGATTGGAGAACCGACTGCTTCTTTGTTGCTGCTCACTTGGATTACCTGGAGCGCACTTATTGGCAGACTCGCTATTCAATTTCATTCCCGCGTCTTCGCCCGTGCGAGGGTGGAGACGGTAATGGAGGCTTGCAGCCTAAGTCGGTCATGAACGATAAACAGTTGGTTCAGCTTATCTGCGCATATAGACTCTTAAACCCTGAGGTCGAGTTATCTCTATCTACTCGTGAGTCAGCAACCTTCCGCGACAATGTGTTGCCATTAGGAATCACGAGTATGTCGGCTGCGTCAAAAACCCAACCTGGTGGTTATGCTTCGGGTGAGGAAGAACTCGAACAGTTTGAGATAAGTGATGAGAGAAGTGCTGCCGATGTTGAGTCGATGATTCGTCAGCGTGGTTTCGACCCAGTGTGGCGAGACTGGCACAGTGCCTATTCTGGTTAATCAACGTTTGGTTGATGTTCCACGTGAAACATCGATGGGATGCTATCGACAAACAAAAACGGCTACCTTTAGGTAGCCGTTTTTATATCTAATTTAGCGAGCTTGTTTTGGTTAAGTAAACAGCCTAGAAAGCTATTAAGCGTGAGCTAATGGTGTCGTTGATTGACGTAGCCATTCCAACGTATCACCTTCAACTAATGGGCTAACGTCGCTCCATACTTTTTGATGGTAGTCGTTCAGCCATGCCAGTTCAGGTCGTGTTAGCAAATCAACATTGATGTTGCGCTTATCGATTGGGCAACGAGTTAGTGATTCAAACGTCAATACAGAGAAGTCACCCTGAGTTGGCAGCTCAACAACCAGTTCTAGGTTCTCGATGCGGATACCAAATTCATCAGCACGGTAGTAACCTGGTTCGTTTGATAACACCATACCTTTAACTAGAGGCACGTCGATTAACTTCTTAGAGATACTTTGTGGGCCTTCATGAACACTTAGGAAGTGACCTACACCATGACCAGTACCGTGGTCGTAGTCGAAGCCTTCAGCCCATAAGTGCTGACGCGCTAGGATATCAAGTTGGAAACCACGAGTGCCTTGTGGGAAACGAGCTCGTGCGATGCCGATATGACCTTTAAGTGCGAGAGTGAACTGTTGAATCATTTCGTCGCTTGGTTGGCCAATCGCGATAGTACGAGTGATGTCCGTTGTACCATCTAAGTACTGACCGCCTGAATCGACTAGGTACAGAGTATTCAGTTCTAGCTTACCTGGTTCAGGTTGGTTCTCATGGTTGTAGTGACACATAGCTGCGTTTCCGCCTGCAGCTGAAATCGTGTCAAAACTTAGGTCCATCAGCGTCGGGTCTTGCTCGCGGAATGATTGTACTTTGTCTGCTAGTACAGCTTCGTTGTGCAGGTTACCTTGCGCGACTTCTGCATCAATCCAAGACAGGAATTTCGCCATCGCCACGCCATCTCGAATGTGACACGCTTTCATACCTGCAATCTCAGTTGCGTTTTTAGCAGCTTTTGGCATTAGGCATGGGTCTGCTGCTTCAATGATGTGAGCGCCAGCGTTTTGCAGAACAAGCGTGTACCAAGCATTGCTCGTGCTTGAATCTACAGATACATTTCTATTTTCTAAAGACTGAAGGCGCACTTCAAGCTCTGATGGGTGAGAAACTCGAATACCATTACCAACGTGTGCTTCAAAGCCTGCTGGGATGCGTGCTGGGTCTAGGAAGAAATCGACGCTTTCATCAGCGTGAATGATTGCATTAGACAGTACAACAGGTAGGCGAGATACGTCCAAACCACGAATGTTAAGCAACCAACAGATCGAATCGAGCTCGGTAAGGATAGCGGCGTCCGCACCTTTTGCTTTTAGTAAGCCAGCAATCTCCGCACGTTTGCTTTCACTTGATTGACCAACGGCATCTGTTGCCATTAGGCGAACATCAGATACAACAGGCTCAGGACGGTCAGACCAAAGCGCATCAATCGGGTTTGCTGATAACGTTGTTAGCTCAACTTTCTCCGCTAGTTTTGCTTGTGCGCCTTTCAACCAAGCAGCGGTGTGCATGCGTGGGTCGAATGCAACCTTACTACCTTGAGGCAATGAGTTGATGATCCAATCTAAAGCCGGTTCTTCAATAAGGTGGCGATACTCAAATAACTCTGCTGGTACCTGCTTACGAACCTGAACGGTGTAGCGACCATCAACAAAAATAGCAGCAGTTTCACGAGTGATAACAGCGGCACCTGCAGAGCCAGTGAAACCTGTTAACCAGTGAAGTCGCTCGTTATGAGCAGGAACGTATTCACCTAGATATTCGTCTTCGTGTGGAATGATAACGGCATCTAGGTTGTTTGTTTCAAGCCAAGTTCGAACCGCAGCAACGCGTTCAGCAGTGATATTGTGCATCTGTGTTTTATCCTTATTGTTAGGGTCCTTGTTAACACTCACAGTCGATATACAGGTGAGGGGACTTATTAGGTCAATAAGCTAGCGCTTTTGTTCGTTTGCTGCAAACGCTGTACGCCATTTTTATCTAAGGTGCAGAGTTTTTTCTTTGATGATATCTCGCAACCAAGTTAAGGCTGGGTCATTTTCTCTGTCACGGTGCCAAAACAAAGTGTATGCCATCGGTGGGAACTCCATTGGTAAAGGAACAACCACTAAGTCGAGTTGCTTAGCGACGAGATAAGTAAAGTGGCTTGGTGCGGTAAACACAAAGTCGGTGTAGGTACATAGGCTTGCAGCGCTATTGAAGTCTGGAACAGAAATCGCGATATCGCGTTGATGGCCAAGATCGGCAAGTTTGTAGTCGAGCAGCCAGCGGTCGTTACCATCGCACCTTACCTGTACATGACGTTGCGCAAGGTAGGTTTCCAGATCCCATTTACCACTCAGAGCAGGGTGGTTGCGTCTTAGCACACACATCTGTGCGTCGCGGTAGATCTCTTGTTCGCAAATGTCGTCTGGCGGCAGCATAGTTAAACGCGCATCGTTGATGTCGATGTCTTTGCCAGTGAGTCCGATATCTAGTTCGCCAAGCTGCAGCTTTTTAAAGGTTTGTTCTGTCCACGCGTGGGTGTTGATATTGACCTTAGGTGCTTGTCGAAATATTGCCGGTAAGAAGTGCGGAAGAATCAGCGGGTAAACACTCTCAACGGCAGCAATGTGAAAGCTATGGTCGCTGTTGTTGGGAATGAAAGTTTCCGGTTGGGTAAGCATATCAAGTTGATTGATCAGCGTTTCTAATCGAGGCTTGAGGAACACAGCTTTCGGTGTCGGTCTTAGGCCATGAGCACTTCGCGTAAAAAGGGGATCATTAAATTGTTCACGAAGCTTGGCTAGCGACTTGCTCACTGCTGATTGGCTCAAGCACAGCCTATGTGCGGTGCGAGTGACACTCAGCTCTTCCATCAACACTTGTAAACAAACTAATAGGTTTAGGTCGATGCGTGACAGTTTCTCGATATTCATATGAATTTCCAATTTGGAATAATACTAATGAGTATATGCCATTTCTATTCATATCTTTAGTCCGTTATTATGCACCCAAATTAATTCATTCGGAGAATCTTGTGCCTTCTAACGCGCTTCCAAATCCTAGCAAATTGCAGGTTGCACTACTTGCAATGCTGGTTCTATTTAGCCCTTTGGCTATTGATATTTATCTACCAGCACTGCCACAAATTTCGACAGCGTTTCACGTGGAACATGCACTAGCACAAGATACGATTACTTGGTTTTTATTCGCCATGGGTGTCGGGCAATTATTTGCAGGCCCTTTGGCTGATAAGTTAGGACGTCGAACCGTTGCATTGGGAGGTGTTAGTATCTATGCACTGAGTGCTTGCTTGGCGTGGGCAGCTCAGTCGATTGATATGATGTTAATAGCTCGGCTGTTACAAGGCTTAGGAGCTTGTGCGACTTCTGTAGCAGCCTTTGCAACGGTTCGCGATCTATTTGGCCCGCAGAAGAGCGGGCGAATGATCAGTTACCTTAACGGTGCAATTTGCTTTATTCCTGCATTAGCGCCGATCCTTGGTGCTTGGTTGACTCAACAGTTTGGTTGGCGCTCGAACTTCAGTTTCATGGCTGGCTTTGCGATTGTGGTCGGCACCATTTTGTTTTTCCAAATGAAAGAGTCTAACCCTGCGACAGAAAAGGTTGCAGTTTTTAAGCTAGAGCGATACTGGTCGGTATTGAAAACACCGTCATTTATCTTCCATGCCACTTTATGCTTGATGGCGATGGCGGTAATCCTTGCTTACGTTACCTCTGCACCTGTTGTGTTGATGGAAAACCTAGGTTTGACGATGAACGAATTTACCTTTTGGTTTGGTGTAAACGCGGCAATTAATATCATCGCAGCATTCACAGCGCCGAAGTTTATGGATCGCTTTGGTACCTATAAAGCCCTGGTTGTTGGTATATCCACACTTGGCTTAGCTGGGGTGATTATGTTGGTGCTTGCTGATCAAGCGACAGCGTTCGCATTTATGTTGCCTATTTTCTTATCTTCGGTTGGTTTTGCATGGATTCTTGGCGCTGCTGCGGGTAAGGCATTAGAACCTTTTGGTGACCGTGCGGGTACAGCCGCTGCGCTGCTTGGTTTGTTCCAAATGAGCGGTTCAGGGCTACTTGTTGGTACCATGCAACGTCTTGATTTAACGTCTCAAGTGATGATTGCGCTACAAATGTTCCTTATTGTGCCAGCATTGTTGGTACTTGCGAGCAAGGCGGGTAAGTCGTGGCATACGACGTTTGCAAAGGCATAAGTTACAAGGGTGATAAAATATACAAATGGCGGTTTTCGAAACATTAAAACATGGTATATTTGTCACTCATTGAAACGTTAGTACCACAACGGAAAATACTGTAATGTCATTAACAACCTACGAAATGGCGCGCATCTTAGAACAAATGGAAGATGCACCTGAAAAGGTCATGTTTGGTAAACTGCTTAAAGAGCTAGGAAACCAAAGTGAAGAGCGTATTCGCAGTGCGGCAAAACAAGTTCCAATCGATACTTTGCGAGATATTATTTACCAATTCCAGCGTGTGGTAGAGTCTCGTAAAGGTGAACAAGTTCAGCTATTAGCAAAAGAGTTAGCAGAACAAGGTATCTCTGCTGAAGAACTACAAGCTTTTCTAAACAAGTAGTTTATCCCAGATAAAAAGAAACCACTCGATTGAGTGGTTTTTTGCGTTTAGGGCTAGGTTAATTTAAGGACGATGCAAAATAGATCTAGCTTGCGAATTGTTTTCTTAATATTCGATCAAGCGACATAGGTCCGGCTCCCCATACGACGACGACCAGTATCATTAATCCCCACAACTGATGATCATAGAAACCTTGCTCCCACAACACAGGGTATGACACGACAGCCATGATGTTGAATACGAATAACGCTGCTGCCATCGGTCGTGTTAATAGGCCTAGTGCTAAGAAAACAGGCAGAATCAATTCTGCGGCAGTACCCATGTAAGCTGCTAATTCCCAAGGCAGCAATGGCACCTGGTATTCCAACTCAAACAAATAAAGGGTGCTATCCCATGTGGCTATTTTGGTGAGTCCTGAATTGAAGAATACCCAAGCCACCCATAAGCGACAAAACAAAAGTAGCAGAGGAACAAAAAGTGATTGTGACTTCTCAATCAATGCATCGTATTGAGCCATCATGTTTGTGACCGTGTTGTTATCCATTTTATGTCTCCAATTCATCATTGAGTGAGAAGCCTGAGATGACGTCGAGAGCCATTACAGTATTAAGGTGTTGTAGTAGTGAAGGATTAATCTGAGCGAGTGCTTGACCCGATTGCAATTCAGTTAATAGTTGGTGGCATTCTTCCGTCAAACGATAGCTCTCAACCTGTGAATTCTCGGTTCTGATTAACACTCCTAATTCAGGTTGGTTGATGTCTAACCCGTCAAGTTGTTGCTGGTAGATAGCTTGCTCAAGCGCGATAATCGTATAGCTAGAATTAACTAGCGTTATTGAATCTTTGAGATGGAAGACCAAAGCGCCTTGCTGTTCTTGTGGCACATCAGCTAAACAAGAAAGGGGGCGTTGGTCGACATGTGATTCTGAAATACATCTCACCAAGCTATCTTTTTTCCATTCATACAAAGCCACTTCAGCGAGATAAGGAGCAGCCTCAATAACGGCAGGAAAGGTTTGGATAGTCTGTTCAAAGTGTTCCCCATAACCGCTGACATCACCAGAGGTTGATGGATAACTTAAGACATGTTGGCGAGCCATTTGTTGGAAGCACTCTTCACCAACCAGCATTTCAGTCAGTGGGTACGTCGCTGCCAGTACTTCGCTCAAGCTGATCACAAAGTTATTTCGGTAAATTTGGATTCGCTGTTCATCCGTAAAATGGTCGCTCACTATGTCGCAGTGATCACCATTGTTTTGGTAGCGCAGGGCGTTAGCAAACTCCGACTGAACGTCAGCTAGGGAGTGGCTCATGATGCGCGACTCCTTGGGTTGAACTTGTCGTGTTGATACAAAATATCACTGGCTTTGGTTGCTTCAGCCAATAAGACTTGTGGTTCTGGGATGTCTAGATCCCACTCAATCAAGGTATGGCGCAAACCATGTTGTGCTATCCATTGTGTGTAGAGTTGCCACACTTCGTCACAGACTGGTTTACTGTGGGTATCTATCCAGATCTCACCTTGTTCGAGTTTCTTTTTGGTAAAACCTGCCAAGTGAATCTCTTCCACTTTGTCTGCAGGAATTCCGCTTAAGTACTCTTCACAACTGAAACCATGGTTAAAAGATGAGACAAAAATATTATTGAAATCGAGTAATAAGCGACACTCGGTACGCTTCTGTACTTCAGCCAAAAATTCCCACTCTGGGATAGTTGAATGCTTGAAGGCAAGGTAGCTCGATGGGTTTTCAATTAGCATAGGGCGTTGCAAGCTGTCTTGGACCTCGATGACATTGCGGCAGAAGACCTCTAATGCCTCTTCGGTATACGGCAGTGGTAATAAATCATTGAAGTAGTGACCACCAATCTGACTCCAACTTAGATGGTCAGAAACCAAAAACGGCTCTATGTCATTGATGAGTTCTTTTAGCTGCAGTAAGTGATTTGGGTTAATACGCTCAAAAGAACCTAAAGACAACCCAACGCCGTGGCAACTTATACTGTGGTCATTACGTATTACTCTGAGCTGCTGACGCGATTTTGATTGAGGCTGAAAGTAGTTTTCGCTGTGAACCTCTAACCAACTTATTAAAGCTGGATTTTGGCTAAAGAAGTCTAAGTGAGGTGTTCTAAGGCCAACCCCTGTATTGGGGTGAAGAGTTTGAGTCACAACGATTCTCCTAATAGAAAGTGGAGGTGAGCTGGATATCAGCTCACCATACTTATCAGCTCAATTATGATGATTGAGTGTTACCACCAGATAATTTGCCACAAAGTCCTTTAGGTACGACTACGAATGCATCGGATTGGTTGTCTTCTTTTGCTGTACCTGCACATGAACTTGTTTTGGTTGCACAATCATTTTGGCCAGCTTTTGCCACGCCGTAGCATTTTTCTTTTGCTGCTGCCTCTGCAGGCGCTGATGTAAGAACTGCACCGCCGAACGCTAGTACACTTGTGATTGCAGCTGTAACAGCAAGATTAGAATTTTTCATAGTCATTCCCTCTAGGACTTAATAGTATTTTTATATCGCAGGTTAATAAGTTGTTAACTTGCTTACTAAAAAGGATAGGAAGAACTCGGAAATAATTTCACTGCATTATAAAAAATATCAATATTAATGATGTGTTATCTATTAAGTTACTGATTACATGATGTTATTTTTTGATTGTTTTTTCTTCTTATTATCCTAAACGCAGCCTAGTGTTTAGGTTATAATCGACTTTTATGTATAAATACCCAGTAGTGAGCATATCCAATGATAGATCCTTCGCTTTTACTCGATGGCCTAAACGACAAACAACGTGAGGCGGTCGCAGCACCTTTAGAAAACCTACTTATTCTGGCAGGTGCTGGCAGTGGTAAAACGCGAGTGTTGGTGCATCGTATTGCTTGGCTGCAAAGCGTAGAGCAAGCATCGCCGTTTTCTATCATGTCAGTCACCTTCACCAATAAAGCGGCAGCAGAGATGCGTGGTCGTATTGAAGAGTTGATGATGGGTAGCTCGTCAGGTATGTGGAACGGTACCTTCCATGGTATTTGTCACCGTATTCTTCGAGCTCACTACCTAGATGCAAAACTGCCAGAAGATTTTCAGATCATTGATTCAGATGATCAAATTCGTTTACTACGTCGCTTAATCAAGGCGCAAAACCTTGATGAAAAGCAGTGGCCAGCCAAGCAAGCTTCTTGGTGGATTAATGGTAAAAAAGACGAAGGGCTACGCCCAAGTCATATTGACGCCTACCATGATCCAATCACTCAAACGTGGTTAAAGATTTACTCGGCTTACCAAGAGGCATGTGATCGTGCTGGCTTGGTCGACTTTGCTGAAATCTTGTTGCGATCGCATGAACTATTGCGCGATAAGAAACACATCCGCGAGCACTACCAAGCTCGCTTTAAGCACATTCTTGTCGACGAATTCCAAGATACCAACAACATCCAATACGCTTGGCTTCGCATGATGGCAGGCCCGGATTGTCGCGTGATGATCGTGGGTGATGATGACCAATCTATCTATGGCTGGCGTGGCGCTAAAATTGAAAATATTCAGAAGTTCTTGGATGAATTCCCAGGCGCTTCAACGGTTCGACTCGAACAAAACTACCGTTCAACCAAAACCATTCTTCAGGCGTCGAATGAGCTTATCTCGAACAACACTGAGCGTATGGGTAAAGAGCTGTGGACCGATGGCAACGATGGCGAACTAATCTCAGTTTACTCGGCTTATAACGAGTTAGATGAAGCGCGCTTCACGGTCAGCAAAATCAAAGAGTGGCAAGAGAAAGGCGGTGCGTTAGAAGATACCGCGATGCTTTATCGTAACAACGCCCAATCTCGTGTGCTTGAAGAGGCGCTTATCCAAGGTGGTCTACCTTACCGAATCTACGGCGGCATGCGATTCTTCGAGCGTCAGGAAATCAGAGATGCTTTGAGCTACCTGCGTTTAATGAGTAACCGAAGCAATGATGCGGCATTCGAACGTGTCGTAAATACGCCAACGCGTGGCTTGGGTGATAAAACCTTAGAAACGATTCGTCTTGCAGCGCGTGATCGTGGTGCAACCATGTGGGAAGCCAGTGTTGCTCTGATAGAAGAACAAGTGTTACCAGGCCGTGCTGCAGGTGCTTTGAGCCGCTTTATTGAGCTTATCAATGCACTTGAAGATGACACCATAGAACTGAGACTTCATGAGCAAACCGACCACGTAATCAAATCGTCGGGCTTGTTTGCGATGTACGAGCAAGAGAAAGGTGAAAAGTCGAAGGCACGTATTGAGAACTTGGAAGAATTGGTAACGGCAACGCGTCAGTTTGAAAAGCCAGAAGAAGCGGATGAAATGAGCATGC
Source organism: Vibrio sp. PSi01 (assembly GCF_054960695.1). Taxonomy (NCBI): domain Bacteria; kingdom Pseudomonadati; phylum Pseudomonadota; class Gammaproteobacteria; order Vibrionales; family Vibrionaceae; genus Vibrio; species Vibrio sp. PSi01. The sequence goes on from NZ_JBHNYN010000028.1 coordinate 17,721, forward strand.
TAACGGCGTTCTTAACTCATGCGGCTTTGGAAGCAGGTGAAGGTCAGGCTGACGAGTTTGATGATGCGGTTCAGCTCATGACTCTGCACAGTGCCAAAGGCCTAGAGTTCCCAATGGTATTCATGGTTGGCGTTGAAGAGGGTATGTTCCCAAGCCAGATGTCTGCAGAAGAGGCAGGGCGCTTAGAAGAAGAGCGTCGCCTGTGTTACGTAGGCATGACGCGTGCGATGGAGAAGCTTTACATAACTTACGCAGAGATGCGTCGCTTGTACGGGCAAGACAAGTACCACAAACCGTCACGCTTTATTCGTGAGCTGCCTGAGACATGTCTGGATGAAGTGCGTATGAAAGCGCAAGTGAGCCGTCCTGCAAGCAGCGGTCGCTTTAGCCAAACCGCCGTGAAAGAGAACTTTAACGAAACAGGCTTTAGTTTGGGTTCTCGCGTTAAGCACCCTAAGTTTGGTGAAGGCACTATCATCAACTTCGAGGGAAGTGGCCCGCAGAGCCGAGTTCAAGTCGCGTTTAATGGTGAAGGCATCAAGTGGTTAGTAACGGCTTATGCTCGTTTAGAGCAGCTTTAACCTGTTACTTCGACATCTAAAAACCGTCCATTATTAAAAACAGAAAGAGCAGCCAATGGCTGCTCTTTTTATTGCTTTATACTGACCTAAATTAGGTTAATACGAGCCTAAGGCATTGCTGCCTTAAAGTAAGACTTACAGTGCTGCAAGTGCCGCTTCGTAGTTTGGTTCTTCAGTGATCTCTGCAACTAACTCGCTGTGTGTTACCACACCGTTTTCATCAACACATACAACTGCACGTGTTGTTAGGCCAGATAGTGGGCCTTCAGCGATCGCTACGCCGTAGTCTGATGCGAAAGTAGGAGAGCGGAAAGTCGAAGCGTGTTGAACGCCTTCAATGCCTTCTAGTTCGCAGAAGCGACCCGCAGCAAACGGAAGATCAGCAGAAATACAAACAACAACCGTGTTCTCAAGCTCTGCCGCTTTTGCGTTGAACGTGCGTACGCTCGTCGCACAAGTTGCGGTGTCGATGCTTGGGAAAATGTTTAGAACCACTTTCTTGCCTTCAAGAGAAGCAAGAGTCAGTTCAGAAAGATCGCCTGCAGTCAGTGCAAAGCTTGGAGACTTTTCACCCGTTTTTGGGAATGTGCCTGTTAGAGCTACAGCAGCGCCTTTGAAGGTAACGTGTGACATGAATTGTCCTTAGTTTAATTATGGTTATGAAACTAGTTGAGCCTAGTAAAGCTTACGTTACTCGGAAGTGGTTAAGAAGTGAATGATTTAAATGTCAGAATTGTAATTAAACGTATGTGATGTTTGGTGAGGTTTAGAGCGGAAAGGTTAATTGGAAAGTAATAAATAGAAGTATGGATAAAGAAAAACCCCGAGAGCTTGCGCTCATCGGGGTCTGTAGTCTTACTCGCAGCAATCCGGCTACTAAGTGTGCTCCATGCATCAAATCCATGATAGTGTGCTGTTATCCTTCAGCGTATTCCTTTCATCGCCTTCCTAGCGGTGTCCTTGATCTTATCCTGATCTGCCAACAATCCTCGTTAGCGCGCGTCACTTGTTCCTTGAGCGGTGTCCTTTACATCATCCTGATGTTCAGTCCTTTCCTCGTCCAGAGGTGTCCATTGTCTTTCCTTAGTAGCAACCATCCTAGTTACTATTGCGTCCATTCAATGTCCATTTCGCTATCCATGCCGATTATTCATCCTGAGTAATCGAATCTTCATCCTGAAGATAACCAAGTCCTTGGTGTTTCCTGTTCCGTGTCAGCATCCTTCCGACACCATTCATATTACCGATCTCCCATTTATCAGCAATGGTGCATAAGAGAATTTCTATATAATTATTTGAATGATAAATGTACGTTTTGTTTTATTTCAAATAGTTAAGATTATTAAGTGCTTATTTTCTCAGTTAAATAGAGATATTTACTCACTGCCTTGTGAGAGATCTCGCACAAGGCAGCGAGTAAAAAGGGAGGATTATTCCCTATTGGCCAATCGCAGCACCTTCACGACGAGGGTCTGCAGCACCTTCTAGGCCATATTTTGTGATGCGAATGGCGTGTAAACCCGAGTTAAGATCGCGAACGTTGACTTCAAATCCCATCTTTTCTAGCTCAGGTTTGAAGTTTTCCGCTGATGTTCCTTTTTCCAAATCTAAGCTACCGAAGCGGTTTAGGAAGTGCGGTTGGTTGATCGCTTGCTGAATATCCATGTCCCATTGGGTATGCGCAATGATCGCTTGTGCTACATAACCTATGATACGGCTGCCGCCTGGAGAACCAATCGCCATGTAAGGTTTATCATCTTGCATAATGATGGTTGGAGCCATCGAAGAGCGTGGACGCTTACCCGGTTCAAGTCGGTTCGCGATAGGTTTGCCATTATTGTGCGTTTTGAATGAGAAGTCCGTTAGTTCGTTATTGAGCAGGAAGCCTCTCACCATTAGGCGTGAGCCAAATGCGTTCTCAATGGTGGTGGTCATTGATACGACATTGCCATCGCTATCAACAATGTTGAAGTGGCTAGTGGACGGCAGTTCAATAGAGACATCTTGGCTTCTTTGCATTACATGATCCCACGGTGGTGTGCCTGAAGGTGCGTTTGCTAGTGCCTTACCTGCGGTAATTAACTGAGCTCGTTCCTGCAAATAGTCAGTATTGACTAACCCTTGGGTTGGCATAGGTACATAATCTTGATCTGCCATATACATACCACGGTCTGCAAAGGCTAGGCGAGAAGCATCCGCTAATACTTGCCAAGACTTTGCGTCGTTTGGTCCCCATGATTTGAGGTCAAATTGCTCGGTCATCGCTAAGATTTGCCCAACCGTTAATGCACCTGAACTTGGTGGTCCCATTCCACAAATATCGTAGCTCTCATAAGCGGAACAAACGGGTTCACGTTGCTTGATTGAATAGGCGTCGAAGTCTTTCTGTGCCAATACGCCCGGATTGCCTTTGGCAGTTTGCACAGCATTGATGATGTCGGCAGAGATCTCACCCTGATAGAAGGCTTTAGCGCCATCCTTTGAGATAGCGTTTAACGTTGCCGCGTATTCTGGGTTCTTAAGTTGCATGCCAGCTGCTTTCGGGCTGCCATCGGCATTAAAGAAGTAGGCTTTAGTGGTGGCAAAGCGGCTTAGACGTTCTTGGTCGTTCTCGATCAAGGTGGCTAAGCGTGGGCTGATGGTAAAACCTTTTTCAGCCAGTTGAGCGATAGGCTTGATGAGTGAGGCCCATTCTAGCTTGCCGTATTTCTGGTGGGTATCCCACAATAATTGAACCGTACCGGGTGTACCAACTGAGCGACCCCCAACTACCGCATCATAGAATTTAAGCGGTTGGCCGTTTTCGTCTTGGAATAGACGTGGTGTAGCATCAAGTGGTGCAGTTTCACGACCATCGTAGGTTTTGAGTTGCTTGTCCTTGCCATCAAAATAAACAAGGAACGCGCCACCACCAATACCTGATGACTGAGGTTCTACCAAGCCAAGCATAAGCTGTACCGCTACCATGGCGTCAATCGCGTTACCACCTCGGGCGAGGATGTCTGCGCCTGCTTGTGTCGCCAATGGGTTAGCTGCGGTGACCATCCAATCATTGGCTTTGACGAGTTGTTTAGTTTCTAAACCACTACTTTGTTCAGGCGCGACGGCATCGGCAGCTTGATTTGCCCAACTGACATGGGAGGCAAAAAGTAGGGTAGAAGTAGCGAGGGTTGTTAGTTTTGTTTTCCACTGCATGATCTTCTCCTTTTAATATGCAGAGCTAGATTGACAGTGGAAATAACATTTAGCCAGTGTATTGTTAATTAATTGTAATCTTTGTTCTAATTTAGAGCAGTAGTGATGAGGCTGATTGCCACAAAATACTGACGCCAATAATGGTGAATACAGCGCCGCACAAGCCATCGATATAGACAGTCGCTTCATGTAATTTTTTCTGTAAGGCTTTAGTAGATAGCATCCAAGCTAAAAGTGAAAACCAAAACAGCGACAGGCCAAATAAGATAAGCAGAGCAAAACCTTTACCTGAAAGAGACATGTCAGCAGGCACTAGGCTCGACATTAAACTAATGAAAAACACCAAAGCCTTTGGGTTGAGAATGTTAGTGGCAAAACCCTTAGAAAACGCCTCACGCTTGTTGGTAAGAATGAGATCTGTGGAATGAACAGAATCAGTGTCGTCATCGTGATGCTGGATCGTATACCAAGTGGCTTTCAAAGCGCCATAACCTAGGTACAACAAGTAACTACCACCTGCTAGTTGGATTATCGCAAATAGAGTCGGTTGCTGGTGGACCAAGTAACTTATCCCCGTTAGGCTCAGCAGTGAGTGCAGTAATATCCCGCAAGACAATCCTAAAGCAATGTACAAGCCTGTTTGTCTACCATGACGTGTCGCGTTTTGCACGACTAACGCAAAGTCAGGGCCGGGACTCATCAAAGCGATGAAGTGGATAGAGGCTAGGGTGATCAATATGGTGACTTCATTCATTGTTCGTTCTCAATAACCTTGCAGCTATTTTAAAATAAGTAATCGTATTGAGCGTAGCTTACCGTGATTTGAAATGGAGCAATTGTAAATTATCAACACTTAGTTGATTTGTGATGGTGGGACACCGAATGTGGTTTTGAAGGCCTTGGAGAAATGGGCTTGATCATAAAAGCCAACTTGGTGTGCAACCATGGTGCCACAGATCCCTGATTTAATAAGGCGCATACTCTGTTCCATACGTAAACGGCTTAGCCAAGCATAAGGAGTGATACCCATCTTATTTTTGAAGTGGCGTTGGAACTGAGTGGTGGTTAAGCCGCATAGGTCTGACAGTTGTTCTAAACGAACTGGCTGGTCCAAATTCGCCATCAAATAGTCTTTTAGCGTATCAATCGATTGATTACCCAGTTTGATGTCGCTTTTCGATCCAAACTTTGCATAACGATCGACAATCGTAGAAAACCCTTCGAAAGGTAAGCAGTCTTGAGCGAGTTGGCTGACGTTTTGAGTTATTAAAAGACGGTGTAGGTTACACAATTGTGAAAAAGCGGCTTGATCGGAGAGGATCAACTCAGAAAAGCCTAATGTATGACCATTTAGCTTGGGATCGGCAAGATCTTGAAACCATTGAGGAGAAATCGCAAATACGCTGACTTGATAACCTGAATCGAGTTTGGAGTGCCCATCATGAAGCTCATCAGGCGGCATGATAACAACTTGGCCAGCTCCGACATGGTGACTCGCACCTTGATAGACAAACTTTTGTTGGCCTTTTGTTATTAAGCCAATGTGAAAGTCCAAATGATAGTGACGCTGAAACGCGAACTCTTGGTATTGAGCTTTAATCAGGCTGATATCTTCTGTCGGTGTAGAGTAATAGTGGACTTTATCCATGGTACAAAAAAGCTTGGTCAAATAGTCATCAATTCAACCAAGCTTATCTTCGTCACTCGCAGTTGTCTTGTAAAAAACGATCAGTTCTTTTGTTTAGCTTGTTTGTTCTTTTTGTTGTTACTCAAACCATCAAAGCTGAATACCACTAATGCCCCCCAAATAAAGGCAAAGGTAACAGCTTTGTCTGACGTAAAGGCTTCACCATAAATCAGCACGGCCAATAAGAACATTAAGCTTGGACCGATGTACTGGAAGAAACCCAGTGTCGATAGTTTTAATCGCGTAGCTGCACCCGTAAAACACAGTAAAGGGATGGTTGTAATCACACCAGCAGCAACCAGTAATAGGTTGAGCTGCATCGGGTTCATTGATAAGTCTGAGGTTGGACTATCGGCAATAAACAGTAAGTACGTTGCAGCGAGAGGCAACATTACTAGGGTTTCAATGAACAAACCTGTTTGTGCCTCTAAGCTAACTTTCTTACGTAGCAAGCCGTAGAAACCAAAACTAAAGGCTAATGCGATAGCGACAATAGGAATTGAGCCAAAGGCTATCAATTGGATAAGGACTCCGACAGCCGCTAGCGCAACCGCACACCACTGTAGTCTGCGTAAACGTTCGCCAAGGAACAGCATCCCAAGCAAGACGTTAATCAGTGGGTTGATGTAATACCCTAAGCTGGCATCGAGCATATGATTGGAATTAACCGCCCAGATAAAAATGAGCCAATTGGCACCCACCAAGATCGAAGTCGCCACCAAATAAAGCATTTTTGGTTTTGAGGTTAAGGTGTCACGAACCTTGCGCCAGCTGCGACCAATATGCAGTAAGAAAGCGAGTAGGAAAAAAGACCAAACTACACGGTGGCTAAGGATCTCTAGCGGGGAGACGTCACTTAAAGATTTGAAATATATAGGGGCGATCCCCCACATGGTGTAAGCGCCGACGGCAAGCAAGATTCCTTGGCGAGTACGTTGTTGTTCTTCAGGGGTCATACAACTTTCTCTAGCATTGAGTGCTTATTAATAAGATTTATAAGAGAGTTGGTCAGTATAGGAGCGTTAACCCTTTTCACCTAACAATTTGCGGTTTAATTCACCAGCGTTCCCCTCTACAATGTGCGCCTTGCTTGCGAATGATGCTGGCTGATTTTATACCTCGATTAGGAACCACAATGACCGCCACTCTGATTGCTGAGCAAATACCGACTCCCGCGAATGATGCGCAAAACATCTTACAAGATGTCTTTGGTTATCAAAGTTTTCGCGATGGTCAGCAAGAGGTCATCGATCTTGCCGTTGAAGGCAAAGATAGCTTGGTGATTATGCCAACTGGTGGCGGTAAGTCGCTGTGTTATCAAATTCCGGCCTTGGTTCGTGAAGGGTTAACTTTGGTTATCTCACCACTGATCTCGCTAATGAAAGACCAAGTTGACCAATTGAAGGCCAATGGCGTCGCTGCTGAGTGCATTAACTCGTCGATGCCAAGAGAAAAGCTAATCTCGGTGTTTAATCGCATGAACTCAGGCCAATTGAAAATGGTCTATGTTTCGCCAGAGCGGGTGTTGATGCGTGACTTTATCGAGCGTCTACAAGGGCTTCCTCTTTCAATGATCGCAGTCGATGAAGCGCACTGTATCTCTCAGTGGGGACACGACTTCCGCCCTGAATATGCATCATTGGGGCAACTTAAACAGTACTTCCCGCATGTACCTTATATGGCGCTAACGGCAACCGCTGACGATGCGACGCGCAAAGATATTATCTCGCGTTTGCAGTTGGTGGAGCCGCACACTTATTTAGGCAGCTTCGATCGTCCTAATATTCGTTACAACCTTGTAGAGAAACACAAGCCAGTGTCTCAGGTGGTTCGCTACCTAGAAACACAGAAAGGTAATTGCGGCATTATCTACTGTGGTAGCCGTAAAAAAGTGGAAATGGTGACCGAGAAGCTGTGCAATAACGGTCTTCGTGCGGCGGGTTATCATGCCGGAATGGACACTGATGAGCGTGCTTATGTGCAAGAGGCCTTCCAACGCGATGATATTCAGATCGTTGTGGCGACTGTGGCGTTTGGTATGGGTATCAATAAACCCAATGTACGCTTTGTGGTGCACTTTGATATTCCACGTAACATCGAATCTTACTATCAAGAGACTGGCCGTGCGGGTCGTGATGGCTTGCCTGCTGAAGCTATGATGCTGTTTGACCCTGCTGATATGGGGTGGCTGCGTCGCATGCTGGATGAGAAAGAAGAAGGCCCACAGAAACAAGTTGAAATGCACAAGCTGAACGCGATGAGTGCCTTTGCTGAAGCGCAAACTTGTCGTCGTCAGGTTCTGCTTAATTACTTTGGCGAATATCGTGAGAAGCAATGTGGTAACTGCGATATTTGCTTAGATCCACCAAAACACTTTGACGCGACCCAAGAAGCGCAAAAGGCGTTGTCTTGTGTGTACCGCGTAAATCAGTCATTTGGTATGGGTTACGTGGTTGAAGTGATGCGTGGTATGCAGAACATCCGTGTGCGCGATAATGGTCACGATAAGTTGTCTACTTACGGTATTGGTCGCGATCACAGCCACGACTACTGGATCAGTATCTTCCGTCAGTTAATTCACAAAGGCTTGTTGTTCCAGAACATCACTCGTAACTCGACTTTGCAGTTAACCGAAGAAGCACGCCCGCTGTTACGCGGTGAAATGTCTTTGGAGTTGGCAGTGCCTCGTTTGGATACCGCAGTTCGTAATGCTAAGTCCGATAAGTTAAGTAGCAAGAACTACGATAAGAAGCTGTTTGCCAAACTGCGTAAGCTGCGTAAGTCGATTGCTGATGAAGATGGCTTACCACCTTATGTTGTCTTCAGTGATGCGACCTTGATTGATATGGCCGAAATCCTACCCACATCTTACGGAGAGATGTTGGCAGTGAATGGTGTCGGTCAACGCAAACTCGATAAGTACGCTGATCCATTCTTAGATTTGATTCAAGAACACATTACCACCCACGGCTAATTGGCTGATTGCTAGTTTTCAGAAGCGTTTAGCTTATAAGAACGGTTAGTTCATAGAAAAAGAATAAGGTTGATAGGGACATGACAACAAACACAGAATTTGGCTTAAGAGAGTATTTAGCTGAGGAAGGGCGTTTATTGATTACGTCTCCAAGTTTTGATTTTGATTCTTACGAAGTGTTAGGTGAAAAGCTGGTGGCATTGCTGTCCGCTTCTGTTGTAGAAAAGCAATGGGACGCTGACATGCATTCTTGGTTGATCGATTTTGAAGACTGTCGAATGTTTTTAAAGTCTGAACATTACAGTGAATCAATCTGGTTTGAGTCGTTAAACGCTGAAGAAAGCCGAGAAGAGTTTGATTATCTCGCGACGCTTTTCAAGCGTGGCTTCTAACTTCAAGCGCATTTCTAATTTTAGGCATAGAACCTAAAAACCTCGCTTTAAAAAACATAGCTTTTAACGTCATTCGCCAATAAATGTGAGGATAAACGTTTGCGTCTATTCTCACCGTTGCAGCCAATATTGATTAATGTATAATCGCCCGCCGCTCAATAGAGCAATTTATAGATACATTTTTAATTCACATTATTGGTAAGAGCTTTCTTGGTTTATTCGAAGAAATGACTCGATTTGGGTTCCCTCACCCCCAAACCAAACTAAAAAGGTACAGCATGAGTAACTTTACCCCTGCGCAACAGCGCAAAGCCCTAGCACTATTAGTTTTGTTCCATTTGGTGATTATTGCGTCAAGCAACTATCTGGTTCAGCTACCTTTTACCGTTTTCGGTATGCACACCACTTGGGGTGCTTTCACTTTCCCGTTTATCTTCCTAGCGACCGACCTAACAGTACGCATTTTTGGCGCGCAGCTTGCTCGTAAAATCATTTTCTTAGTGATGTTGCCTGCACTAGCCGTTTCTTATTTATTGTCTGTGGTGTTCTTTGAAGGTTCATTCCAAGGCTTTAGCCAATTAGGTGAGTTCAACTTGTTTGTTGCACGTATCGCCGCGGCGAGCTTCATGGCTTATTTACTGGGTCAGATCTTGGATGTGCATGTTTTTAACCGCTTACGCCAAATGAAGCAGTGGTGGGTAGCCCCAACGTGTTCAACGCTATTTGGTAACGCGCTCGATACCATCGCGTTCTTTGCGATTGCTTTCTACCAAAGCCCAGATCCATTCATGGCTGAGCACTGGACTGAGATTGCATTGGTCGATTATGGCTTCAAGCTTATCATCAGCTTAGGTCTGTTCGTACCTATGTACGGTGTGCTACTTAATTACGTGGTTAAGAAGTTAACCGCAGTGAACCCTGACTTTAAAGCGACAGGTGTTAACGCTTAAGTTTGAGATTTGTAACGCAAAGCATTAATGCAGCGGTAAGAAAAAGCCCAAGTTAGTCAACTAACTTGGGCTTTTTTAATTTCTAGCGACAGATAATTAATATCACAGGCATTCTATATTGAGCGGCCAACCAATATCAGTTTGGCGGTTCGACTCAATTTCTAGCTCAGCAGCCGTAAGAGGGTTGGCCTCCAACCATTGCTTGGACAGATTTAATGTTAGCTTGTCATCTTGTGCTGTTAACTTCACTTGCGCGACAAGGTCAGGGTTACGGCGATGAGTTAGCAAAATGGCTAAGCGTAGAATACGTAAAATACGTTTGCTACTAGTACCTGATACGGCGTGTTGCTCTGGCAGTGATGTCAGTTGCTCACGGTAGCGACGTACGAGTTCACCGAGGTAGTGCTTCTGTGCACGTGTAAAACCAGGCAAATCCAAGTTTTGTAGTAAGTATGCGCTGTGTTCGCCACCTTTTTTGAAATCGATGGTTAAACCAATTTCGTGCAGTTTAGCTGCAGTTTGCAAAAGGATACCAGCTTGAGGTTCTGATACCCATTCCTCAGCGCCCGCTTGTTCAAATAGATATTGTGCTAACGATGCAACTTGCTCACCGTAAGTGACGTCCATTTGATAGCGAGACTGAACGCTAGCTACCGTACGAGCCCTAATATCTTCTTGGCGTAACTCGTCAACCATCTCATAAGCAAGGCCTTCACGGAGTGCACCGCCGGCGAGTGTCATTGAATCAATCTCAAGCAGCTCAAAAATAGCAATTAGAATCGATAGGCCACTCGGGAATACAAGTGCACGTTCAAGGGTTAACCCTTCAATCTCTAGCTCTTCGAGTCGCTCTGCTGCCATTGCTTGTTTTTGTAGGCGTTTAAGCTTGGCGTGAGTGATGACCTCATCCATGCCTTGTGCCAACATGATTTCTTGCAAAGCTTGAACGGTGCCACTTGCACCAACACACACATCCCATCCTATATCCGTGTAGCTATCAAGGATTGGTGCCAGCGTAGATTTAGCCGCTTCAATGGCGTTGTCAAAGTTGGTTGCGGTTAATTGGCGATCTTTAAAATGACGCTCAAGCCAAGTAACACAGCCCATCTTCAGGCTAGTTAATGCTTTCGCTGAGAAGCCTTCACCGATGATCATCTCGGTACTCGCGCCACCAATGTCAACAACTAGTCGGCGACCACTGCCACCAGAAGTGTGTGCTACGCCTTTATAGATAGTCGCAGCTTCTTCTTCACCAGAGATAACATTGATATCGTAACCAAGGATCTGGTTCGCTTTCTCTAGAAAGATACCCACATTGGTCGCTGTACGCAGGGTCGCGGTACCTACAATGCGGATATTTTCTTTAGGAATGTCTTGCAGTCGCTCTGCAAAGAGACTCAAACAGTCCCAGCCTCGCTGCATCGCTTCTTTACTAAGTGCGTTATTTTCATCTAAGCCTGCGGCTAAACGAACTTTACGCTTAATCTTAGCCATGGTTTGCACGCTGCCATCGATATGGCGCACAACGAGCATATGAAAACTGTTCGACCCGAGGTCGATTGCAGCGTAAAGCGGGGATGACACTGTTTGGCTCATAAGCGACTAAGCTTCCTTGTTATGACGCGGTTGGCGTGGGCGACGGTTCTGGTTTGGTTTACGGTTACCGTTACGTGGACCATTGTTGTTTGAGCGACGTTGTTGCGGGTTACGTGTACGTAAACGCAATGGTGCCGGTAGATCTTCTAGTAGTGCAGAAGCATCGTAGTCAGACATTGGAATAGCGTGCTCGATGTATTCTTCGATTGGTGGCAAGTTGATTGCGTAATCTTCACAAGCAAAGCTGATCGAATGACCGCTTTCACCAGCACGACCTGTACGGCCGATACGGTGAACGTAATCTTCGCAATCGTCTGGCAGGTCAAAGTTGAATACGTGTGTTACTTGAGGAATGTGTAAGCCACGTGCTGCAACATCGGTTGCTACAAGTAGGTCAACATCACCTTTAGTGAACTGTTCAAGAATCTTTTCACGTTTCTTCTGTGGAACATCACCTGTTAGTAGACCAACACGATGACCATCGGCAGCCAAGTGACCCCAAACTGATTCACATTTGTGCTTCGTGTTAGCGAAGATGATTGCGCGATCTGGCCATTCTTCTTCGATTAACGTTTGTAGAAGGGCCATCTTATGTTCGTTAGAAGGGTAGAAAAGCTCTTCCTGAATGCGGTGACCTGTTTTGCGCTCTGGCTCAACAACAACATGCTCTGGGTTGTGCATGTGTTCGAACGCTAGCTCTTGTACGCGGTAAGACAGCGTCGCAGAGAACAGCATGTTCAGGCGATCTTTTGGCTCAGGCATACGGCGGAACAAGAAGCGGATGTCTTTGATGAAACCAAGATCGAACATGCGATCAGCTTCGTCAAGAACAACAGCTTGAATATGGTTAAGGTTAAATACCTTCTGCTTGTAGAAATCGATGATACGGCCAGTTGTACCAATTAAGATATCTGCGCCTTCTTCGATCTTACCTAGTTGCTTGTCGTAGCTTTCGCCACCGTAAGCAAGTGCTGCTTTGATACCTGTGCTTTCAACCAGAGAGTCAGCATCGTTGTAGATCTGAATCGCGAGTTCACGTGTTGGTGCCATAATAATCGCACGTGGCTGGTTAGGCTTGCGCCCTTCATGCTCAGGTGTTTTTAGCAGGTGATTAAAAGTAGCAGTAAGAAACGCAAGCGTTTTACCAGTACCCGTTTGGGCCTGGCCTGCAATGTCTTGGCCGGTGAGCAGTACCGGGAGCGCCAAGGCTTGGATAGGGGTACAGTAATCGAACCCTTTTTTCTCCAATCCTTCAATGACTTGCGGGAGTAAATCCAAGTCGGCGAACTTTTGCTCTGTGATATGCGTCTTTTTCATTGCTATAGAATATCAGCTTAAGCTTGCAATACGAAAGTAAATACATTCCAATAGGGCATCTATTTACTGGTTATCATCCAACCAGTTCTAAAAAATACATTGGAGTGGAAGATGAGTGATAAGATTTTGCAGCTAACTGATGACGGTTTTGATAACGATGTGATCAATGCTGCAGGCCCGGTTCTTGTTGATTTTTGGGCTGAATGGTGTGGTCCTTGTAAGATGATTGCTCCGATTCTTGATGAAATCGCAGACGAGTACGAAGGCAAGCTCACTATCGGTAAATTAAATATCGACCAAAACGCAGGAACTCCACCAAAATTTGGTATTCGCGGTATTCCAACGCTACTTCTTTTCAAAGATGGTGGCGTAGCAGCAACTAAAGTTGGTGCATTGTCTAAAACTCAACTTAAAGAGTTCCTAGACGCTAACCTTTAATTAGGTGAGCATTTGAAAAGAAACCGCGCAGTTAACAAATGCGCGGTTTTGTTTTTTCTAAGCTATGGACTAGTCTTAGTTTTAGTGCTAATTTATCGCACGTTAATTGAACGAATTTCTCTTCTTGGTCGATCCTGCGTGACCAAATCCTTCTTAACTTAAGAAAACAGATCCTATTTTGACTAAACAAACTTCCACCACTATGAATCTTACTGAACTGAAGAACAGACCAGTGTCTGAACTTGTTAAACTTAGCGAAAGCCTAGGTCTTGAAAATCAAGCTCGCTTAAGAAAACAAGACATTATCTTCTCCATCCTTAAAGCGCATGCAAAAAGTGGTGAAGACATCTTTGGTGATGGTGTTCTAGAAATTCTTCAAGACGGTTTTGGTTTCCTGCGTAGCGGCGACAGCTCATACCTTGCTGGGCCAGATGATATTTATGTATCACCAAGCCAGATTCGTCGTTTTAACCTTCGCACAGGTGATTCTATTGGCGGTAAAATCCGCCCACCTAAAGATGGCGAGCGTTACTTTGCACTACTTAAAGTAAACACGGTTAACTACGACAAGCCAGACAACGCACGTAACAAAATCCTTTTTGAAAACCTTACTCCTCTTCATGCCAACGAACGTATGGTGATGGAAGCTGGTAATGGTGCGACTGAAGATATCACAGCCCGAATCCTTGACCTTGCTTCACCAATTGGTAAAGGTCAGCGTGGTCTGATTGTTGCTCCGCCTAAAGCGGGTAAAACAATGCTGCTGCAAAATATCGCTCAAAGCATTGCTCGCAACCATCCAGAGTGTGAACTAATGGTTCTACTTATCGATGAGCGTCCAGAAGAAGTAACAGAAATGCAGCGCCTAGTTAAAGGTGAAGTAATTGCATCGACTTTCGATGAGCCAGCATCTCGCCACGTACAAGTAGCAGAAATGGTAATCGAGAAGGCGAAGCGCCTTGTTGAACACAAGAAAGACGTGGTTATCCTACTGGACTCAATCACTCGTCTCGCTCGTGCTTACAACACCGTGATTCCTTCATCTGGTAAAGTTCTTACTGGTGGTGTTGATGCGAATGCTCTACATCGTCCAAAGCGCTTCTTTGGTGCGGCACGTAACGTAGAAGAAGGCGGTAGCTTAACTATCATCGCAACAGCACTGGTTGATACTGGTTCTAAGATGGATGAAGTTATCTACGAAGAGTTCAAAGGTACAGGTAACATGGAACTGCACCTTAACCGTAAGATTGCGGAAAAACGCGTATTCCCAGCGATTGATTTCAACCGCTCTGGTACTCGTCGTGAAGAGCTTCTTACTAAGAACGATGAATTACAGAAGATGTGGATCCTGCGTAAGATTGTTCACCCAATGGGCGAAATCGACGCGATGGAATTCCTTATCGACAAGCTAGCAATGACTAAAACGAACGATGAGTTCTTTGACGCAATGCGCCGTCAGTAACCTTGACGGGTTTATAGTTATCAAAAAGCGCTGCCTTCGGGTGGCGCTTTTTATTTGCATTTTACAGCGCTAGCTTGCAGAATGACCAAAAGTGTTAAAAGGAAGTTAAAATGCAACATGGACTGTTGTCATCATTACTCCTGTCTACTTCACTGTTATTTTCACCGGTTGGTATGAGCTATGCCACCGAGATGTCTCCACTTACAGTTGAGTCTTGGCTTGAGAATGATCAAGTAAAACTGAAAACTGCTGAATTACTCGAGCTTGTTGTGCGTGATGAAGTCAATTCGTTACGTTTCGCGCTTGAGCGTCTGACATTTCCTCAGCAAGAGGTAGCTCGTTACCAACTTTTGAAGAAGATTGAGCAACAAAAAATTGCACTCACTCCTAAGATGTCTATCTTCATCGAGCAACAACTTGATCTCACGCCGACTTACCAAGTTTTAGAGCGTGGTGATGGATATGAGTTCACGGTACCTGCCTTTAATTACCCTTCGATTGCTAATCGATTAATCAAACAGTGGCACCAAGACCAAACAACATTGGTATTTGTGTTAGATGCAGAAAAACAAGAGCTCGACCTAAAAGAGTGGCTATCTGGCCCTGAGCATCAAGTTCAAACGCGAGAGGCTCTGTTAATAAGAGAGCTAGATAGTTTGTCACCTGAAGCGGTTGATTATCTGACTAAGCAACTCACCGCATCTTCTATTGTTAGTTGGTTACCTTCTACAGAGGTGGTGGTTCGGTTAGCGCAAGTCAGCGAAGACCCGGAGGTCTACAAGATTCTATGGCGAATGAAGGCCGATTATCATAGTCAAGCCGAACTAGTGCGCCTTGCTGAAACTAAACAAACGTTCGCGCTTGAACAGGTAATGGCGGCGACTAAGAATCCGCGCTTGAAAGATGAGGCGATAACTTTGCTTACCAAGGTTAATCCGTTATCAGAAGAAGTGAAGCAGTTCCTTGTCTCTCGGATGGCGATTGCCGATGAAGCGCCATTAGTCGCGCGTGAACTGGCCAAACAAGGTCACACTCGCTGGTTGCAAGACCTCGTCAATGATAACCCTCAGGTGAAGAGCTCTTTGATCGAGCAAGCATTACCGTAAAGTGGATTTTGCCTCTCAATAACCACATTAAAAAGGGGGATCTCAGCGTCACCCTTTTTGATATACTGAGCGCAGAATAATCAGCATGTAGAAGTCCTATGAGTTTTAAAGATTTACGTGATTTTATCGACCATCTTGAAAGTATTGGTCAGTTGAAACGCATTTCTCACCCTGTCGATCCAGACTACGAAATGACCGAGATTAGCGACCGTACTCTACGTGCTGGTGGCCCGGCTCTTTTGTTTGAAAATCCTGTAGGCTATGACATGCCTGTTTTGACTAACCTATTTGGTACACCTAACCGTGTGGCTATTGGTATGGGTCGTCAGGAAGTAAAAGAACTGCGTGAAGTGGGCAAGTTGCTTGCTTACCTAAAAGAGCCTGAGCCCCCAAAAGGCTTTAAAGACGCTCTTGATAAGCTGCCAGTGTTTAAGCAAGTCTTAAACATGCCGGCTAAACGCCTTCGCAAAGCGGCTTGCCAACAAGTGGTTTGGCAAGGTAATGAGGTCGACCTAGATAAAATTCCTGTGATGAGTTGCTGGGCCGACGATGTCGCGCCATTGCTAACATGGGGTTTAACGGTTACTCGTGGTCCAAATAAAAAACGCCAAAACTTAGGTATCTATCGCCAGCAAAAGATCGGTAAAAACAAAATCATCATGCGTTGGTTAGCCCATCGTGGTGGTGCGCTTGATCTACGCGATTGGATGGAAACCAACCCAGGTAAACCATTTCCGATATCTGTAGCATTTGGCGCAGACCCTGCCACCATTCTTGGCGCGGTGACACCAGTACCAGATACCTTATCGGAATACGCATTTGCAGGATTGCTGCGTGGTAGTAAAACTGAGGTCGTTAAATCAATCAGTAATAACCTAGAGGTACCAGCAAGTGCGGAAATCGTAATGGAAGGCTACATCGACCCGAATGAGTTCGCGGACGAAGGCCCATACGGAGACCACACGGGTTACTACAACGAGAAAGAAAAGCACCACGTATTTACGATTACTCATGTAACCATGCGCGAGAACCCTATTTATCACAGCACGTATACTGGCCGTCCGCCTGATGAGCCAGCGGTATTGGGTGTTGCACTAAATGAAGTGTTTGTTCCTATTCTTCAAAAGCAGTTCCCTGAGATCGAAGATTTCTACCTGCCGCCTGAAGGTTGTTCGTACCGAATGGCGGTAGTGACAATGAAGAAGCAATACCCAGGTCACGCTAAGCGAGTGATGATGGGTGTATGGTCTTTCTTGCGTCAATTCATGTACACCAAATTTGTATTGGTGTGCGATGAGGATGTGAACGCACGTGATTGGTCTCAAGTAACCGCTGCGATGTGTAAATATATGGATCCGTCACGCGATAGCTTGATGATAGAGAACACACCGATCGACTCGTTAGATTTTGCGTCTCCAGTGGTTGGATTGGGTTCTAAGATGGGCTTAGACATCACCAAGAAGTGGGATGCGGAGTTAGCATTATCGCCAGACGTTGAATCTGCGCCTGTAAGTAGTGAACATATCGAAGGTAGCCTGGCTGAGTTAACTAAGGCTCACCCTGAAATTATTGATATTCATCTACAGAACGACAACGCCAGCATGGTTGTCGTGTCTATTGATAAGCAAGCTGCAGGTAACGGTAAGAAAATCATGGAAGCGGTTTGGTCTCAATTTGATGAGAATAAATTTGTTATCGTGTGTGATGGTGATGTCAACGTGAGTGATTGGAATGACATCATTTGGGCGGTGACCACAAGAATGGACCCGGCCAGAGATACATTGTTCCTACAGAATGAAACTGGACACTCAAAAATGGGTCTAGATGCGACTAATAAATGGGAAGGTGAATGCCTTCGTGAGTGGGGGGTGCCAATTACAAAAGATCCTGAGCTCGTCAAAAAGATTGATAGCATTTGGGAACAGCTAGGAATTTCATGAGCTACCAAGTAGTCTTATATCCAGAAAACATCAGTTTCACAGTAGGAAAAGGGCAAACGATCTTGGATGCTGCGCTCAACAGCAATATCAATTTCCCGAATCGTTGCCAAGTTGGCGCATGCGCGATGTGTATGTGCAAAAAATTAGAAGGCCAAGTGAGTTACCACCTTGAACCCATGCTCACAGAGAAAGAGCAGTTACAAGGTTGGATTTTTGCTTGCCAAGCATTTGCAGAAAGTAATTTAGTTCTAACCTTTGCCGATTAAGGGTTAGTGAGAGGAAGAACATGACTATTAAATGTAAAGTGAAATCTATCGAGCCTTTGGCTTGTAACACTTACCAAATCCTACTTCACCCAGAAACACCGGTCGCTTTTAAAGCGGGACAATACTTGATGGTTGAAATGGGTGAAAAAGACAAGCGCCCATTTTCGATTGCAAGTAGCCCTTGTCGCCATGAAGGCGAGCTTGAGTTACACATTGGTGCTGCTGAGCACAATGCTTACGCGTTAGAAGTTGTTGAGGCGATGAAAAAAGCACAATCTGAAGATGGTGATATTGCTATTGATGCTCCTCACGGTAACGCGTGGGTTAAAGAAGAAAGCGAACGTCCTCTATTATTGATTGCTGGTGGTACTGGTTTCAGCTATGTACGTTCGATTCTTGATCACTGTATTGCACAAAACAGCAAGAAAGAGATTCACTTATACTGGGGCGCAAAAGATGAGTGCCAGTTATATGCGAAAGAAGAGTTAGTCGATATTGCAGAAAAACATAGCAACGTACACTTTGTACCTGTTGTAGAACAAGCTCCTGAGGTTTGGCATGGTCAAACAGGTAATGTGCTTGAAGCTATTACGCAAAGCTTCGAATCATTAGCTGATTTCGATATCTATATTGCAGGCCGTTTTGAAATGGCGGGTGCAGCAAGAGACTTATTTACTCAAAACAAAGACGCAAAGCGCGACCATATTTACGCTGATGCTTACGCGTTTATCTAACAATACCTTTAGATTTTGAGTAAAAAGAGAGCAGAAATGCTCTCTTTTTTACGTTTAGGTGAACTATTAGGCAGTTAACCCCTATTTATTAATTTTTTATGAAAAAGTAGTTGCTAAGCTGAGAGGGTTCCCTATAATGCGACACCACTGAGACGGCAGACGCCACAAGGCTTCAGCAAGAATCAGTAAGACGGAAAGCGACAAAAAATTAATTTTCAAAAAGTGTTTGACACTGAATGTTAATTCGCTAGAATGGCCGTCCACTTCGAGAGGCACCTTACTTAAAAGGAGCGCTTGAGAAGTAAAGCTCTTTAACAATTTAAACCTATCAATCTGTGTGGGCACTCGTTGATGAATATCAAAACGTTTTATCCTTTTGGATAAAACAGTTACTTCGGTAACAAACTTGATTTCAATGAACTGAGTGACCAAT
>NZ_JBHNYN010000029.1:0-30536 GCF_054960695.1 Vibrio sp. PSi01
GGTGATTGATACTGTCTGGCCATCTTCAACATTGGTCACCGTGCCGACCAATGCGCCATTGCTCACCTCTACTGAGTTGTAATACTCATCATCAGATGAAGAAAAATCAACGCCAATGCTGGCTAACGTATCTTTAACTATCGTATCGCTAGATGTTGCTGTGTTACCTGCGATATCTGTAACGCTAACTTCAACCGTCAACTCGCCATCTGTAAAACCTGAATAGTCTTGGTCAGTCAGAGTCCAATTACCACCGGATACCGTTGTTGAATAATCAACCGACTTGCCATTAGCATCTGTGATTGTGATAGATATAGTTTGACCGTCTTCCACATTTGCCACAGTACCAACCAACGCCCCATTTGAGACTTCAGCTTGGTTATAAAACTCATCATCAGATGCAGAGAAATCAACACCAATGTTGACTAAGGTATCTTTAATAATTGTATCGGTAGACGAAATCGTATTACCAGCTACGTCCGTAGTACTAGCGACAACCGTCAACTCACCTTCTGAAAAATCAGAGTAATCTTGGTCTTTCAGACTCCAAAAATTACCAGACACAACTGTCGTGTAGCCAACGGATAAACCATTGCTGTCCGTGATCGTGATATCAATAACTTGGCCATCTTCGACATTGAAGATCGCACCAATCAATGCACCTTTGCTAACTTCATTTTCGTTATAATAGTTATCGCCAAACCCATCGAATCTAACAAGGATTCGATCAAGCGTATCCTTAACAATGGTATCGGTAGCTGACGTAGGGTTTCCGGCAATATCGACGGTGCTTGCAACAACCGTGAGTTCGCCTTCCGCGAAATTGGAATAGTCTTGGTTTTCGAGTGTCCAGCTGTTACCAGACACGTTCGTGGAATAATCTACAGATAAGCCATCACTATCTGTAATCGTAATTAAGATAACTTGACCATCTTCCACATTGGTCACTGTGCCAACCAATGCACCATTGCTGACTTCGAATTCGTTATAAAACTCATCGCCAAAACCATCAAAATCGACATCAATTGTCGCTAGCGTATCTTTGATTGTGGAATCGTTAGCAGTGATGCTATTACCAAAATCATCGGCAATAATCGCGTCAACTTGGAGATCACCTTCAGCTAGTGAAGTAAGATCGACACCATTTACAACATAGGTTTCGTTAGTTGTGATCGCAGTGGTAGTTAATGTGTTGCCGTTAACATCGGTGATGGTAATTGCAACTGTTCGTCCATCACGAACATCCACAGCCGTACCCTTAATAGTGACACCTGGTACTTCAAACTGGTTTTCGTAACCGTCGCCGCCATCAAGTATATCTACGGTCAGTTCTGCACTAGGTAACAGCGCATCTAGATTCCCATCGTTTGAAGTGGTGTCTTCCTCTTCATATTCGGTCGGTCGAGTGTCAAAACCTGCTTCTGCAAGAGTTTCATCTAATGTAGAGCGAACATATGCAATAAAAGAGGCACTGGAGCTGGGTTGATCATTGGCAGAACTCGGTTGTTGAGGCGCACTTTCGATATTGTTGACGAGCTGAGTCACGACCTCTTCGAGTTGTTGTTCGACAGCCGCTATTTGTGGCTCAGTGATCGATTGAGTCTGATCTAAATTCTGAGACTCAATACTAACAACTTGCACACCTTCAACTTTAGGCTGTGATGCGGGCACTTGAAGCCATGTACCATCAGCAAATACCTGCCATACGACACCACCAACTTCGATATATAAAATAGGATCCATCCTAAACCTCTTCCTTACAAAAACGCTGACATTGAGGACATCCATTTGCTCAATAAAAGGCGAAAAAATCAGCGGATATTCTTTAAATAATACCAGCAAAAAACAAAACGTTAACAGTTAATTAATTTACACACATACGCCGTAATGTAAACCGAGATCCTGTGACTTACATTCCGTTATATGCAACGTCACAAAATACGTCCTATGAATGTGTCATAATCTTGAAACTCAGGCGTTATTTTTCAAGGAACATCATGACTGCAACGAACTATCTCAACCAATTAAATCAAGATTATCTTGCGACTCACAAAGCAAAAGAAGACTTCTTTTGGGATACTTACATGGGAATAAGTGATGACCACGATGGGTCAACATCTGCACAAACCCAGTGGACCGAGTTTCTTAGTTCTGCCGAGCAAATTACTGCTATCCAAAAACACATTGATGCAATCGGCGAGATTCAAGATCTTGAAGAAAGGAAGAGCACACTAACCGGATTAAATGGTTGGCTAGCGACCTTTAGATCTCACTCGATCGAATCAGAACCATCTCAGAAGTTGAAAGCCGAACTCATCAAATTTGAGGCCGAATTATTTGAGAAAAAACAAAACCATGTCATGACTTACGTAAATGAAGCGGGTGAAGAGACCGAAGGATCATTGCCGGTTCTAGGTTCAGCCGTCAGAAGTAATGGCAATGAACAGGTAAGACTTTCTGCACACCAAGCACTATTAGATTTAGAACAATGGCTATTAGCTAACGGCTTCATCGAACTTATCAAAAAGCGCAATCAGTTTGCTCAATCGCTTGGTTTCAAAACCTTCTTTGATTACTCAGTGGTTAAAACTGAGCAAATGACGACACAACAATTGTTCACGATATTGGATGACTTCGAAGCACGCACGCGCGATAACAATCTAAAAAGCCTAACTAACTTAGCTGAGAAAAAAGGCCAGAATGCACTGGAAGCGCATAACTTTATCTACTCTTTTGCTGGTGATGTTATGAATGACTTGGACCCTTATGTTCCATTCTCAAAGTCACTCAGACGCTGGATAGAGTCTTTTGGCCGTCTCAACATCGAATATTCTCAAGCAACACTGAAACTGGATCTCCTTGATCGTAAAGGTAAATACCCAAATGGGTTCTGTCATGGGCCTATTCCTTCTTTCTATGATCAAGGTGCTTGGGTTGCTGCTAAAGTAAACTTCACTAGCAATGCCAAACCCGATCAAATTGGCAGTGGTTATGATGGTATTAATACGCTGTTTCACGAAGGTGGACACGCCGCACACTTTGCCAATGTGAAAATGAATGCGCCTTGTTTCTCTCAGGAATTTGCACCAACCTCGATGGCTTATGCCGAAACCCAATCGATGTTCTGCGACAGTCTGCTGACAGATGCCGATTGGCTAAAACAGTATGCGCTGAATTCAGAAGGCCAACCTATACCAGATGAATTGATTAAAGCTATCATTGATAACAAACAACCATTCAAAGCCTATGAAGAACGCAGCATTCTTGTGGTTCCTTACTTTGAACGAGCGCTATACGAATTGGCGGATGAAGATCTGACACCTGAAAAAATCACGGAGCTCGCACGTCATAGTGAGAAAACGATTCTTGGATTATCTTGCAGTCCACGCCCATTAATGGCGATTCCACATTTGCTGTCCGATGAAGCTTCTTGTGCTTACCAAGGCTATCTATTGGCTCATATGGCGGTTTACCAAACTCGTGCCTATTTCACTGACAAGTTTGGTTATTTAACCGATAACCCAGAAATCGGCCCTTTGTTGGCTAAGCACTACTGGTACAAGGGAAATAGCGTGAATCATAATGGGACAATCGAAAGCCTGACAGGAGAAGGTTTTAACGCCAAATACCTCGCCGACGAGTGCAACTTATCGCCAGAGCAAGCTTGGGCGATTGAAGAGCAAAAAATAAAGCAGCTGTCGACAAGAGAACGTGCACCAATTGCTGATTTGAATGCTAAGATTTCGATCGTTGATGGGGCAGCCGAGCTAGCGAATAATAATAGCTCAAACCATCAGATGTGTGATGAGTTTGAGCAATTCATCGTTGGGCAATACGGTCGATAGCAGGTGCTAAGCACCTTTAACCTAGGTTGAACCAAAAGACCAAACGAAAAAAGGACGATCAATGAGCGTCCTTTTTTTGCTTTGTACCCGAGTCTACATCGTCGCACATACAGGTTGAATGTCATTCTCGAAATCAATATCGACAGAATCAACACTGCGTAAAGACTTTCTGTGAATACCAAATACTTGTCCCGTCAAAACAATATAAAACTTTTCTGTTTTGAGTAAATGCCAAGCTTCATCAAGAGTTTCGGCATAAACCTTATTCTTGAGATCTTGTGGGCGAGTACCTGCAACTCTTCCATGTTTACGTGCTAACTCGAAGAATCCATTTCGATTAGGCTTACACGTAAATAGGGTATCATTTCCATAAATAATACCCTTAGCCGTAATGCTCTTAACCATTACATTTCTCCAAATAATAATTCCACTCGTGGTATTGAGTGGCATACCACATGTCGATTTGTGGATGCTTAAACTGCATAAAGAAGAGAATACGGTATAACGACCAGGCAAGCGATTACACCATAGTGTTCAGTTTCAGTATTTGAAATCTTAGAAGTAGTAGTAAGCGGCTGCGAATACGTGTGTCTCTTCATCGTATTGCGCGCTAGCCTCGCCAACACGGTAACCGTCTAAATCTTGCTTGATATCG
This sequence comes from Vibrio sp. PSi01, assembly GCF_054960695.1. Taxonomy (NCBI): domain Bacteria; kingdom Pseudomonadati; phylum Pseudomonadota; class Gammaproteobacteria; order Vibrionales; family Vibrionaceae; genus Vibrio; species Vibrio sp. PSi01. The sequence goes on from NZ_JBHNYN010000029.1 coordinate 4,501, forward strand.
ATACCCATGTCAGCGTTATCAGCGATACGGTACATTGCCGCAATATTGATGTAAGAAGAATCTACGTCAGATTGACCATCTAATTCATTACTGTTAAATGCGTAACCCGCTGCAATTGTTAGATCGGCAGAAACCGCGTAACCACCTGAAACGTAGTAACCAGTGTCTTTCTTAGAGTCACTTTCATCAATCCAAGAGTTCATACCTAGCGTAAGGTCGCCAACTTTTACATTACCTGACACCGTATATACTTCGTAATCAGCATCGTTATCACGCGATTCATAACCAGCGTAAATATTGAACACTTCTTGCTCTAAACCGATGTAACCGTTAATACCTTTGTCAGCATCGTTATGATCATCGTCAGTTTCAAAGTAAGAAACGCCGTAAGCAAAGCCATTGGTTGCACCTTGGAACTTGATAACGTTGAACGCATCAGAAGCGTCGCCAGCAGAAGCCCCAAACTCGTATGTTGTATCACCAGCGCCATCTACTTTGTCTAATGCAGTATCGTTTTCCCAACCGAATGAAGCGATACCGAAACCAGTATCAAAACCAAGCCACGCTTTATCTACATCAGTTGCTGGACCTGTATCGATACCGTTTGTCCAACCCGCCGTTGCTGCGTCATTTGCAGAAACGTTGTTGTCTGTCGTGTAATTCACCATTAAGTCAGTTTCGAAGTAACCGACAACACGGTTGTTGCGGTAGTTTACTGCAAGCGTAAGGCCTGTCGCCCAGTCATCATAAAACGCTTTAGAGCCCGTGTCGTAGTAACCACCAACACCAAAAGAGCCTGATACTGAGAATTGATCTTTATGCATTGAATCAAATGCAAACATATCTTCGTTCTGGCTGTTTTGGCTGCTTGTGTTTACAGCGAAAGCTGAGCTTGAAATACTCGCAATCGCAAGTGCTACTAATGTCTTTTTCATGATAACCACTACCTGTATATATTGATTCGGCCTTGTTAGTCCGGCCTTTTGGAGTGGCGCTATTGTTCAAAAAATTATGTTATTGATATACCGTAAATTTACTGAAATTTTATAGCTTTGGTGAATTTCATGAAATAAGAATATATTAATGTGTCGTTTATATAGAAAAACGCAATCCGAGTGTAAAGCCGATGTCCGTGCTGTTATCCATGTTACGGATGTTTTCGACTATCAAGGTTTCAACCGCGAGTCGATACAAACGATATCGATACCCAACGACCACTTCGTTAGAGGTTTCTGAAAAATCAGGATCATTACTCGCCCAACCTTGATAGTTGAGAGACTCTATAACCAAACTGTGTTGTTGGTTAAGCCGGTATTCATACCCTATCGCCCAACTTGTACTTAGGTTTTCAGGGCTTAGGTTTTCATCTCTCACAGAAGAGCCATCGCTGTTTCGATGTACGAGCCCGAGGGTGGAGAATATGCTATGCCTTGGCGTGATGTAGCTGTAGTTGAGTTGAATACCTTGCTCGAAGCTTGTTCTCGCAAACAGCCCATTTTTTACATTGTTATAAAACAGCGAACCACCAGCCGAGAGCGACATTGGCCCTCTAGAATACAGCAGTAGTTCATTGTAAAAAGTCAGCGCATTAGTTAAATCATCACTTTCAAAGTCAGACACATGAACACCCGCATTGTTAAAATCCATGGTGGATTGATTCTGATAATAATCGAGTGAATAAGTACCCGTATGAGCCCATATACTCGCCTGAGTATAAGAGGACTTGAATTCAATAGTGCCTGCTCTGTTAGGTTGAGCCGAACGAAGCTGAGTTGAAAGCACATTTGAATGCATTGGAGATTGTGCATAAACAAACAGAGGAGACGCTAGTGCTGTACGAAAAGTTAGCATCAACAATGATAAGGTCAGTAGTGTTCTTAAAATAATCACAGGGTTATACGGCAGAATTAAAATTCTTGAGCCTATAAAAAACACCGTTCAATTGCTGCAGTAAAAGTACGGCTTTTCGCCATGCCTCATATAATAAAGCGTTATAAAAAAAGAGAACTTAGAACACCTTCGCGATCTTGTAATGTTAACTTGCGCTGTCGTGCTTTAGCGAATATCTTCAGCGCGTGAATGAGTAGCCGAACGATTGATAAGGAAAAAATGTGAGCGCTTCTAACTATAGCTTTGAACAATTATTAATGAAGCAATCTGCAACTTTGATCAATAGTGACCCAAACAACTTTCAAACAACTTGGTCGCAAGCGAGCTTTGACGTACTTGATTGGTTTGGTATTGATCGTCTTACACTTTATCCAAATTCAATGGTCTTATTAGAAGATGGCAAAACGTGCTCAGTCTCCAAAAAACACATTCCTCCAGTTAACAAGAAGAACCTCATTGGTGGTAATTATCTTGATTACTTAAAGCTTTTGAAGACTAACGAGACCTATCTAACCTTCTCAAAAGATGAGCTCATAAACAGCAATAACTATGTATTAAAGCAGTTGTACAAAGAAGGGGGACGTTGGCACTGTATCATACCACTACAGCTATTTAATCAACGTTGGGGAGCATTGTCTTTTACTAATTTTCACGATGCCGACACCAATTTCGACTTAGAAGACATCAAACGCTTAAAGTTAGTCTGTGAAGTTTGGCTTTGTTACTGGCAACATTCCACACTAGCTAGAACGCTAAAACAGAATGAGAACCGACTAGAAGACGACAGTGATAAGCTACTATTACTGACAAAAAAGCAGACCAAAGTTTTAGCGCTGATTGCTCAAGGGTTTAGCGCAAAAGATTGCGCAGAGCAACTTCACTTAAGTTCAAGAACCATAGAATCTCATAAGTATAGAATGCTTGGACTGCTCAATTTAAATAACCATAACGAGCTCATTCAATTCGCCTTACGTAATGGCCTAGGTCTTACAGAAAACATACACACGACACGTTAAAATAAGGCACTAGATATGTCTTAAGCTCGATACCGCCTGTTACTCGTTACCTTCACTCAGAGCAAATTTGATCTCATCAGAAGAGAAACCTTTTCGACTCAACATTGCATAAGCTTTAGAGCGTTCTTTATGGTCATTAAGATCATAGGATTTTTTCTGTAACTGCTCTAAACAAGAAGAGTAGAAATCCAGTTGCTCTTCATTAATCAATCGGTCGATTAACGATGGCAGTTCACTGGTATCGATTTGTCTTTGTCTCAACTCTTGCTGGATAGCAGTCAAGCCTTTACCCTTACGAGCATACTTAAGCACTTCTTTCTCTAAGTCAGCCTTCTCTGCTTTAATTTGCATGTTACTCATAAGTTCATGGGCTTGCGGGTGCTGATCAATCGCCACTTTAACTTGTTGATAGCTAAAGCCGCGCTTTTGCAGTGTCGCCACAAGCTTTTCACGGCTCATGGTAAAGCTTGTGTAATAGTGGTTAATTCGATCTATTAAGATGTTTTGTTCATCAATTGATTTCTCAAAGGACACCTTATGGATGGCATCAGAAATCACAGAGTCCTTTAGGCCCTTCTTCTTCAATTTTTCAACAATATATCGAGAGCCAAATTCACCAGAAAAAGCTTGCTCCACAAATTGTTCTGCAAACACTTGGTCAGACTTGAGATACCCAAAGCCTTTCAAGGTGCCCAAAGTTTCATCGATCCATTCTTGATTGTCGGTTTTCACTTTGAGCTTTGCAATCAGCTCGCTTTCTGTCATATCTCTCTGAGTTAAATGCCACATCGCAGAGTTCATAACACTTTCGATTCGTATCGCTTTTCTTACCGTTGTATTTCTAGTATTCGTTTTTTGCTGTAAATCATCCATTCGGTTTCAACTGTCCAAACTAAGCCTACCCCATCATAACTTAATTCTCAGGCGGGTGAAGCTAGATACAGAAATGCCGCTCAAGATAAGCGGAAACTCAGTAACAATAGTACCCAATAAAAATGGACGCTATTCAGCGTCCATTTGATATAGCATTAAGAATACGGCCTCCAAACCACTCTTTGGCTCTTCCGGCTAATTCTCTTCGTGATTGTAAATATGTACATCGCGTTGTGGGAATGGAATCGTGATGCCTTCTTCATCAAAGCGTTTCTTCACAGTTTCCGTCACATCCCAATATACATCCCAGTAATCCTCAGTCTTAACCCAAGGTCTCACTACAAAATCAACCGAAGACGTATTCAAGGTGTGAAGCTTGATCATGTGTTCTGGTGTTTTAAGCACTAAAGGATGCGCAAGAATGATGTCATTTAACACACCTTTTGCTTTATCGATATCATCGGAATAACCAATACCAAAAACCATGTCAACACGTCTAACACGCTCTGCAGTAATGTTATTGATCACATCACCCCAGATCTTATTGTTAGGGATCACCAAGCGTTGGTTATCGATAGTTTGAATCGTGGTTGACACTAAACTCATGTCCTTTACCGTTCCTTGCACGCCAGCCACTTTAACCATGTCACCAACATCGTAAGGACGATAGATTAAGATCATCAAACCTGATGCAAAGTTAGACAAAGTATCTTGTAACGCAAAACCAATGATGACACCCGCAACACCAAAACCAGTAAGTAATGGTGCAAGCTCTATTCCTATCTGAGATAGGGCAATAAGCAAACCAATAAACACAACAGCTTTAGAGGCGATGGATACAAAAAATTCTTGCATCAATACGCTGAAATCCATTTTTGAATGCGAAACACTCTTACGGACCGTCTTACGAGCAACATTGGCAACAAGCCGAGTTACGTACAAAATACCCAAGAACAGTGCAAGCTTGACGACAAAAGAAGGAGTATTTTCAAATGCCCATGAACTAAACGAACGCAACCAGCTATCCAATAGATCTAATGCGACATCAACATCCAGTACGTCAGCATTAATGTCCCCTGTCGTCGCCAATAGGATGCGCTTGTAAGACGTCACATCCACACCAAATGGCGCCATCATAGAGATGTTTTTCTCTAAACTGGCGACCATGACACTGGTTCGTTCGCTAAAGCGTACTAGTTCAGTTTTGATCGTCGCTTTTTCTTCTTCACTAACAAAAGACAAGCGGCGTTCTAGATCTTGACGCTGAGTGTCTGTGTAAAGAATCGCATTAGTGAGATATTGAGAACGAGAAATCAATGCCGCTTTTAACTGGCTTTCCGCGGCCGTTACATCGACGCCTCTTTCTTTCGACCAACTTAAAGTTTTAGAGAGTTGTTGATAGTAGACATCCATCATCCCAATTCGTTTTTGAATCAGCAGCTCAAGACGCTTTTTAGCATCCCCTTCAGCCGAACGATTCTCTTTACTCATCGAGACAATCTTAACTTCGTTCAATGACAGTAAATGTTGTAAAAGTTCAACCTGCTGAGCAAGAACGGTATCTAACCCTTCCTCTTTATCGGAGGATAACTGGGAAAAAATCTCCTCACGAAGTGCTTGGTTCTTTCGTCTTAATATATCTTCTAGAAACGGCTTCTCAGCATCATGCGCGGTTTCTAATGTTGTTAGATCCAGCATTAGCTGATCTTGTGCTTCTGCAATTTTATCAACGCCTTGTGCAAAACTTCCAAATGCGACAAGCGCCAACATCAACAATAGACAACGCCAAACCTTCATCATATTAATTCCTATTAATGTCTAAATTGACCTTATAAATAGTAGTAAAAAGAAGATGGATAACAAGCATTTAAACGTATGTTGTGCTAAAAATTAGCAAAAAATAAACCCGCATCTAATATTTGACAGTTCCAATCCATCTTTATGACCTGTAGAGTACGCATCCAACAAAGAACAACGACCAATATTTTCACTCAGGCGCAGCACTAAAACGCCTCTAAATACGATATTGGCTCACAGTAAGAGAGCATAAAAATGAACAACGAACTTGATATTATTGAGTCTCTAGAAGAGCTAGAACAATTCCTAATTTCAGTTGAAGCTGGCGGTCTCGGCCTAGAAGGTGTTGAAGGCGTGGGCATGGCAACCAATAACGCTGATGGTCGCCACTTCGTTGCCGTATTCAACAGCAGCCATAAAGTTCTGCTTGCTCGTTGGATCACCAAAGAAGTTTTTGACAATGGCAAAGAGTTAGTTCGTAACGGCCCACGTCGCAATCACTAAGACACTCTCGTAATGCTTCGTAGTTCAAAGCATTAGATGACAAAGCCGAATAAAGTAAGTCCAACTTAATTCCTAACGAATGGTTGGACTTTTTTGTGCCAGCTATTAGCGGCTTGCTCACGCTACTCCCCGGCAACCCTCCTTTGCTGAAAAAATCAGCGAAAAGGGAAAAAGAGAAGATTATTGTGAACTTAAGTCAGACCTCGATGCCTGAGTTGTTAGAGCTGACGTTTATGCAGCCCTTTACTTTGACAATTTTATAACTTGTGGCACGTATAAAAGTTATCTAAGCTAGCAGCAACTCGACTAGCTCGCTAACTATGTCAATTACTGGCTATTTCAATTACTGATTTGATTACTGATTTGATTACTGACTGATTTGCAAAGCACACCACTACGTTTTTTATCCCAACAGAACCGCCGGCAACAGCATTCACTCTGGGCGCTCCTCCTTACTGGACTGGTTATCGTAACCTGTCTGGCGAGTACGCTGTCTTCAAAAAAAGTAATGCTACCTTCATCGGCTGGTGATCAATCAATCCTAATTAGCACAAAAACACAGGCCCTCACGGAAACTAAGATTCTGGGAGAAAAGCCGGCTCACGCAGAAACCAACGCCTCTAAAACTCAAGTTACATTTTCAGACAACATGGTAACGCTATACGCCAATTTTTTTGGTGCTGAAGCGTCTAAAACACTGACAACACCAAATTCAAGTTCCTGCAGTCTAAGTTCAAAAATGCTAACTTTCGCCACTCCTAAAACGGGCTGGCTGACCCCTTTTATCCTAATTCTCGCTGTCGCATTCAACTTGCCACCTCACATCTCTAGATTATCCAGAGACAACCATCGCTCTTCTCGACCTACAAAACTTCGGTTACATCTAAAGCACTGTATATTTAGAGAATAAATAACCGGGCTATTCCACCCTTTTATTTATTTTTTGGAGATACATTTGTGTACAACACACTACTAACTAAGTTTGTCGATTCGTTGGCACTCTGCATGCGTGCATGCACGAAAACTATCGTCGTTGCCATTTTGGCTATGGCGTCATTTACTGCTTTAGCGCAAACTACGGGCTGGATAAGTGCGCCAGAGCATCCACCTGTAAAAATACGAATGATGTCGACGGGTGAACAGTCAGATGACGGTTCAACAGTTCAGACGATATTGGATGTTGAGCTAGACGGCGACTGGAAAACCTATTGGCGTAGCCCCGGTGAAGGCGGAATCCCACCAAGCTGGGACTGGTCTGATTCAACGAATATAGAGTCTGTAAACTGGCACTGGCCTATTCCTAAGTACTACGAGCAGCTCGGTGTGATGACGTTAGGTTACAAAAAACACGTCAGCTTTCCGGTTACCTTAACGCTAAAAGACAACACGCAACCTGCGGTATTCAGAGCCTCTCTCTCGTTTCCATCTTGTACGAATATCTGTGTTTTGACTGACTATGACATCGAACTCCCTATCGACACGCAAACATTGCAGCTCGATGAGGAAGCAATGTTCCTCTTCAATCAAGGCATGAGCCAATCTCCAAGAGAAGCGAATCGCACCTCAGTTAACGGACTGTTCTGGGACAAGAGTAAGCAACAACTGGTGACCCAGTTAACGAGTAAAAAAGGTTGGGATAAGCCCCAGGTGCTGATCGACGGCCAAGAAGTAATCGATGACTTCTTCGCTCAACCAGCGATCTATATTACAGGTAATACGTTGACCGCTGTCTACGATGTTAGCAACTGGCTTGGAGAGGTCGACTTAACCAGTCGCAGGGTGAGCATCACCGTTTCTGACACCAACTTAGCGGAAGAGATGATTGCACCGGTTGGATCTACCCCAATCACTTACCAAGAGAGCAATAATGGCTTAGGGGTAATGCTTGGATTTGCCCTAATTGGTGGTTTGATACTCAATATTATGCCGTGTGTACTGCCAGTATTAGGAATGAAATTAAACAGCATCATTCACAACCAAGGCGCATCAAATCGTCATATCCGAATCTCATTCTTAGCCTCGGCTATGGGGGTGATTACCTCGTTTGCATTGTTGGCCTTTGGCATGACCGTTCTAAAAATGGGTGGCAACGCGATTGGTTGGGGAATCCAATTCCAAAACGTCTGGTTCATTGCATTCATGCTGATCATCACTTTGCTGTTCTCGGTTAACTTACTTGGGTTAGTCGAATTCAGACTACCATCGGGTTTAAACACTTGGATAGCAACCAAAGGCGATGACTCACATTCAGGCCACTTTGTTCAAGGCATGTTTGCGACGTTGTTAGCAACACCATGTAGCGCACCATTCTTAGGTACGGCTGTGGCTTATGCACTAGGTGCGAGCTATCAAGAACTGTGGGCGATCTTCATTGCTTTAGGCATAGGCATGAGTGCGCCTTGGTTAATCTTCGCAACTTTCCCTAATTTGACTAAGCTACTACCAAAACCTGGAGCGTGGATGTTCAAGGTCAAACTGATCTTTGGTTTGATGATGTTTGCCACCAGCTTATGGTTAGCCAGCTTGATGACGCCGTTTATTGGCAAGTTTTCAACAATATTAATGTCACTGTCCATCGTGATTTCAGTATTGATTTGGATTGGCCGTAAGTTAGGTCGCAAGGTCCTTATCCCTATAGTGGCTACCACTACTCTTGTGTTTGGTGCGGCTTTAATCATAGGCAGTGTCACCGCTGATAATTGGGCAACGCCAATTGTTGATGACCTTGCTTGGCAGAAGCTTGACTCGAAACAAATCCCTCAGCTCGTTGAGCAAGGCAAAACGGTATTTGTTGATGTAACAGCAGAATGGTGTATCACCTGTAAAGCCAACAAGATCGGCGTCATTCTTCAAAATCCTGTCTACAACCACCTACAACAAGAAGACATTGTCTTGATGAAAGGCGACTGGACAACACCTAGTGAGAGTGTCACTCAATATCTACAAAGTAATGGGCGATTTGGTGTGCCATTTAATATCGTCTACGGGCCAAGCTATAAAAGCGGTATCCCATTACCTATCATTCTAGACAGCGATACTGTCGTTCAAACTCTCGATGCTGCGAGGTAAGTAATGAAGACTCCCAACAATGAAGAGAAATCTCGCACGACTGAAAACTACGCTGTAAAGGGTAAAGCCAAGAAGTCTAGTAGCCTTAAGAAGTGGGGAAAGGAACTGGTTTCAATGATACTGATCGTTGGCGTAGTTTCATTTGCGATGGATTTTTATCATAGCAGAAGTATGCCTCAGGGCAACGCCGTTCCAATCGTGGGGAAATCGCTCCAAGGCGAAGATATTGACGTTATCGAACTAAGCAAAAATGGTAAACCCGTGATTGTCTACTTTTGGGCAACATGGTGTGGTGCCTGCAAATTTGTGAGTCCAACCGTCAACAGTTTCAGCGACACCCATCAAATAGTGTCAGTCGCCTTGTCATCTGGGCAAGACGAACGTGTTCAGCGGTTTTTAGATGCCAAAGAATATCAATTTCCGACCATCAACGATGTCTCAGGTTCGATCAGTAGAGATTGGAGAATCAATGTCACTCCAAGCATTGTCATCATCAAAGATGGAAAAATAAGCAGTATCGCAACAGGTGTTACTTCCCCTATTGGGCTTTGGCTAAGAGCCTACTTTTCCTAATAAAAAAGGTAAAAGTTAACCCACTTATAACTAGAATTAAATCGCTATAGGCACAAACGAACCTCTAGCGGTCACCAAAATTAGAGAATTGAAATGAAAAAGCACATTATAAGCACGTTGATTATTGGCTCACTGATGAGCGCCAGCGCTTTTGCCGAATTAAATAAAGAACAAACTCAACAACTTGAAGAAATTAACCAATTTCTAAAAGACAACCCTGCGACCATTTCAGGCCTACATACCAGCCTACAACGATATGTTGCAGGCCAAGAGCAAGCTAAAAAAGCCCAGGAAACCAGTCATGACTGGCTATACAACAATGACGCTCACCCAGTATCAGGTAATCCAAAAGGCAAATCGATTATCATTAACTTTACAGACTATAACTGTCCATATTGCAAACGCTTAGAAAAAGGCCTATCTCAACTCACAGCTGAAAATAGTGATATTAAGATCATCAATGTGTTCCTGTCTTTTAAGCAGCAACAAGTTAATGGTCTCGACACAAATGCAGCTCTGTATTCGATGAAAGTATGGAAAGAACAACCGGAGAAATTCCAAGAGGTCAGTCGGTTACTTATGGCCAAAAGCGGTAGTCACACTAAGAACTCACTACAAGCAGTCGCTAAAAGAACAGGAACTGAAGACCAATTAAACACAACTGCTGAACAGAACCAAACGCTAATGACAAACCACCAAACTTTTAGCGCTCTTGGTTTAACAGGGACACCGACTTTAATGATAGATGGGCAAGTATTACCGGGTTATGTGCCTTACGACCGACTTAAAGATATTGTAGATGACGCTTTTTAATCGAGCCTAATAGAGACAAAGACTCAAAAGAGAAGTAAATAAAAAGCCGACTAGCGTAACTCGCAGTCGGCTTTTTGATGAGCTTAAGATAATGTTTTCAGTATTATATTTGAAACAGAAAAGCAGTCGAAGTGTCACTATCTTGCAATGGGTTCTTAATCTAGCCTCGCTACCCTAAAAGTAGTTCTGTCGAAGAGTCAAAGACGTGTTAACTCTAGACAACTGTCCTTTGACCGAGCCTCGCTCGGTCTTTTTTTGCGTGTTTAAATAGCGACACATCGCGTTAACACGGAAACATCCAATAGATATAATCCTAACTTAACAAGCGGCAAACAAGCGCACCCGGCTCCCTTAACGCATCGACATTATAGCTGAGTACACGGCCAGAAGATGGCGCGCGATAACGACGACATTCATTGCCGAAAGCATCATACTGGATGGCCAACAAATCATCTTGTTCTACGCTCTGTAGAAGTTCAACCTGTGGCAATACGAAGCCACCAATATCAGCGCGGATAGAAACCACGTCATTACCCTCTACCCAATCTATGCTCGGCAATTGCATTTTGTCTGGGTTATGTCGGTCTATCTCGAACATTTCATAATAAGACAGCATGTTAAAAACACCGCCTACTGCTCGTTGAATCATGTCAGGTTGAGTAAATTTCCCCATACCCACTTCCACCGTGACACTCGGAATTCCACTTCGATTCCAAACCGTTTCTAAAATACCGGGGTCGCCAGGGTCATTCAGAACGCAATCGGGTTGCATCAGTCTCGCCATCTCCAAACATTGTTCGACTCGGTAATCAGCAAACACATAAAGCGGGTAGACTGCACCACGAGTTTGAGTATGGAGGTCGACGGCGAAGGTAGCATTATGCTTAAGCAAACGCTCCCACAAAGACGCAACAAAGCGCTCCGCAGCTAGGCCATTCGCATCCCCCGGAAAGAGCCGATTGAGGTTGGCCGGGCAAGAACCCGGATCCGAAGATATAAAATCACGGCTATGGTTCAGCAAACCAGACAAATTCACAGTAGGCACAATCGTTACCGTACCTTTGAGAGTTTTACCTACTAAGTCTCTGATAATTTGCTGAGCAGCCAACACACCATTTAGCTCATCACCGTGAATACCAGCAGTAATCATCAGCTTAGGGCCTTCTTGACTGCCTTTAAAAACAGAAACAGGCATATTCTTAGGTTGCCCTAACCCATCACTGGTTACTTGAAACCAAAACTGATGCTCTCCAGCGGGTAAGTCTTCAACATTCAAGGAACCAATAACCTGCCTACCTTGTAAAACATCGCCTAAGTACTCTGTTTTCATCCAACGTCTCCATCTTGTTGAGCAAAACTATTCTTTCTAAGTTGTTGCATCATAGAGGATATATTAACCAGCACAAACAGTTAATCGGATGAGCAAACCCGAATCTGAACGTAAAAATCACTCATCCTGTCACCACTGATCCAAAAACGTCTTTTCGAAAGTCAGCACTCAAACCCACATGATTGACCGTACCATTCACAAACCGTTTAGGTATTGGAAATAAAAGTGCAATAAAATCAAAACGTAAAAAGTTCCCCATTCACGAAAATGTAATTTTATAGAAATGAAAGCGTAATTTAGCTGCTCTAAATTAGCTTCATATCGAAACGGAGAGCACATTGCTCACGGATTTTAAAATACAAGGTAAGTGATTATGAATAAGGCAGTTTTAGCTTCTGCAGTCGTAGCGGCACTAGTTTCAGGTTCGTCTCTAGCAGCAACAGTTTACAGCTCTGATGGTACTGAACTTAAAATTGGCGGTCGCGCAGAATTCCGTGGTGATTTCATTGGTTCAGGCGGTGAAGAAATCGAAGGTACAATGGAAAATAAAAGCCGTTTTCGTTTGAACGTTGGCGGTACTACAGAAATCAATAGTGACCTCTCAGGTTTTGGTTTCTACGAAGCAGAACAAAGCGTGAAATCTTCAGCTGATAACGATAAGACAGATAACTTCAAACAACGTTATATGTACGCAGGCCTAGAAGGTAATTTTGGTGCTGTTTCGGTAGGCCGTCAAGATACAGCTGCTGCTCAAATTTCGGAAATGTCAGATGTTACTATCTACTCTGGTGACCAAAAAGCATTCATCAACGCTGGCGACGAACAGGTAAACAACACGTTTGTATACGCTTACGACGCTGACGCGCTTTCTTTGAAAGCAAGTTTTATCGCAGGTGAAGATAAAGACACTGACGGTTACGGCATCTCTGGTATTTACACACTACCAATGGGTTTAGGCTTTGGTCTTGGCTACTCAGGTAATGACAACGGTACTGGTAATGGTTCGGCAACGGCTGTAATCGCTGGTATTAATTACAAAATGGATGCTTTATACCTAGGTGCGACATATACAATGGGCGACCTAGACGACAAATCAAAAACTGAGTTCTCAGGTGTGGAAGTTGCTGTTAAGTACAAGCTAACAGACCAATTTGAACTGGCGGGTTTGTACCAAAAACAAGAAGAAGACGCGACACAGAACTTAACTGTAGACACAGCTGACTTCTTTGAACTAACGGGGACTTATAAATTCAACAAATCTATCCGTACATACGTTGCTTACCAACTAAACAACCTAGACGATGTGAAGGTTTCAGGCCTAGAAACACAAAGCGAAGATTCTCTGCGCCTAGGTCTACGTTACGACTTCTAACCTAAATCGACTTTAGATTGAAAGTAAAAAGGTTGGGCAATCGCTCAACCTTTTTTCATATTCAAATATTATGACGAACTTCATCAATGCTTTTTCTGGTTAAGTGGTGCTAAATCCGTATCATACGCAGACCACATCAAAGAATTAGAAGCATCATGTCACAACATCATCCGATCCAAGGCGCTAGCTGGATGCTAACCGCAGGCTTAGCCTTTGCCGTTATTAATAGCTTAACCCAGGTCGCCAGTATTCATTTCGGACTTACTTCTACCACCGTCGCCGTTATCCAATATGCCATTGCATTGTGCGCCATTCTCCCATACCTAAAAACACTGGGGATTCGCCGTGCACTCAGAACCGACAATCTAAAAATGCACGTATTCCGTGTTTTCTTATCAGTTATTGGTATCCAACTCTGGATCTGGGCACTTGCTTACCCTGTACCCATTTGGCAAGGCATAGCCCTGCTCATGACCTCACCACTGTTTGCAACTATAGGTTCTGGCCTTTTCCTGAAAGAAAAAGTGGGGGCAGCTCGTTGGGGGGCAACTTTAGCCGGTTTCGTTGGTGCGATGGTCATCCTTGAACCATGGGGCGAAGACTTTAGTTGGGCAACACTATTACCCGTTGGCGCCGCTTTTTTCTGGGCTTGCTACTCTCTGATGGTGAAGAAACTTTCGTCACAAGATAGTCCTTCAACCATGGTGGTTTACCTGCTTCTCTTGATTACACCCTTTAACCTTCTTCTTGCTGTGCCTGATTGGCAAACTCCAAGCGGAGGCACTATCTGGGGAATATTAATTATCATTGGCATAATGACTGCGCTTGCACAATGGGCAATCGTGAAAGCTTACTCCGTGGCCGATGCCTCTTTTGTTCAACCATTTGACCACGCTAAGCTTCCACTCAATGTATTAGCAGGTTGGATCGTGTTTAGTTGGGTTCCACCTGGTCGTTTATGGCTAGGAGCCGCTATTATTATTGCATCAGTCGCGTTTATTACCCATTGGGAAACAAAAAAGCCGGCGAAAATAAAGTAAATTTAGGACCAATGAAATAAATAGTTCTGCTGTCCGTTCTATATTGATAAGAGAATTTAAACGAGGTCGTAGCCATGAAGAAACCAGTCAAGATCACACTATACCGTTGGGCAGGCAGCTGGGGTCCATTTAAAATAAACATCCCATGTGGAGAATGTACCCTCACCAAAGACATTCTGAAGGATACTTTTGAGAATGAGTTAGCAGGCGTTGATGTAGAGCTGGAAGTGAAAGATTGGTTATCTCACTGGTGGGAACCTTTAAAACTGGGTTCTTGGCATGCTCCAATCCTAGTTGTAGAAGGTAAAGTTGTTAGTCAAGGTGAAGCACTTAACCGCGGCGTGTTAGTTCAGTCGGTCATTAAAGAGTGGACTAAGCGAGACAGCTTGAAAGGCAACATTGTTTACGGCAAAGCGACCTGTCCATTCTGCGTCAAAGCAAAAAAAATGCTTGATGAAGCCGGCGTCGAATACACATACCACGATGTTGTAAAAGATAGCGCAGCCTTATATCGAATGATCCCTGAAGTGAAAGCGCACATTGGTGAGAAAACACCCGTCACCGTACCTCAAATCTGGCTTGATGGAAAATACATCGGCGGTGCCGACAACTTGGAAGCATGGATGAAAGAAAATGGTTTAGACACCATTCCTAACAACGTTGTCGACTTATCCAGCCAATCGGTTAACGAATAAGATGATTAACATATAAGTTTTTTGTGTCCATCCACAAAAAAGCTCGGCGATGACATTCATCCATCGCTAAAACGAAAAAGGCCTTAAACTTCATCGAGTTTAAGGCCTTTTAAAATTCCGTTTCTGAAAATGCTTATTTAGCCATTTTCTTCATCATTCGCTTAAAGAATGATGGCTTCTTTGGCTTTGATGTACCATACAATGCTTCATGCATCATGTTTTTTGCTGCCATTTGGCCAAGGTATGCGTGGCCCAATTCGTAATTCATGCTTATCTCCGCACATCATCTACTTTTCTTGTGTGCGGATTCTACACGTAAAACCCCCAAAAACAAGATCCAAATCACACTTTAATGCAAAATTACTAATGACATTGCAACCAACAGGTTCCCACCGCAGCTTTCATCAACATCATCAATTTTATACTAACGAGTTAATACAATTCATACTAAACCTAGCGCATTAAGTCTATTGAAGTTAAAGAGGTGGATTCGAAATTTATAAAAAAAGCAGCTCATTTGAGCTGCTTTTAAAATATTTCACTTAGAAACCCTAGCTACGCTTTGGCTGTCTGTAAGTTTTTCCAGCAATTTGGTACGTATCTTTTTGTTTCAATTCAAACATAGTTTCAAAGAACCAAGCTGCAAATTTAATTAAGTCATCGCCTTCATTCATGACATGTTCGATATACTCTTGCTCTTCGCCTAGTTCATTTTCTTGAAGCGTCACGTGGTAAATACGCTTTTCGCCTTCAACTTCAGCTAGCGAAAATTGACCAGTTAGTGATGCAGCAGCCTCAGCGACTTCTGTATCCTCATTGGATTTCAATAGCTCAAGTGCTTGAGGCAGGCTATCTAGTGCGCAGATAGCTTTTACCAATACTTCAAATTCATTTTGCTGCATGTTGTTTTACCTATTAAATGGACCGGAGCATTGTAGGAAACCAGCAGCACAAATACAACGCCTAACGATATTACGTTAGAGCATAGTAAGCTAAGTGCTTAACTGTACTCCACTTCAGTCACGTCGAGTTTCTTATTCAATCTCGTTGAAGACCAAAGAACCCAACCCATCCCTACACCAATGACCAGGTAAAACACACCAAGTTGCAGGTGAGTTGTCACCCACCTTTCGACCAAGTACCCACCGAATAAGCCAGCCAAGCACATTTGAATAGAGCCCGATAAAGCCGACACGGCACCAGCTTGCTTCTTGTGGGGTTCCAACAACATGCTAATCGATAGAGGAAAAGAGATCCCCTGAGCTATCGCTAACCAAGTAAAAGCCCACACGAGGTTAAAAATGGTTAGCTCGTGCGTAAGCAGCCAACCTCCAGAAGCCAAAATAATCAAAATCGCAAGGCTCATCAATTGCGGCGTACTGAACCTACGATTGAGCAAATTTAACGTAACACTACCAATCAACAATCCAGCCGAGGGGACGATCATCAAAGAGCCATATTCAGCAGCCGTCAATCCCAATTGTTCTTGCATTAAAAATGGGAATAACGAAAGCGACACCAAACTCGCCAGATAACTCATCCAGTTGTAACTCGCACTACTGATTACTTGTCGATTGGTCAGAAAACGTCCATAGTTCTTAATAACTTGAGTCGCATCAAAACGACTTTTTCCATAAGGAAGAGTCTCGGGTAACACAAAGTAGCCCAAGATAAATATGGCTAACAAATACAGTAAAACGAATAGGAATACCGCCTGCCAACCTAGATGAAATGAAATCCAACCACCAAATACTGGCGCAATAATTGGCATGATAGACGCGGTCATTGAAATGTAAGATAAAGCTTTGGTTAACTGAGGGCCATCATAACTGTCTCTAAGAACACTACGCCCTAATACGGACGCACTGCCCGCCCCTAAGCCTTGAAGTAACCGCCCGACTTCCAACGCTGTCATATTGTCAGAAAAAGCAAAACAAACGATTGTGCCAACCAAGTAAATACCTTGACCCAATAAAAAAATCGGCCTTCTTCCTACAGCATCAGACATAGGCCCATAAAAAAGCTGAGACAATCCAAATCCGACAAGGAACAGCGTAACTAGTAACTGAACGTCCACTTGGGTAACACTGAGGTCTGTGGCAATTAATGGTAATGACGGAAGATAAATACTCACGCCCACCTGGCCCGTCGCGATGATCATCATTGCGAGAAGTAATGGTGTTTTTTTAAAGGTCGATTGGCTCAAAAACTTTCCTCATTGTTTGATTTTCACTCGTAGAAATGAGTTTACATTCAAAACCAATAATTGATAATTGACCTAATTGGAATTTGATTAGGTCTTGACAGGAAACAATATGGATTGGATTCTTAACGTACAAAGCTATGTAAGGGTCGTTGAAGAAGGCAGCTTCAATGGTGCTGCACGTAAGCTGAATACCACCAGCTCAGCGATTAGCAAACGGGTTAATTGGTTAGAAGAACGTATTGGTACTCAATTACTCAAACGCACTACCCGCTCAATTAGCCAAACTGAAGCCGGGGCACTCTTTTATCAAAGAGCTAAAGATCAACTCGATAGTTGGCAGTCAATTATCGATGAAACTCGTTCGGTCAACCAAACCCCTGCTGGCTTGTTAAAGATAGGAGCAACCATTGCTGTCGGGTCTAAATTTCTCGTGCAATATCTGGATGACTTTTTGGAAAAGTACCCAGATATTAAGGTGCAGCTCATCACTACTACACCGGGTCAATTACCCGAACTGGGTTTGGACCTCGTGATCAGTCGTGAACTGGAACAACTTAATTCCTTAAGCTTTAAAAAAAGCGCTTTGTTTGAGCACAAAACTGGATTCTACGCCGCGCCAAGTTACTTAGCCCAACATGGCTACCCAACATGCGAGCAAGATTTAGAGCAGCACAATTCGCTAATATGGGGAGAACGCCCTATTCGAGAAGTAACACTAACCAAAGGCCAACGCATTACTCTCAAAGGGAATTTTGCCACCACAAACCCAGAGGCCTTATTTCATGCAGCCAAGAGAGGGATGGGCGTACTTTTAACCATTAAGGCAATGATAAAAGAGGATCTGAAACAAGGGACATTAGTTCCAGTATTACCAAATATAACGGCGGATGAGGTGATGGTTTACGCGTACTATCCTAAGCTTGATTACTCACATACACGAACAAAGCTATTTTTGGATCATCTTAAAGACAGGCTAAACAAAGAGCGTAGTAATCAGATTTTTGAATTAGATTCTGTGAAATAAGTCGCAACTGAGTTTGAAAAATTATATAACACGGCCGATAATAAACTAGACGCATATAGATTAGACATATTCAAGATTTAACGATATGGCTTGTACAAACACAGTTTATATACTGATTCTGGTTAGCTACGGATGATGACTATGACTCAACATGCACACAACAGAATGATAGATACCGAGCGTATTGGACGTTTACTTAAATTGGAAGGTATCGACCTTTTAGAGTCGGCCGTGCTTACTTTGCATCAAACATTTGGTACTCAATACACCAGTATCATAGAGAAAAAGTACTTTCCGGATCAAACGGTTCCCTTAGTCATAGCCCATTCGGACCATGTCTTGCGTGACAAAATCAACGCACGTCATAGGCATATCTATCAGCAAGCAGTTAATCAAAAACACCCAGACTGCTCATTCGCTCAACACATCGTTCAGTCGCTACCAACATCGGCATTTAGACAAGAAATAACATCACAGAATTCAATCGCGATTCCCACTCGTACTCAGAGTGGTGAAGTGATGGGGGTGTTATTTTCAACATTCACTTCCCCTCTAACTCCGGATCAACAACAAGATGCAATTAAATATCATCAACTGTTTGCAGACATCATCATACACACACTGAGAGAAATGTGGTTTAACGATCGTTCTGAACAACTCGTCAATCAACTGAGTTATGAAGTCTCACACGACAGTCTTACTGGCTTACAAAACCGCAGTTGCTTATCTGATACCTTAGAGTCGATCACTCAACAAAGCGTCACACCATTCACATTAGCGCTGCTAGATATCAACAGCTTTAAAGCAATTAATGATATTCATGGCAATTATATTGGCGATAAAGTGCTGCAGCACCTCGCCGAGATCTTGCGCCGAACATTGCCGGAAAGCAACTTAACGTTTCGAACAGCCGGAAATGAGTTTGCTTTTATCACATATCATTCCGATCCCATAGCCGTATGCGAAGAGGTGTTAGCTAAGATAAAGCAAGGATACAGTAGCGTCGACATCAAGATTGAATTCGACGTTAGCATCGGTATTGCTAGCTCAGACGGCGATAATAAAGATGTAGAACAGATAATATTCAACACCAGTTTGGCGCTAAAAGAGTGCAAACGAAACCAAGATGTCCACATTCAGTGTTATGACACTCACCTGAGAGTTCGCTATCAAAGAAAAACAGAGTTGATCGCAGCATTACGAAGTGAGCTTGCGAACCCGATTTCACAGAGCCTTCACCCTAGCAACAATGGAATGTACGTGGTGGTGCAACCAATCGTTGCTCAAGGCGAAACACAATGGGGATATTTTGAGGTACTTACTCGCTGGAAGACCGCCAAACACGGAGATATCTCTCCGGTAGAGTTCATTCGAGTCGCGGAAGAATCAGGTCAAATTGTTGAACTGGGTGAACGTATTATAGAACTAGTATGCCATGCGAAAACGATATTGGAGCAAGGATTAGGCTACAAAGTTAAACTTGGGATAAATTGTTCAGCACATGAACTTACCGACTCTAAGCGCTATATCTCCTACCTAACTCGGACTATTGAACAGCACCATTTTAAGGCTGATGAATTTGTTATTGAGTTGACAGAAACCGTGCTTCTGTCTCCGACACAAGAGACGAAATCAGCGCTAAACTTCCTAAGAGGGCAAGGTTTTACCATTGCACTCGACGATTTTGGCACAGGTTATTCAAGCTTAAATTACATTCACAGCTACCCTATCGATTGCATTAAAATTGATGCCACTTTCATTCAAAACTTACTCACTAACTCGACCTCAGAAAGCGTCGTATGGTTGATCATTCAGCTGGCTCACAGGCTAGACGTATCATTGGTTGCCGAGGGTGTTGAGAAGCGTGAACAATTAGAAAAGTTGCACGCAATGGGATGTAACAAAATCCAAGGGTATCTCTACTCGCCGCCTATGCGACCAGAAGCGATAGTCAGCTATGTGACTCACTCAGAATCTCTTGCGGAGTAACCGTAAGCGTTCATACTCCAAGAAATCAACAACAAGTGGACCTCAGCGCAACCAATAATCAAAAAAGCCGCGGTATATCAACTAAACCATTTAGCTGTTTAGCATACTACTCACGGCTTTATTAGGTAGCTTCATTCAACGATATAGACAAGTAAACCAGTTAACGTTAACTATTGTTAGATTGCGTTTCTAGGGCTTTCTTTAACAGCTTGTCGGCTTCATCTCGAGCGGCAATGAAGGTTGCTTTTTCCTTTTTAGGCACTGAATCTGCCATCGGAATATTCGCAGTCATCGCGTTAACAGGGCGACCGCGCTCAATAAGTTCATAGTGCAAATGCGCACCCGTCACTCGGCCCGTTTTACCCGATAAACCAATACGTTGGCCACGCGATACCGTTTGTCCTTTACGCACGAGAATCTTACTTAAATGCAGGTAACGCGTTTTATAAGTGCTGCCGTGCTGAATCACCACGTAGTTACCCGCGTAAGGGTGTTTACGGGTCATGATCACTTTGCCGTCACCCGTTGCTTGAACTGGCGTACCAATTGGCGTCGCGAAGTCTGTACCGTTATGTGGTGAGATTCGGCCTGTCACAGGATGTAGACGTTTCGGGTTGAATTGAGAACTTTGACGCCAGCCGCTACTCACGGGATAACGTTGGAAAGCACGCTGTAGGCTATCACCGTCCGCATCATAATATTGGCCATCGGTATGAAGATAAGCAGATACAACACGGTTTCTGTTGATGATCTTGATTGCTTCAATTTCACGTTTTCCGGTAGCAACACCATCAACAAATTGAGCTTTCTGAAGCACTTCAAACTGATCGCCAGCGCGTAAGTCTCGGCTAAAGTTCAGCTTGTCTTTAAGAAGAGTCACAATATGGTCGATCTCTATGCTGCTCAAACCGACTTTATTCGCCGACATCGAGAAACTACCTTGAATATCGCCGACTAGAGGCTTTTGTTTCCATTCACCAGGAATAGAGATATCTTCGAATTCATAGTTGCCATCTTCAAGTCGTCGATAAACCACTTTATCAGCAACACTAAATTGAAGTTCCATTTTGGAAAGATCACCTGTCGCCTCATTACGCCAAAAGCGCAATGTATTACCAGGACGAAGCGTATCCAACGCAAGGAAGTTTAGATCGGTTTCCATCACACTCATCATCGATTTATATGAAAATCCAAGCTGAGTGAAAATGCTACTCAAGTTATCACCAGTTTGTATCTGATACTCAAACGTCGGCGGTTCAATAGCAGTAACAGAAGAAGATGACAGAATTGACTCAATAACCGTTGAGTCCGGTAAATTCAGATCGACGGTTTTAGTCAGATCCGATGGCGAAGATTGCAAAGCAACACCAATCGCTGCAATAAGTGGCAGTCCTAAAATCGCTACTTTTTTTACAGGTGAAAGCTCAGCAAACGGAGAGGAAAATATTTTTGAATACACGGTAAACAGGTCTTTCTACGATATAAAAGGCTAGGATATGCTTTTCAAACGCATAAATCATCAATGCATTGTCATAATATGATGCGAATCTTACTCTGTATCGCTAAGTCATTGAGTTACCGTTAATGAGGAAAGACATTTTTATGAAAAAATTAACCGCTGATTTTGGAAACAAAAAAGCAGAAACGGCTAGCTTCTGCTTTTTATTGATTTACGTTATTCCGTTTCGCTTGATTAATAACCGAAGCGAATTAGTTGTTTATTTAAGTAAAAGAAGTACCTAGAACAACAACGCCTCCTTCCCGAAAAATAAGCAAAACGTAAGGTGCCGTCGTTAGGCGTTAACTGTCGAAACTAGACAATTATCTTCACCAAACTCATTCGCAATATAGCGATCTGCATCCGCATCATTCACCCATTGTTGGTCATCAACTAGGTAACGGAATTGAAATTCACCATTTTTAGGCAAACGAGTTTTAAATTTGTAAACTTTACCTTTTGCCAATTTTTTCATTGGCGTCGCCTTCCAATCAAGAAAGTCGGCAACGATGGATACTGAATTCGCTTCTTGAGCTTCTAGCTCAAAAGTCACTTCCACTTCATCTTTCGTCTTAAAAAAACGTTTATTAATCATTCGCAAGCTCCATTTGTAAAAATAAGCAGACACAAAGCAAAGTGTGTCTAAATTTCATTCGTCTATTTAAGATAATATGTAATTTAGCTCACATAAACAACAGATCCTTGCGCGAACAAAAACCTTATTGCTTACCAATTGATTGCGTATCAAAAGAAAAGCTCATTAATACCTTTTCAGAAGGTGGTTCTGTAAATGATTGTTCCAAAGAATGCTGAGTAAAGCCGATAAAACCTTCCCCAGTGAGTTTATTTTCCGTTTGAAGATTTTGTGCATTCGTCACTTCTAAAGTTTGAATCTGTATGCGATCACCCAAAAAAAGTTGATCGACCAACACAACTCGGCTTCGTTGTTTATCGTGTTTAAACAGACCTAGGTAGTAAAATACGCCGCTACCTTGATTCGACACCCACATAGGTGAAACAAAGAAGTTCGCCTGCCCTAACGTAACACCTGAAAGATTTTTAGTGTCGACCGTCACCACACCACGTTCTGCTCCCGAATCGTAACGACCAAAAGCAATTGATCTTGTTGTATCCAATTCCTTGATAAAAGCAAATGCGTTGGTTTCAGGCACTTTAATTGTCCATGGATTGGTCGTCTTCAAATCAAAAACTTCTTCAACCAAAGAGTCATAAGTGACTTGAGATGAAGGAAACTTCGCCAAGATCTCTTCATCACTTAAGCTAAAGCGATAAATACCCGCCAAGATCACCACTACTAGCATGACAATGGGAATCAGTAAAATCAGAGGTATTGGTAAGATTTTCTTTTTCATGAGCAATTATATTCTTTTGTTTTCATCCAGTTGTGCAGACCATAAATGGCTTTAGTATAATTATCAATACAGGGTTAACCAGAAGTGGAGCATGGATGGATATCAATCATATTAAAAATAGAAATATCAGAAGTTGCGAATGCCGCTGTGGAGCAGTCAACCTAGTATGCAGAGGTGAACCTCAAAAAACCTCTATTTGTCACTGCTACGAATGCCAGAAACGAACTGGAAGTGTATTTGGAGTTCAAGCTCGATACCCATTAGATCAAGTGACATTAAACGGAGAGGTGACTCGTTTTTCTCGCATAAGTGACACTGGTAATGAAGTCACCTATCAATTTTGCCCTAAGTGCGGCACTACCATGCTTTTACAATCCGTTGCCGCCGCCGATTTTTACATCGTCCCGCTAGGATTATTTAAAGAACAAGATTTCCCGCTACCGAGCTTTTCAATTTACGAGGAAAGAAAACATGGCTGGGTTAAGTTTGAACATCAAATGAACCAGTACAGCTAACAGTAATGTTTCGACAAACTGCTATGCTAGAAACAAATGCAATACTGTTGCCTAAGATCAAATATGATGGCTAGACAACGCTAGCGTATCTTTTTGCTAGCGTTATAATCTTGCTCCTCTTTTAACCCGGAATGAACCACATGATTTCAAAGCTACCTCGCTGGGTTGAATACGGCGCTTTACTGTTAGCAGGCCTTGCTGGCAGCGTTAACGCTATTGGGCTGCTCGGCTTCCAACACCAAGCCATCTCACACATATCGGGCACCATGTCTTTGTTGGGCAGTAGCTTACTCACCCCAACGTCTGCATCTATACATCTTTTGTTGGTTGTTATGAGCTTTATGTTGGGTGCCGCGTTCAGTGGGTTCTTTATTGAGAATCAAGCATTGAAACTAGGACGTCGCTATGGTGTCGCTCTGTGTATCGAAGGCGGATTGCTATTCTTATCACTATGGGCACTGTTACAAGGCTACACGTCAGGCCAATACTTCGCTTCAGCAGCATGTGGCTTGCAGAACGCTATGATCACGACCTACAGTGGCGCGATCATTAGAACAACGCACATGAGCGGTATCATCACAGATCTCGGGATAATGATAGGGGCAGGCTTAAAGGGAGTGCCTTTTGACCGTCGCAAAGGCAAGCTACTGATGTTCATTGTGGTTGGCTTTTTATTTGGTGGCTTAACCGGAGCTTGTCTATTCCAGCGCTTTGAAATTTTGGCACTGGCTTTCCCTGCCTCTTTTGCTTTCATTATTGCGTTTATCTATTGGCTCTATCTTACCTATCGAACTGAAACACAGGCCAACTTATAAATATCTGGCAATATATTCTTAAACTACGTAACATCCGCAACACTTTATTCTAAACTATTAATGAGTTTCAGAATATCCAGTTTGAATATTTAGCGGTATTTGATGAATAGTATTGCAAGAACTATCAATACTGGG
The DNA here is from genome assembly GCF_054960695.1 of Vibrio sp. PSi01. Taxonomy (NCBI): domain Bacteria; kingdom Pseudomonadati; phylum Pseudomonadota; class Gammaproteobacteria; order Vibrionales; family Vibrionaceae; genus Vibrio; species Vibrio sp. PSi01. The sequence continues at coordinate 29,028 of NZ_JBHNYN010000029.1, forward strand.
TAATCTTGCAGCCAATGAGAAAATACGGATGTTTAGAGAATAAAATGCCAAGGATATGGCTTTTTTACATGTAGAAATACGAGAACAATTAACATGTCTAACAACACGAATACTGCTCAACCAGAGAAATCTAAAGGCAGTTTCTGGGTTTTCTTAATCCCATCATTGATTGGTTTATTCCTTTTCATGGCACCAATTAGCTACCAAGGCGATCTAACCATCCCTGTTGCTATCTTAGCCAAGTCAATTCAAGCGGTTTTCGGTGAGTCTCTAGTAGCAATTATCACTGCAATCGTTGCTTTCATGTCTGTAGCTTCCGTTTTAAGCTCCATTTTCAAGCCAGCATTCATCACATCAAGTTCATTTTTAAACGGCCTTTTCAACCCATCTCCACTTTGGTTGCTGGTTCGTATGATTGGTGGTGCTGCCGCATTCATGGCATTTTTCCAAATCGGTCCTGAGTTTATTTGGGAAGAGAACACTGGCGGCTTAGTGCTAGAAGGCCTACTTCCAACCCTGTTCTCGGTATTTATCTTTGCAGGTTTGCTACTACCTCTTCTACTTAACTTCGGTTTACTAGAACTTTTTGGCACATTATTAAGTAAAATCATGCGTCCAATCTTTAACCTACCAGGCCGTAGTGCTATCGACTGTATGGCTTCTTGGTTAGGTGACGGCAGTGTTGGTATCCTACTAACGAGTAAGCAGTACGAGAAGAAATTCTATACTCAGCGTGAAGCGGCTGTTGTTGGTACGACGTTCTCTGCAGTCTCTATCACGTTTAGCCTTGTGGTTATTGCTCAGGTCGAGTTAGAGCACTTGTTCCTACCTTTCTATGCAGCTATCTGTCTAGCGGGTATTGTGGCTGCGGTAATCATCCCCCGCCTTCCACCACTAAGCATGAAGAAAGACACCTTCATCGATGGTAGCAAGCCGCACAAAGACGCTGATGCAATTCCTGCTGGTTACTCAACATTCTCTTGGGGTCTTAAACTAGCGGTAAACAAAGCATCACAAGTGAAGTCGGCTAAGTCTGTATTTGGCGAAGGCGTTCGTAACGCAGTAGATATGGTCTTTGGTGTACTACCTGTTGTTATGGGCTTAGGTACGATGGCACTGGTTATTGCTGAATACACCTCTGTATTCTCATTTTTAGGTCAGCCTTTCATTCCTTTCCTTGAGCTACTTGGTGTGCCTGAAGCGGTAGCAGCCTCTGAAACGATCGTTGTTGGCTTTGCGGATATGTTCATTCCAGCAATCCTTGCAGCCTCTATCGACAACGAGATGACTCGCTTTGTTATTGCAGCCATGTCGGTGACTCAGCTGATTTACATGTCTGAAGTAGGTGCTTTACTTCTAGGCAGTAAGATCCCAGTGAACATCTTAGAGCTATTTATTATCTTTATTCTGCGTACTCTAATTACGCTTCCGGTCATTGCTGGTGTAGCACATCTAATATTCTAAATTAGATGTAGCACGATAAATATGTAATTTATAAAGCCTTACTGT
>NZ_JBHNYN010000030.1:0-22291 GCF_054960695.1 Vibrio sp. PSi01
TTTTGGTTTCCTAAGAAGCCTTCCCGTTTCAACGAGGTCGCATTATAGAGATTTCGATCACACTGGCAAGCCCTTTTTGAAGTTTTTCTTACTTTTTTGATTGTTCGAGCGTTTTTTGTTCAAAACACCTCATTATCACTAGTATTCCTCTTAATTAAGGACTTAAGGTACCTATATAAAGGAGGACTTATGAGTTCAATACGCAGTTATAAAGGAATATCCCCTCAGATTGGACAAGGTGTCTATATAGATACAAGTTCGGTACTGGTTGGTGATATCAAAATCGGTGACGACTCTAGCGTGTGGCCTTTGGTTGCAGCTCGAGGAGATGTTAACCACATTCATATTGGGGAGAGAACGAATATCCAAGACGGCAGTGTCTTGCATGTCACCCATAAGAATGCAGAAAACCCTGACGGTTATCCTCTATTAATAGGTAATGATGTCACTATCGGACATAAAGTAATGCTGCATGGCTGTACTATTGAAGATCGCGTACTTGTTGGCATGGGAGCTATCGTGCTTGATGGCGTTATTGTTAAAGAAGAAGTGATGATTGGTGCTGGTAGCTTAGTTCCACCTAATAAGGTACTTGAAAGCGGTTATCTATATGTAGGAAGCCCAGTAAAACAAGCACGCCCATTAAATGATAAAGAGCGTGCCTTTTTACAGAAGTCAGCTGACAACTATGTTCAGAATAAAAACGACTATCTAGACTCTGTACTGCCAGTCTAAAGCATTTTGATTTGAATCCGATTAGAGGAGTCATACTCCTCTTCTTCTATTAACTCTTCAGCTAGCTCTTCAATATCAAAACGTAACTCTGAAAAAATAACTAAAGCTTGATCGCCTTCTCCTATCTCTTTACCAGCTAATCGAGATAGTTCCTCAATAGACATTACACACTCAATCAGGGCGCCCGACTGCTGCGCAGGGAAGGTGATTGATTGATTCTCTTCATCCCAATCTTGTATATCCGGAAATAGAATTGATTGATTCATTTTTTATAAATACCTTCTTACATCTCTAGGTTTTTACGTAATTCTCTTAAAATCTGTTTTGTTCCCGGACGAAGGCCACGCCAAAGCATAAAGCTTTCTGCTGCCTGTCCCACTAACATGCCCAAACCATCATAAGCAGCATGAACACCATTATCTAATGCCCATTGATTAAATACGGTAGTTCCCGAACCGTAAACCATGTCATAAACGGAACTATTCGAATTAAAGATAATCTCAGAAACTTCAGGAAGCTGACCACTTAGACCAGATGAGGTCGAGTTAATGATGACATCAAACCCTTCATTAACATCGCTTAATCCCATTCCTTTAATGTTTCCATATGAAGAAAACATCTCAGCCAGAAGTTCAGCCTTTGAACTAGTTCGATTTGCGACCACCAACTGTTTTGGCTTTTGGTCGAGAAGAGGTTGAATCACTCCTCTCGCAGCACCACCAGCGCCAAGAAGAAGAACGCGAGCTCCTTTTAACGCAACTTGATGTTGAAGCAGATCTTGAACTAAACCCTCACCATCGGTGTTATCACCAATGATTTCTCCGTCATCGAGCTTCTTAAGTGTGTTTACAGCACCAGCTAGTTCAGCCCTTTCAGTTAGGCGATTGGCAAACTGATACGCATCTTCTTTAAAAGGTGCTGTGACATTACATCCTCTACCACCTTCGCTGAAAAAGGCTTTCGCAGCAGTGATAAATTCACTATGTTCTGGCTGTAATGCTGTATAGGTAAGTTGTTGGCTGGTTTGGCGAGCAAATAATGTGTGAATGAATGGCGATTTGCTTTGACCAATAGGGTTACCGAAAACGGCATAACGATCTACTTGCTGTGTCATATCCTTACCTAACAGAAATAAAAAAGGGTCTTCTATATAGATGACCCTATCACTATCCCTATAAGGAAGGAAGAACTACCAAACTCGAGGCTTTAGGTAGTCGCTATAAAGCAGAGCTTCTGGTGAGCCCGCTTGTGGTTCATAGCGATATTCCCAACGAGCCAACGGCGGCATCGACATCAATATAGACTCTGTGCGACCACCACTTTGCAGGCCAAATAAGGTGCCACGGTCATACACAAGGTTAAATTCAACATAGCGACCACGACGATAAAGCTGGAAGTCACGCTCACGTTCACCATAAGGTGTCTCTTTGCGTCGTTCTACAATTGGTAAATACGCGGCTGCAAAACCTTCACCGACCGCCTGCATATAAGCGAAGCTCTTTTCAAAGCCCCACTCGTTTAAGTCATCAAAGAACAGACCGCCAACACCACGTGTTTCATCACGGTGAGGTAGATAGAAGTACTTATCACACCACTCTTTGTGTTCTTGGTAAACATCATCACCAAATGGTGCACACAGGTCTTTAGCAGTTTGATGCCAAGATTGGCAATCTTCATCGACAGGATAGAATGGCGTTAAATCAAAACCACCACCGAACCACCAGATAGGATCTTCCCCTTCCTTTTCGGCAATAAAGAATCGTACGTTCGCGTGTGAGGTTGGGATGTATGGGTTTTTAGGATGGATAACTAATGAGACACCCATAGCTTCAAACTTACGTCCGGCTAATTCAGGACGGTGAGCTGTTGCAGAGGCAGGCATAGCCTTACCAGCGACATGAGAAAAGTTAACACCGCCTTGCTCAAATACCGCACCATTGGTCATCACGCGAGTTCGACCACCGCCACCAAGACGTTCGCCAGGTTCACGCTGCCATGCATCTTCTTCAAAAAGAGCTGCACCATCAGCTTGTTCAAGCTGTTGGCAAATCGAATCTTGTAGGCTCAGTAAAAACTGCTTTACTGCTTCTTTATCAATTGCTGACATCTTACTTCCTTTGCAGGGTTTAACCCTGTCTTAATATTTTCGACGTTTTTGCATCTCTAATTTCGCTTGGTTTTTCGCGACCACCCGTGTGACCTTCTAAAATAGAGACTAGATATTGGCCAAGTTGCTGCTGAACTTCTTCAGTCGTCATGCAAGGCGGCTCGCCAGTCAGGTTGGCACTGGTAGAGGTTAACGGCTTACCGAATTCATTACACATTCTTTGAACTAAAGGGTGATCAGTCACTCGTACTGCAATGGAATCAAACTGGCCGCTGACCCAGTTAGTCACTTTGCTGCTGGTTGGCATGATCCAAGTAACTGGGCCAGGCCACGTTGCTTTTACGGTCGCTAACTGCGCTTCCGTCAACTGGCTTTCATCAATATAAGGCAACAACTGCTCATAACTCGCAGCAATTAGGATCAACCCTTTCTCCATCGGTCGCTGTTTTAAATCGAGCAATTTCTTGATAGCTTGTGGATTATCGGGATCACAACCGACCCCAAAAACGCCTTCGGTAGGGTAAGCAATGACTTCACCTTGCTGTAATGCCTGCAATGTATGTTGAAAGTTATCCACGGGCTGCCTCGTTAATTCAGTTATCAAACTCGCTAAGTGTACAAATTATCATTCACTGTGACTAAAGCTATTTGTTTATAAAATGTATCAATTAACAACTTAGACTGACGCAAACGTTTTCCTTAAGCAATTTTACCCGTATAATGCGCGCAAAATATCTAATCACTAATTAAATCGTACCTGAAGGAGTTTGAGATGACTGTCGGTATTATCATGGGTTCTAAATCTGATTGGCCAACAATGAAGCTAGCTGCAGAAATGTTGGATCAGTTTGGCGTGGCGTACGAAACAAAAGTGGTTTCTGCTCACCGCACACCTCAGTTGCTTGCAGACTACGCAACCAGTGCGAAAGAGCGCGGTATTAAAGTGATTATTGCGGGTGCTGGTGGTGCTGCGCATCTTCCGGGTATGGCTGCAGCTTTCACAAGCGTACCTGTTCTTGGTGTTCCCGTTCAGTCTAAAGCACTGAAAGGCATGGACTCTCTGCTTTCTATTGTACAAATGCCAAAAGGTATCGCGGTAGGTACTCTGGCTATCGGTGAAGCTGGTGCTGCTAACGCTGGTATCCTAGCCGCGCAAATCATTGGTACTCACAATGAAGAAGTGATGGCAAAAGTAGAAGCGTTCCGCTCTGAGCAAACAGAAACGGTTCTGGCTAATCCAAACCCTGCAGAGGACTAATTCCCATGCATGTTCTTGTGTTAGGCGCGGGCCAACTTGCTCGCATGATGTCCCTAGCTGGGGCACCACTGAATATTGAAATTTCTGCTTTTGATGTTGGCAGCAAAAATATTGTTCACCCATTAACGCAAGCGATTCTAGGCAGCGGCTTAGAAAATGCGATTGAGCGTGCGGACGTCATTACTGCTGAATTCGAACATATCCCTCACGATGTACTTGAGGTGTGTGAGCGCAGCGGTAAGTTCTTACCGACAACAGAAGCAATCAAAGCTGGCGGTGATCGTCGCCTTGAAAAAGCCCTGTTAGACGAAGCAAATGTGAAAAATGCCAAGTACTACGTGATTAATTCTCGCGAAGACTTTGACGCTGCGATCGCTCACGTTGGCTTACCAATGGTATTGAAGAGCACACTTGGCGGCTACGATGGCAAAGGTCAATGGCGCTTAAAGACATTAGACAATGTTGACACGACATGGACAGAAATGGCGGAGTGCATTGCCGCAACAGATAACCAAGCAATTGTGGCTGAAGAGTTCGTCCCGTTTGATCGCGAAGTCTCACTGGTCGGTGCTCGTGGTATCAATGGCGATATTCAAGTGTACCCACTGGCTGAGAATGTTCACACCGATGGCGTGTTGAGCTTATCGACAGCAATTGATGACATTGAACTGCAAGAGCAAGCGAAAACCATGTTCACCTCAGTTGCAGAGCGTTTGGATTACGTTGGTGTGTTGGCGCTTGAATTCTTTGATGTTAAAGGTTCACTGCTTGTAAATGAGATTGCACCACGTGTTCATAACTCTGGCCACTGGACTCAACAAGGTGCTGAAACTTGTCAGTTTGAAAATCACCTACGTGCCGTATGTGGAATGCCACTAGGCAGCACTAAACTGATTCGTCCTACGGCAATGATCAACATTCTTGGCGAAGATACTCTCCCTGAGGCTATTCTGGCTCAAGACGGTTGTCATGTTCATTGGTATGGCAAAGAGAAGCGTGCGGGTCGTAAGATGGGCCACATCAATGTGAGCGCTGACTACAACGCCGAGCTGCAAAGAACATTATGTTCATTGGCAAACATTCTCGATAAGCAAGCCTACCCTGCTGTTCATGAATTTGCAGAGCAACTGAAGTAAGCTTTCATTGTGGGTTTAATATAGAAACGGCGCTCATTGAGCGCCGTTTTTGTGTCTATAACATCAGGTTATTGAGATTGAATGTGGTGACACTTGCGATCAGCACATTGCTTCTTAGTACCACTGGCCGTTTTCTTCTCCAGCAACAATGGAAACAAGCATTCTTCACAACGACCTATAACAGGTGGCTGATTAACGGCGAATTTACACTTAGGGTAGTTATCACAAGCATAGAAGATTTTGCCATATCGAGATTTACGCTCAACCAAATGGCCTCTGCCACACTCAGGGCAAGCAACAAGTGGCTGCTCTTCAGGCCGTTCTTTCGGTTGGTCCAAAGATTCGATGTGATTACACTCTGGATAGCTGCTACAACCAATAAACATCCCAAAGCGACCTTGCCTTAATACCAATTCGTTTTGGCATTTAGGACATGGTACACCCAGCTCTTTCACCACATGGCCATCGTTTTGATGTAGGGGTTTGATGTAATCGCAACTTGGATACTGCTTGCAGCCTAAAAATGGACCGTGCTTACCATGGCGAAGCTGAAGCTCTCCACCACACTGTGGACATGGTTCATGCTCTAATGCATGTTCATGTGCTGAAAAAAGCTGATTATCAATCTTACTACTCATGACAAGCCTGTATTAATGCAAGATACCTTGCTCTTTGGTGTACAACAGCTCTTCCATTTGCGTGTAAGCACTTTCATTACCCGGCACATTAAATAGCACCATTAAGATAATCCATTTCAGATCATCCAATTCAAATTCGTTGGTCTCAAGCCCCATCACACGATCAATCACCATTTCACGAATCTCTGTTGTGAGTACATTGATCTGCTCAAGGAACAGTAAGAAACCTCGACACTCCATATTAATACGTGAAATCTCTCGACTGGTATAAATACGCATCGAGGTATTGGAACACACACTAATCGCCGCTTGGTTCTCGGTATCTTGCAATGCTGCAAGATCTTCTAACCAATGGAGAGCCTTATAAATATCATCTTGGTGAAACCCTGCTCGAAGAAGCTCATCTTCCAGCTCATCTTGATCCACCTGCAATTCAGAATCGCTATGGATGTAGGTTTCAAACAAGTACATCAGTATGTCCATCATCATAGCTTAGCCTCTCCCCTTTCGAATATAGCCACCGGAAACTGCAACAACATGCCCTGAGAGCTCAAGCTCCAAAAGCTGCATCATGACCTCATGCACAGGTATATGGGTTCTCTGTGCCAAAATATCAACGGGTGTCGCCTCTAACCCTACGTTAGCGAACAGCTGTGGAAATGGCAATTGTTCATTTTCCCCAATACTGGACGTAGGTTCGAACAAACTGGGCTGCTGATCAATAGACCAGTCTAACAGACTCTTTATTTCAATCAGAACATCTTGAGCACTCTGTACCAAACATGCACCAGCTTTGATTAAACTATTCCCTCCACGACTGGTTGGGCTATGAATCGAACCTGGAAGCGCGAAAACCTCGCGCCCCTGCTCCATGGCATAGCGAGCCGTAATCAAAGAGCCACTTTTCTCAGCTGCTTCAACCACTAAGGTTCCGAGCGATAAACCACTTATAATACGGTTACGACGAGGAAAATGTTCAGGTCGTGGTTTGGCATCTGGACGGAACTCTGAAATCAACGCACCATTCTCACAAATTCTATCCGCTAAATTTCGGTGTCGGACAGGATAAATAGAATCCAAACCCGAACCCAACACAGCAAAAGTTTCCCCACCCTTATCTAGAGCACCATCATGAGCATAGCCATCGATACCGAGCGCTAAGCCACTGGTGACAATCAAACCGTTTTGAACGAACTCTTTGGCGAAAGACTTCGCGGTTTGCAACCCTTCGAGACTAGCATTGCGACTGCCGACCATCGCGATTTGAGGCTCAATCAATTTTTCAACATGACCTTTAACAAAAAGCACACTTGGCGCAGAGGCGGTCTCATTCAGCAGTTTGGGGTAATGAGGGCAATTCGGGGTAAGGATGTGATGGTTGGGTTGTCTTGCTTGCCACGCTAAGCAAGCCTCCACTTCTCTTGGGGCTTGCTCTCTTAAATAAGCAATTTGCTTGGCAGACAGACCAAGCGCTTGCAGTTGCTGACTTGAGTAACCAACAATATTCGGAGGGGAATCAATGCTCAGCAATCGAGAAAGTCGCTTGCCACCCAATTGCGGAACAAAGCTCAGAGAGAGCCAAGCGATCAGTGGTTGCTCATTCACTTGGTGCCCTTAACCTCTTCCTTCAAAGCAAGGTCCACAGGCGATACCGCCAGAATGTCATTGCTAACCGGTTTTGAGCTCTGAGTAATCAGGGCGAGACTAAAATACTCGTAAGGGCGGATGACCATCAAACTACCGAGCGAGGTACTTGGCAATTGCACCTTATCGCTCGCCGCTGACTCTTTGTAGCTGTATTCACCTTGCTTACCAAACACCACAGCGCCGTTTTCGCTGAGGGTAAACATAGAGCCTTGGCGAAGATTGTCCTGTGAGCCTTTATTGATAACGACCACCTGATTCTTTGCACTGTATTGGCTGCCATCTAATGAACCCAATATATTAGCAAACTGCCCTGCAGCACTAGGCGCTGGATAAAATGTGGTTGAGAGCTTCACCTGATCGACACCAAGCTCAGGCAACACTAGATCGTTAAGCAGCACCTCTTGCAGTTGGGTCTCGATCTGTAAGCGACTGAACTCAGCGTCCACTTCTTTTAAGCGTGCCGTGGCGACCAAACGTAACGAGGTCATACTCGCCTGAGGTAGCTGTCGCTGGTAAGTTTCGACGGCGCGGTAGATACCCCACTTGGGATACTGCTGTTTACCCGAGATAAATAACCGGTCTTCACCCGATAAGAAACGTTTACCATCGCTTGTCCCCAACACTCGTTGAGCTGATTGGATATCTTGCTGCTCAACCAAGCGGTCAGATTGTAGATATGGCAGAACCAGCCCCTCGTTGACGGTAGGCACCGCTTTCTTCTCAGAGACACGAATCTTAGGGCTCAGTTTAATTACAGGCTTTAGGCTCAATACAGGCTCGCCATTAATCCAAACCAAAGACAATTTATCTCCGGGGTAAATAAGGTGAGGGTTTTCTATCTCTGGATTTACTTGCCACAACCTCGGCCACAACCAAGGACTATCGAGATACATCGTGGAAATATCCCATAAGGTATCGCCCTTAACTACGACATAAACCTGAGGTGCATCCTGCCTAATGGTTAAAGGTTGCTCACTATTTTCAGCCATAACGGTGAACGAAAGTGAGGCACAAACGAGAGAAAAAATAGAAGAAAAATGACGCATGACCTAGGTTCCTTGGTCTGAATATATGACATCTGATTTGAGAATTACCTTCAGGATGCTGTCATTTGACCTCTAAAATGTCTAGAATTGAGCCAACAAGGTTTAAGCTGTTTCGGCACAGTTCAATATTTCGAGTGTATATGTCTGTATTACAAGTATTAACATTACCAGATGATCGTCTACGTACCGTGGCGAAACCGGTAAAAGAAGTTACCCCAGAGATTCAAAAGTTCGTTGATGACATGATTGAAACCATGTACGACGAAGAAGGTATCGGCCTTGCGGCAACGCAAGTAGATTTCCACCAACGCATCGTTGTTATCGATATTTCAGAAACACGTGATGAACCTATTGTTCTGATCAACCCTGAAATTACCGAGAAGCGTGGCGAAGATGGTATCGAAGAAGGCTGTCTATCTGTACCCGGCGCTCGAGCTCTAGTACCTCGCGCTGCAGAAGTCACAGTTAAAGCATTGGACCGCGAAGGCAACGAATTCACATTCGACGCTGACGACCTTCTGGCTATCTGTGTTCAGCACGAACTTGACCACCTAGAAGGTAAGTTGTTTGTTGATTACCTATCGCCACTAAAGCGCAAACGTATTCAAGATAAGCTAGCGAAGATTAAACGTTTCAACGAGAAACAAGGCTAATAACCGCTGCTATTACTAAATTAAGAAGGAAGTCTACCTTGAGTCAATCTTTAAGAATTGTCTTCGCAGGTACTCCGGATTTCGCCGCCCGTCACTTGGCGGCGTTGTTGTCTTCGGAGCATGAAGTTATTGCTGTTTACACACAGCCAGATCGTCCAGCAGGCCGCGGTAAAAAACTGACTGCGAGCCAGGTAAAAAACATCGCACTTGAAAACAATATTCCGGTTTACCAACCAGAAAACTTCAAGTCAGATGAAGCTAAGCAAGAGCTAGCAGATTTGAATGCTGACATCATGGTTGTTGTCGCTTACGGCTTATTGCTTCCACAAGCTGTATTAGATACGCCTCGCTTAGGTTGTATCAACGTGCATGGTTCAATCCTGCCACGCTGGCGTGGTGCTGCTCCGATCCAACGCTCTATCTGGGCGGGCGATAAAGAGACTGGCGTGACGATCATGCAGATGGATATCGGCCTAGATACCGGTGATATGCTAAGCATCGCAACGCTACCAATCGAATCTACAGATACCAGTGCGTCAATGTACGAAAAGTTAGCTGGTCTTGGTCCTGATGCTCTTGTTGAGTGTTTAGCAGACATCGCTTCTGGTAAGGCTGTTGCTGAGAAGCAAGATGACGAGCTTGCTAACTACGCGAAGAAGCTGAGCAAAGAAGAAGCAAAAATTGATTGGAATGACAGTGCAGAACACATCGAACGTTGTGTGCGCGCTTTCAACCCATGGCCAATGAGTCACTTTGCGATTACTGATAGCAGCTCTAATGATGAAAAAAGCATTAAAGTTTGGCAGACACGTGTTGATGAAGAATCGACGTCTGCGCCAGCTGGCTCAATAATCAAAGCAGATAAGACTGGTATTTATGTTGCGACTGGCGACAAAGTACTAGTATTGGAACAGTTACAAGTTCCAGGCAAAAAAGCTATGTCAGTTCAAGATATCTTGAACTCACGTGCAAGCTGGTTTGAAGTTGGGACTCAACTTTCTTAACCGCTTTAAAGCTACTCAATATGTACTTAAAAACGTGTAGCTTGTAAAAACACAGTTTAGAAAACCTTTACGAGGGCAGAGATGCCCTCATGTATTCAAATAAATATTCGGTACCCCTCATGAATGTTCGCGCTGCTGCTGCAAATGTCCTATTCCAAGTTGTCGATAAAGGCCACTCTCTTTCACACGCTCTCCCTGCGGCTCAAAAAACGATCCGTCCGCGAGACCATGCTCTACTGCAAGAGATTTGCTACGGCGCACTTCGTTACCTGCCTCGCTTGGAGTCAATCGCTAACGAACTGATGGAAAACTCGCTTAAAGGTAAAAAGCGCGTATTCCACCACCTGATCTTAGTAGGCATTTACCAGTTGAGCTTTATGCGCATCCCTTCGCATGCTGCCGTTGCTGAAACAGTTGAAGCAACCAAAACGCTGCGCGGCCCAAGCCTGAGTGGTTTGATCAACGCAGTACTTCGCAGCTACCTGCGCGATCAAGAAGAGCTAGATGAAAAAGCAGTTAGCCACAATGCGGGCAAATACAGCCATCCAAGCTGGATTCTAAAAATGCTTCAAGAAAGCTACCCAGATCAGTGGGAGCAACTGATTGAAGCAAACAACAGCAAAGCACCAATGTGGCTGCGCGTAAACCGTCAACACCACACTCGTGACGAGTATGTTGAACTGCTTAAAAACGAAAACATTGAATACACACTGCACCCAGAAGCGGCTGATGCCATAAAATTAGCGTCACCTTGTGATGTTACTTTGCTTCCGGGTTTCGACAGAGGTTGGGTATCTGTACAAGATGCTGCAGCTCAACTTTCTGTTGATTACCTAACACCCAAAGATGGTGAGCTAATCCTAGACTGTTGTGCAGCGCCAGGTGGTAAAACTGCGCACATTCTTGAACAGACTCAAGACACTGAAGTGGTTGCGATTGACAGTGATATTAAACGCCTAGACCGTGTTTACGATAACCTTGAACGCCTACAACTGCGTGCCGACGTAATCTGTGGCGATGCTCGCTACCCTGAAGAGTGGTGGATGGGTGATAAGTTCGACCGTATCCTGCTTGATGCTCCTTGTTCAGCGACTGGCGTAATTCGTCGTCACCCTGACATCAAGTGGCTACGTCGTGCATCTGATATTGATGCACTAGCAGAGCTGCAAAGCGAGATCATGGATGCAATGTGGCGTCAGCTGAAAGAAGGCGGCACCATGGTTTATGCGACATGTTCTATCACGCCGCAAGAAAACGTGCTGCAAGTGAAAGCATTCCTTGAGCGAACCGAGAACGCAACGCTTGTTGGGTCTGATATCGAAAATCCAGGTCGTCAAATACTGCCTGGAGAAGAAGATATGGATGGCTTCTACTACGCAGTTCTAGTAAAACAGGCATAACAACTAACAGCGGCTAAGAATTTATTTCTTAGCCGCTGTTTCTTTCTAGTGCATTATCAAAACAAAGTGAGATCACTAGAATTACGACGGTAAAGAAAAGAGACAGGCTATGAAGATCATTATCCTAGGTGCAGGCCAAGTTGGCGGTACCCTTGCTGAAAACCTGGTTGGTGAAAACAACGACATCACTATTGTCGACCGTAATACTGACCGACTTCGTGAACTTCAGGATAAATACGACCTTAGGGTTGTAAACGGTTATGCCAGCCACCCGAACACACTACGTGAAGCGGGCGCGCAAGATGCCGACATGTTGGTTGCCGTAACCAACATGGATGAAACCAACATGGCTGCGTGTCAGGTTGCCTTTTCTCTTTTCAACACACCAAACCGAATTGCCCGCATTCGCTCTCCTCAATACCTAGAAGAGAAAGAAGCGCTATTCAAGTCTGGTGCTATCCCAGTCGATCACCTGATCGCACCCGAAGAGCTAGTGACCAGCTATATCGAGCGCCTGATTCAATACCCAGGCGCATTGCAGGTTGTGAGCTTTGCTGAACAGAAAGTTAGCCTCGTCGCAGTAAAAGCCTACTACGGTGGTCCACTGGTCGGTAACGCCCTATCTGCTTTGCGTGAGCACATGCCGCACATCGATACTCGTGTTGCTGCTATTTTCCGTCAAGGCCGCCCTATTCGCCCGCAAGGCACTACCATCATTGAAGCAGACGATGAGGTTTTCTTCGTGGCCGCGAGTAACCATATCCGCTCAGTAATGAGTGAACTGCAACGCCTAGAGAAGCCATACCGCCGCATCATGATTGTCGGAGGTGGTAACATTGGTGCAAGCTTGGCGAAACGCCTTGAGCAGAGCTACAGCATCAAGCTTATCGAACGTAGTTACACTCGTGCTGAGAAGCTATCTGAAGAATTAGAAAACACCATCGTATTCTGTGGTGATGCCGCCGACCAAGAACTGCTAACCGAAGAGAACATCGATCAGGTGGATGTGTTCATTGCCCTAACCAATGAAGATGAAACCAACATCATGTCCGCTATGCTGGCTAAGCGAATGGGTGCCAAGAAGGTAATGGTACTGATTCAGCGTGGTGCTTACGTCGACCTTGTTCAGGGTGGTGTGATTGATATTGCGATATCGCCACAACAAGCGACCATTTCTGCGTTGCTTACTCACGTTCGTCGTGCTGATATTGTAAACGTATCCTCTCTACGTCGTGGCGCTGCAGAGGCGATCGAAGCCATTGCTCACGGTGACGAAACCACATCGAAAGTCGTTGGCCGAGCGATTGGCGACATCAAACTGCCACCGGGCACCACTATTGGTGCAATTGTTCGCGGAGAAGAGGTTCTTATTGCGCACGATAGAACCGTAATTGAACAAGATGACCACGTTGTGATGTTCCTAGTGGACAAGAAATACGTACCTGATGTTGAGTCTCTATTCCAACCGAGCCCATTCTTCTTATAGCCTTGTTCTCGTAAGCTTCTTCTCGCAACTTTCTTTTTGTGAGAACGACGCTCCGGCACAAAGCTGTAATCTATTTAAGCTATGGTCTATTAAGCTATGGTCAACTTTCGTCCGATATTATTAGTGATAGGGTTAGTGTTATCAAAACTCGCCCTTTTCATGTACATCCCTACATTGGTTGCCTTTTTTACTGGCACCGGTGGCTTCCTCGAGTTTGGTCAATCGGTAGTGATCACGCACATTGTGGCGTTCATCTGCTTAAGCTTAGGCCGTTCAGCTAATTTCCGACTTGGGGTGCGAGACATGTTCCTGATCACCTCTTTGGTCTGGACTATTGCCAGCGCCTTCGCTGCACTACCCTTTGTCTTCATCAACCACATCAGCTTCACTGATGCCTATTTTGAAACCATGTCGGGTATCACCACGACAGGATCAACCGTATTAAGCGGCTTAGACAGCATGGCACCAAGCATTCTATTATGGCGATCTATATTGCAGTGGCTTGGTGGTGTTGGGTTCATCGTAATGGCAGTAGCGGTTCTACCAATGCTTAACGTCGGTGGTATGCGCTTGTTCCAAACTGAGTCTTCCGATTGGTCAGATAAAAGCAGCCCGAGAGCAAAAACCGTCGCCAAGAACATCGTGGCGGTCTATTTGGTATTAACAGGCCTATGCTTGGTGAGCTACCTATTTGCGGGCATGAGTGTGTTTGATGCCATCAACCACTCATTTACCACGCTATCTACAGGCGGTTACTCAACCTCAGACGGTTCTATGAACCACTTCTCGAACAGCGCTCACTGGGTGGGTACTGTATTCATGTTCTTAGGTGGCTTACCGTTTTTACTCTTTGTCAGTGCGCTGCGCGGTAGAAAGCTCTCTATCCTCTACAAAGATGCCCAAGTGAGAGGCTTCGCTTACCTATTCTTAGTCACCAGTGCTGTGATATCCACATGGCTGGTGGTCAGAGATGGCTACACGGTATTGGATGCGATGCGTGTTTCGATGTTTAACATTGTGTCAGTCGTCACCACAACCGGTTTTGGCTTAGAAGACTTCACCGCGTGGGGCGCTTTGCCTACCACGCTGTTTGCCTTTTTAATGATGGCGGGTGCGTGCTCAGGTTCAACCTCTGGCGGTATCAAAATCTTCCGCTTCCAAATTGCAATGACCATGCTCCACAAACAAATGATGAAGCTAATTCACCCATCGGGCGTGTTTGTTCAACGCTACAATCAGCGACCTGTGAATGACGATATTGTGCGTTCACTCGTCGCATTTGGTCTGATGTTCTTTATCACGATTATCTTAATTGCAGGCGGCTTGAGCGCGATGGGACTTGATCCTGTGACCAGTATATCTGGCGCTATCACAGCCGTTGCCAACGTGGGCCCGGGAATGGGTAGCGTGATCGGTCCAACCGGGAACTTTGCCCCACTGCCAGACGCCGCTAAATGGTTGCTAAGTTTAGGCATGCTAATGGGGCGACTCGAGATACTGACGCTCATTGTTCTATTTTTTCCAGCCTTTTGGCGACGCTAACCAAGCACAAAATCAAGGAAACACAGATGAAATCATACGTACTTCTCGCTGGCGCATTGCTTGCAAACTCAGTATTCGTAAGTTCTGCCTTTGCTGATCAAATGGTCACATTGCCTGATGGCAAGCAAGTGTTACTCAAAGATGATTTTACTTGGCAATATGTGGCACCGAAGCAAACGGAAGCAGCAGCGACAACATCAGAGATCGCCGTGCCCGTTGCAGCAGCACCTGTCGTAGCCGTCCCGGTAGCGACGAATACTCGTGGCACAACGGTTGTGGTTAATAGTAAAAAACCAAGCTTACAGCTGTCTCAATCAGGAGTGGATGTTGTACTGGGTGCAAGTCGCTATGAAAATGGTGAGCTTATTATTCCGACTGCCATCACCAACCAAGGCACTCAAGCTGTCATTTTGGTATCACTTAACATCAGCGTATTTACTGTAGAAGGCGAGTTGTTGGCAGAAGAAAAAGTTGCAGTGTGGAAATCAATCAAACGAATGGCCGACACATATTTGCGACCAAAGACAGGTGAGGAAGGCAAGCTAATCAAGCTCGACCTAGAACAACACCCTGAATATCAGATCAAAGCTGAAATTACTGAAGTACTAGCTCGCTAAACCGGAGTCACGTACAAGTAAATAGCGAAGAAATGGCAAGCGCAGCCCGCCAAAACAAACAAGTGCCAGATGGCATGATTGTAAGGGATGCGTTTTGCCACATAGAAAATCACCCCCAAAGAGTAGATCACACCGCCAAGCGCTAATAATACCAAACCGCCCATCTCGATATTCATCGCTAGTTGATACACCACTATCAACGACAACCAACCCATCGCTAAATATGTCACCAATGACAAGCGCTTAAATCGATAGACAAAAGCAATCTTCATTATAATTCCGACCAACGCGATACCCCAGATTACCGCCATCAACCCCATTGCTAATGGTGTTCTTAAGCTCACTAACAAGAATGGCGTATAACTGCCAGCAATCAGTAAATAAATCGCGCAGTGATCAAGAGTTTTGAGTAAGCGCTTGGTTTTCTCAGTGGTGATCGAGTGGTACAACGTGGAAGCAAGAAAGAGCAGAATAATACTGCTGCCATACACCGCCATACTGGCAACAGTAAGCATGTCGGCTTGGTAATCAAAAGCACGAATCAGCAATAGGGCCAGGCCTACCACACCAAGTACAACGCCCAAACCATGGGTTATCGCATTAGCGCGTTCTTCAATATCACTGTATTCGCTAGCCGATGATGCAGACATGGTTATCCTACTAGAGTAAATGTTCGATTTGCCTAGTATTACACATTAAGCTTACACGTGTAAGCTTAAATTATTATGACGTAAATGCTGCTAAGTATGTGTGACCGAATCGCTCCTCAGACACTAAGAAGCGTTGTCTAAATACTCAAGCACCATTTTGCCCGCATCTTCTGGTGAGGTATCCAATGGCACACTCAACTGACGCTGCAGCTGACCAATGCCTAGCAAGCTAGCCAACATACCTTTTGCACCATCGCGATTGCGGTCTATCTCAAACCACAGCTTAAGCTCCGTATCATCACGATGAGCAACCACTTCCAGCTCACGCCAGCGGCCATGATAAGGGCCTGTGGTTGGAACAAATTCAAACTCTTGTACAAACGGTAATTCAAAGCCATCTACCGCTTCACATTCAACTTGGCGAATGCGCAGACCTTGAGCTTCGAGTTCGTTAAAAATGCCATCAAGTAGCGCATCAGGACGAACCGTTAAAATATCCTTATCCGAAGGGTCAATCGCCATCGCAATATCGAGCCCGGTTTCAAGCCACACCTTTGAGTCACCAATCGTCACAGGGGTATTCAACGGCACATCAAACTCGCATTCAAAGTCACGAGTTTCTCCCGGCTGAATCACAAAGGAATACGGCAGGCTCCATTTGGCCAACGAGTATGTTTGGTGCATTCGACGTGTTTGACCGCCCTCTTGCCTTTGCGAATTAGTGGTCACTTCTTTTATGTAGCGACAACACAGGTTGAGATCGATGTTATCTATCTCCTGCGGTTGAGAGCCACCATACACATGCACAATAATGCTCGCCTTTTGCCCTGGATAAAGCACTTCCTGTTGCAATACAGAATCCACTTTGGCAGATCCAATACCAAAACTTGCTAACGTTTTCTTTAAGAACGACATATGCACCTCCTTTAAAACATCATCTTAAGCCTGAAAGAGGTTCAAACTCAAATATACTGCTCACACTATTTTAGCTCTAATATCGTCTATTTATCACTCAAGCGTCGATCGATAACTTAGATAGTGATAATCTAAGCCTTGATATGCATGCATATCATTATCCTGATTTATTATTCGGATTGGCGAAAGCCAGACGAGTGACTCTTCAAGTAATTGAAGCGGATCTCATGGTAAATCAGGCCATTAGATTGGCAATGGATATGCCTGACCGTTAGGTAAATGAATGCGCCCAACAGCTGTCAGGTTCTCGCACACCAACCGTAGTGCGATGCGTCGTCGTAGTGGCTTTGCTGCCGCTCCAATGGCTAAGAAATTGGCTCCAACAATGACTTTAGTTGAGAAGACTGCTTTATTAGCACCGACTGCAACAAAAGTAATTAAAGCCGCTTAATAAAAAGCGCAGTTTTTACTGCGCTTTTTTCTTGCCCTATCCTTTCTGAAATGTGTTTACACATTGGTATTCCCTACCTGATTTGATACCTTAAGCCACAAATCATTATAAAATTTGTGGAGAATAAAGTATGAAGTGTCATCGTATTGAAGAACTGCTTGAATTGATGGAGCCTGAGTGGCAGAAAGATCAAGAGCTTAACTTGTTAGAATTCATCATTAAACTGTCAAAAGAAGCGGGCTACGAAGGTAAACTTGAAGAACTGACAGACGACGTTCTGATCTATCACCTCAAAATGCGTAACAGTGAAAAAGATGAAATGATCCCAGGCCTGAAAAAAGACCAAGAAGATGACTTCAAAACCGCGATTTTAAAAGCGCGTGGCATCCTTTAACAGCTTAAATGCGTTAAAGCTTAATTGCCTTATCAATAAATTGCTCAATTCTAAAAAGCGACCTCTTGGTCGCTTTTTTGTTTCTGTTCGCTATTTTTTCGTCACAACTGTTATGACTTTTGTTGTTAAAGGTTGATAGCGTTAAAGAAATGAGAACAAGATTGTCGTTATAATCGCCATCCATAAGAATCTTCTAAAATAATAAGAGTGAGTGCGATAACAACAAATGCACCAAGCTCAATTTCAATAGGTTCTCTAAACCATACTTTCAAGTAATGTCGTCATGCCCTCTTTAACAGGGCAAACAAGCCACAAAAAGGATAGTCCATGAGTCAGGATAAAATCGATATCAAAGATGTGACGCCTAAAACCTTTAACCCGAAAAC
This sequence comes from Vibrio sp. PSi01, assembly GCF_054960695.1. NCBI lineage: Bacteria > Pseudomonadati > Pseudomonadota > Gammaproteobacteria > Vibrionales > Vibrionaceae > Vibrio > Vibrio sp. PSi01. The sequence continues at coordinate 18,066 of NZ_JBHNYN010000030.1, forward strand.
ACATAAAGGTAATGGAGATCGATTTAACCCAAGTAACCGAATCTATGTTCGAGAAAGCAAAGGTAAATTCCAACAACTGCGCCGTTATGGCGGTTGGTTCTTACTTTTACTTTTTGCGCTTATCCCATGGATTCCATTTGGTGAGCGACAAGCGATCTTACTCGATATCGGCAGCCAGCAGTTTAACTTCTTTGGCACCACGCTGTACCCGCAAGATCTGACGCTCCTCGCCATCCTATTTATGATTGCTGCGTTCGGCCTGTTTTTTATCACAACCTTTTTAGGCCGTGTTTGGTGTGGCTACTTGTGTCCTCAGACCGTGTGGACCTTTATGTACATCTGGTTCGAAGAAAAGCTAGAAGGCGCTGCCAATAAGAGAAGAAAACAAGATTCAGGTAAACTGACAAGCAATCTAATCGTTAGAAAAATCCTCAAACACATCGCATGGTGGGCAATTGCAATCGCAACAGGACTAACCTTTGTCGGTTACTTCATCCCTATCAAAGAGTTGGTGATTGGCTTCTTTACCTTTAACTCGTCTTTCTGGCCGGTGTTTTGGGTACTGTTCTTTGCAGGCTGTACTTATGCCAATGCCGGTTGGATGCGTTCAATTGTTTGTCTGCACATGTGTCCTTACGCGCGCTTCCAATCGGCTATGTTCGATAAAGACACTTTCATCGTTGGTTACGACACAGAACGTGGTGAAAGCCGCGGCCCTCGTTCTCGCAAAGCCGATCCAAAAGAGCTTGGCCTTGGTGACTGTATTGACTGTAATTTATGCGTTCAAGTTTGCCCGACAGGTATCGATATTCGAGACGGCCTACAATACGAATGCATTAACTGCGGTGCGTGTATTGATGCCTGTGACCACACGATGGAACGTATGGGCTATGAAAAAGGCCTGATCAACTACACCACAGAACATAGACTTGAAGGTCACTCAACCAAGGTGATGCGCCCTAAACTCTTAGGCTATGGTGTAATATTGATCGTTATGCTGGGTTTATTCTTTGCACAAATCGCAAGTGTTGATCCTGCAGGCTTAAGCGTTCTGCGAGATAGAAACCAGCTATTTAGAATCAATACTCAAGGGCTTGTCGAAAATACTTACAACTTGAAAGTCATCAACAAAACTCAGCAAGAGCAAGAGTACAAACTTGATGTGAAAGGGTTACCCAATTCTATCTGGTACGGTAAGCAAACCATTACGGTCGATCCGGGCGAGGTTTTGAACCTACCTATCAGTTTGGGGGTCGACCCAGAAAAACTGAGCTCACCAGTTTCGACAATTCAGTTTATACTCTCGGATAATGAAGAGTTTACGATGGAAGTAGAAAGCCGCTTTATCAAGAAACTCTGATACCAAGCCTCTCACGGATTGGTATAACTTCCCTATAAATGGAAAAAGGCTCAGTAATGAGCCTTTTTTATTCTATGACGATGCAAGCCTTTAACTTTGATAACTTGACCCCTGACTTCATGTGGTACGCACTGGAGAGTATTGGAGTTCGAGCTGAATCTGGGCTTCTCGCCCTCAACAGCTACGAAAACCGGGTATATCAATTCACCGACGAAGACCGTAAACGCTACGTCGTTAAGTTTTATCGGCCGCAACGCTGGAGCAAAGAACAGATTCAAGAAGAGCACGACTTTACACTTGAGCTTATCGACCAAGAAATTCCAGTCGCACCGCCGATACGCATCAATGGCGAAACCCTACATGAATATCAAGGCTATCTGTTTACACTGTTTGACAGTGTTGGTGGCAGGCAGTACGAAGTCGATAACTTGAACCAACTGGAAGGGGTAGGTCGTTTCCTTGGTCGAATTCATAAGGCAAGTGCAGGCAAAACATTCCAACACCGTCCAACCATTAGCTTAGATGAATACCTATATCAGCCACGTAAGATTCTAGAGAATTCGCAGTTTATCCCGACGCACCTAGAAAACGCGTTCTTCAATGACGTTGACCTTCTGATAAAAGAGCTAGAGAACCAGTGGCCGAGCAACATTGAGAACATCCGCCTGCATGGTGACTGCCACCCAGGTAATATATTGTGGCGCGACGGACCAATGTTCGTCGATCTCGATGATTCGCGCAATGGACCAGCGGTGCAAGATCTATGGATGCTACTTAACGGCGAACGCCAAGATAAACTGATGCAACTGGATATTCTGCTAGAGAGTTATCAAGAGTTTTGTGATTTTAATACCTCACAACTGAAACTAATCGAACCACTACGCGGTCTACGTATGGTGCATTACATGGCATGGCTAGCAAAACGATGGCACGATCCTGCTTTTCCTTTGGCCTTCCCATGGTTTAATGATCCTAAATATTGGGAGCAACAAGTACTTGCTTGTAAAGAGCAAATTGCTACCCTGCAAGAACCACCACTTTCGTTAATGCCTCAGTGGTAATAATAATCGCAACATACAACTAGATAAAAATTCAAACATAATGGAGATTGGATAAATGAAAAAGCTATTCGCATTTTTCTCATTGATCATGTTGAGCCTTTCAGCTCACGCTGCGAAATTTAACGAAGGTGAACACTACAAAGTTCTCGACCTAGAAGCATCAAAAAAACCAATGGTGACAGAGTTCTTCTCTTTTTACTGCCCACACTGTAATAGCTTTGAGCCAATCATCCAGCAGCTAAAACAACAGCTACCTAAAGACGCCAAGCTACAGAAGAACCATGTTTCATTCATGGGTGGCAACATGGGCTTACCAATGAGCAAAGCTTACGCAACCATGATTGCATTGAAAGTGGAAGACAAAATGGTGCCAGTGATGTTTAACCGCATTCACAACATGAACAAGCCACCACGCGATGAAGCAGAGCTACGTCAAATTTTCTTGGACGAAGGCGTCGACGAGAAAAAATTTGATGCGGCTTACAATGGCTTTGCAGTAGATTCTATGGTTCGTCGCTTCGACAAAGCATTTAAAGATAGTGGCCTGTCAGGCGTTCCCGCTGTTGTAGTCAATAATCGCTACCTGATCGATGCTCAAGGTATTAACTCTCTCGATGAGTACTTCGAGCTGGTTAACTTCTTATTAAAGAAGTAAGTTAATGATTAAAGGAAGCTCAGGCTTCCTTTTTTTTCCTAAATCAAAAACCATCATTGAGAAATAATCAGCCAGGAAATACCGTGCTTTACTGATATTAATAACCCGTCCTAAGAACCGGTGGGCAAGGAGCCCGTAAATGAAAATAAAAATCACACTTCTCGCATTAAGCGTTGCTGCTTCGCCTACCTTTGCCAAGCTTGCAAACGAACAAGGCTTCAGTGGTGAAATCTCTATCAATACCGGGGTAACCTCTTCCACCTCAAATTTTAATACCGATACTGATAGCACCATCTCGTCAAATAACCAGAAAGCCTCATCTGAGAGCTCATTTCTAGTCGCGCCTTTGGGCAATGTCGCTTACACCTTTGGTGAAAAATTAAATCATCAAGTGTATACGGGTACCGCTCGTGATGACGTAGCAACAGGTACTGTTGTGCTAGAGGTTGGTTATAAATACCAACTAGAGTCAGGTATGGTCATTGACGCTTCACTTCTGCCAACCATTATGTCAGGTAAAACTTGGGCGAATCCATATGCAGAAGGCGTTACTCGAAGCAAAACCGATGAAACTGGCAATGCCTTTCGTTTGAAGCTAAGCAGCATTGCAGGCTCAGCTTTCTCGCTAGACATGGCCTACGCCACCAAAGATGTAGAAGATGATTTAGTTAGAGAAGAACTCCAACGTGATGCAGAAACCTTCTACCTGAAAGGCCAATACCGCGTTCCACTCAGCCGTACCATGATGTTAGTACCATCATTGATTTACCAATCAAGCTCTGCAGATGGCAAGGCTGCCTCTTATGAACAGTTTGGCGGTGAGGTAAGTCTATTTGGTGGCATGGGTCGTCACCAATACGCGTTGACTGCGGGTTACAACCAACGATCCTACGATGCTAGCAACCCGATTTACGGCAAAACGCGTAGCGATGACAACATTAACCTGTTTGCCGCATATGAGTATGAGCAGTTCATGAACTGGGAAAACTGGTCGTTTGTTTCACTGGCGGGCTACGGTACCAGCGACTCGAATATTACCTTCTACGATGAGTCTCAATACATCGTCTCAGTAGGTCTGAACTACAAGTTCTAGTTAGGCTTCATTGCTCGCTCATAACCATTAGTTCATAACAACGAAAGCCTGCGTAAA
>NZ_JBHNYN010000031.1:0-18250 GCF_054960695.1 Vibrio sp. PSi01
CTTATATGTAATATAAACAAAAAGAGAAGAGCACTGACGTGCCCTTCTCTTTTTGTTTACTTGAACCTTATTATTGCTAGTCTGTTAAATATTTGCCCTCTGCAACTTGCCAGAATGCTCTTATTAGAGGGTTATCTAGCTGAGAGCGCTTACAACACACACCTAACTCAAATGGTTTGATTGGCTCTATCTTTAAGCGGTCTACTTTGTCTCGTACAGGACTGTTGTTGATGACGACATCTGGTGCAATACCCACTCCACAACCAAGAGCAACCATACTGACGATCGCTTCATGCCCTGAAACTTGAGCATAAATGTTCGGCTTTATCTTCATCTTTTTGAACCATGCGTTTGCACGTTCTCGGGCTGTCCCTGCTTCCGGGATGATAAAGGGTACTTCATTCCAGTTGGGCTTATCTGATTGCAGTTGCTGGCTAAAGCTACTCACGCCAGATGGAATGATGACTGACAGTGGAATATCGCTGATGGTCTCGAACTCTAATCTTGAAGGCAAAATGTCAGGTTTAGCTGAAATAGCGATATCCGCCTCATCATTCAGTATCTTGTCGATGGATTGTGCTGGATCACCGGTAGAGAGCTTAAACTCAATATAGGGATGAATTGCCCTGAATTCAGTTATTAGCTCAGGAAGATGACTATAACTAGCCGTTACTGAGCAAAATATACGAATTTCTCCTTTAAGTTCCTGCTCTCCACCCTTTAGATGAAGGTTATATTGCTGCCACTCTCCAACAATGCTCAATGCAACAGGTAATAGGTGTTTGCCTGCTGGGGTGAGATCAACGCTGCGGTTATCTCTGATAAGCAATTCTTGCCCCGTCTCCTCTTCTAGTTTTTGTACCTGACGACTCAGCGCTGAAGGACTGACGTGCATAGCAGCAGCGGTTTTGCTGAAACTCTTGCTATCACATAAATGTATAAATAATTGTAGAGATTTTATGTTCATGTTCTGCGATCGTTTCCATGTTGCATTTATTGCAATAACTAATTGTGAATATATCACTTTCAGCAACGGAGTGTCTGTTTTAGTATGAAGTCATTCGATAGAGAGATATCGACCTTACGGACTTATTTTTAAAGGAGTGCCCTAGAATGGCTAACTATTTCAATACATTAAACCTTCGTGAACAACTTGACCAATTGGGTCGTTGCCGCTTTATGGATCGTGAAGAATTCGCGACAGAAGCTGAGTATCTTGAAGGTAAGAAAATCGTAATTGTTGGTTGTGGTGCTCAAGGCCTAAACCAAGGTCTAAACATGCGTGATTCTGGTCTAGACGTATCTTACGCTCTACGCCAAGCAGCAATAGATGAAAAGCGTCAATCATTCAAAAATGCTGATGAAAACGGCTTTGTTGTGGGTAGCTACGAAACGCTAATCCCTCAAGCAGACCTAGTAATCAACCTTACTCCTGATAAGCAACACACAAACGTTGTTGAAACAGTAATGCCTCTAATGAAGCAAGGTGCTGCTCTTGGTTACTCTCACGGTTTTAACGTTGTTGAAGAAGGCATGCAACTACGTGATGATCTTACGGTTGTAATGGTTGCACCTAAATGTCCTGGTTCTGAAGTACGTGAAGAGTACAAGCGTGGCTTTGGTGTTCCAACACTGATCGCTGTTCACCCAGAAAACGACCCTAAGGGCGAAGGTTGGGATATCGCCAAAGCTTGGGCAGCAGGTACTGGTGGTCACCGTGCTGGTTGCCTAGAGTCTTCTTTCGTAGCGGAAGTTAAATCTGACCTTATGGGCGAGCAAACTATCCTTTGTGGCATGCTACAAGCAGGTTCTATCGTATCGTACGAGAAGATGATTGCTGATGGCATCGAACCGGGCTACGCAGGCAAACTTCTACAATACGGTTGGGAAACGATCACTGAAGCACTGAAGTTTGGTGGCGTAACTCACATGATGGACCGTCTATCTAACCCAGCTAAAGTTAAAGCGTTTGAGCTTTCTGAAGAGCTTAAAGACCTAATGCGTCCGCTTTACAACAAGCACATGGATGACATCATCTCTGGTCACTTCTCTAGCACAATGATGGCCGACTGGGCGAACGATGACGTGAACCTACTAGGCTGGCGTGAAGAGACAGGCGAAACGGCATTCGAAAATTACCCAGCTTCTGACGTAGAAATCTCAGAGCAAGAGTATTTCGACAACGGTATCCTAATGGTTGCTATGGTTCGTGCCGGTGTTGAGCTAGCATTCGAAGCTATGACGGCATCAGGCATCATCGACGAGTCTGCTTACTACGAATCTCTACATGAGCTTCCACTAATTGCAAACACGGTTGCTCGTAAGCGTCTTTACGAAATGAACGTTGTAATTTCTGATACTGCTGAGTACGGTAACTACCTATTCGCTAACGTAGCAACACCGCTACTACGTGAGAAGTTCATGCCTTCAGTTGCAACAGACGTAATTGGCCGTGGTCTAGGTGAAACATCTAACCAAGTTGATAACGCTAAGCTAATTGAAGTAAACGAAGCTATTCGTAACCACCCTGTAGAATACATTGGTGAAGAGCTACGTAGCTACATGAGCGACATGAAGCGTATCGCTGTAGGCGGTTAATCTTCTGCTCATAACTGGATAAAGATAGCCCTGAACATTTGTTCGGGGCTTTTTTATGCCCGCAACTATTTGCTTGTAAAGTTTTGATAGGTCGAGGAAAAATAAAGGCTTACCCGAAGGTAAGCCTTTATTCGAACTTGAACTGATGGAAACGAGCTATTATTTGTCTGAAAGCTTTGCTTCTAAATCAGCTAGCTTTTGTTCCATTTCAGTTAGCTTCTGGCGAGTGCGAAGCAGTACTTGTGTTTGAACATCAAATTCTTCACGGCTCACAACGTCTAGCTTGTTTAGTTGGCCTTGGATAACCTGGCGAACTTTTTGATCTACGTCTGAACCAAGCTCTTTTACTGGTTGAGGCATAGAATCGTGAATCTGCTTAGCAATCTGCTCTAGTTTTTTTGGATCAAACATATCAATTAAAACTCCTGAATATTTACCACTATTCTATTTAATCACACTTGAGATGTCGCCTATGGCGTATAAAAAAAGGCCACCGAAGTAGCCTTTTTATTGTTAATACGACTTAGCGATTACTTATTATCAGCTAATTCTCTGTGTGCTGCTTTTGCTTCATCGACGCGAGCTAGCTTTTCTAGGTCTTTGTCTTCAACAAATACAGGTAGAGGTTTGTGTTTTTCAGCCAAGTAGCTGTAAATCACTGGCAGTACAAATAGCGTGAAGATAGTACCAATCGCCAGACCAGCTACGATTACGATACCAATACTAAAGCGCTGAGCCGCACCCGCACCACTTGCGTACATCAGTGGGATTAGGCCGGCGATCATCGCAGCTGTTGTCATTAGAATCGGACGAAGACGAACCTTCGCAGCTTCCATTACTGCTTCAATACGAGTCTTGTGATGATGCAACTGTTCCTCTTTTGCAACTTCACAGATCAAGATACCGTGCTTGGTAATCAGGCCGACCAAGGTGATTAAACCTACTTGTGAGTAGATATTCATCGTTGCCGCACCCCAAGCCAGAGCGATTAGGGCACCACAGATCGCAAGTGGCACAGATACCATGATAACCAATGGATCTTTAAGAGATTCGAATTGAATCGCCAGTACCAAGAAGATGATAGCCAGTGCTAAACCAAAGGTCGCGTAAAGCGCGCTACCTTCAGTTACGTATTGACGTGCTTCACCCATGTAATCGTGGTTATAGCCACTTGGTAGCTTATTCGCCGCCGTGTCTTCAAACCACGCAATTGCATCACCCATTGCAGCGCCTGGAGCAGGTACCGCACCAATCGTAGCTGAGTTCAATTGGTTGAAGTGAGGAAGAGAACGAGGCTCTGCCACAACATCAATCGTAATCAAACTGCCAAGTGGTACAGCATTACCGTCCGCAGCACGTACGTAGTAGTTATTCATCGATTCTGGGTTCAAACGGAATTTACGTTCAACTTGAGGGATAACCTCGTAAGAACGACCATTCAAGTCGATACGGTTTACGTAGCCATCTGACATCATGGTACCAAGCGTGATACCGATATCTTGCATGGTCACGCCGTATGCGCCCGCTTTGTCCTTGTCGATGTGTACTTTCATCGTTGCTGAGTCATAGTTCAGATCGAGATCCGAGTATACGAACAGCGGGTTTGTCGCTACATCAGTCAAGATATCAGTGGTGATTTGGAACAGGCTCTCAAAACTGTTTGGCGTTGTGATAACAAACTGAATTGGAAGACCTGAACCTGCACCTGGTAGTTCAGGCATTTGGAATGCAGTAACTGCCATTCCAGGAACATCTTTCACCAAACCACCAACGCGGGTTGCTACGTCAGATTGACTTGCTTCACGCTCACTCCAAGGCACCATAGATGCAATACCAAACGCTTGGTTTGCATTAGGAACACCTGTGAACACCTGCGCGTAAGCTACTTCTGGCTGATCAGACAGAACCTTATTTACGTCGTTCATGGTATTTTGCATGAAGTCTAAGTTCGCGTTCGACGGCGCCGTACCCATCAACATGATCACACCTTTATCTTCTGAAGGTGCTAACTCACTTGGGATGAACTTAAATAGCATTGGTAAGCTTGCAAATACGATCACCGCAAAGCCAATGAATACTGGGCGATGGTTCATTACCGCGCTAAGCATGCGCTCATAACGGTTCGTCATGCCATCCAGTACGCTATGTACTTTCTGTTCAAACTTGCTTGGCTCAGCATGAGCTTTTAGCATTTTAGAACACATCATTGGTGATAGTGTTAGTGCCACGATACCTGATACAAAAACAGAACCCGCTAGAGTTAATGCAAACTCTTTAAATAGTGAGCCCGTGATACCACCCATCATCGCGATTGGAGCGTATACTGCGCCTAGCGTTAGGGTCATTGCGATAACAGGAACCGCAATTTCACGAGTACCGATGATCGCAGCACGGAAAGGTGACTCCCCGAGCTTAATATGTCGGTCGACGTTTTCCAGTACCACGATCGCATCATCTACTACCAGACCGATGGCGAGCACCATTGCCAGTAGTGTCATCAGGTTCCAAGAGAAGCCCATTGCCTGCATTACCATTGCCACACCAATCAAAGACAGTGGGATAGTAACGATAGGGATCAGTACAGCACGGAACGAACCTAAGAACAGAGTAATTACGATCAATACGATTAATGCAGCTTCAAGGATGGTTTTTATAACCTCTTGAATCGATTCGTTAATCGCAATTGTCGAGTCATACATCACGTTCATGGAAATGTTACTTGGCAAGTTCTTCTCTAACTGAGGGAGAAGTTCGAGTACATCAGCGGCAATGTTGATTGGGTTTGCACTTGGTGCTGCGTTAATTGCTGCAACTACCGCTTCTTGGCCGTTGGCACTTGCACGGTAAATATCGTGGCTTTTCTCTAGAGAAACCTTAGCGATGTCAGACAGGCGAATAATCTCACCTTCACCACTTCTAACGACTAAGTTCTCTAGCTCTTCAGTGTTCGAAACTTGCGTGTCGGCACTGCCGTTATAAAGAACAAACTCACCTGTTGCTTGACCTGTCGCCGATTGGTAGTTATTCGCATCCAATACCGCCATTACGTCAGTTGCGGTAAGGTTTACTGCTGCCATTTTAGCTGGGTCTAGCCACACGCGTAGTGCGTATTTCATACCACCATATAGGTCAACTTTAGATACGCCATTTACCGTAAATAGTTGCGGGTTGATTACTCGCTCTAGATAGTCGGTAATTTGGCTCGACACTAACTCATCACTGGTAAAACCAATGTAGAGTACCGCCGTTGTTGAACCGGTAGACATAGTTACGGTTGGATCTTCGGCTTCTTTAGGAAGCTGAGAACGTACCGAGTTAGTCTTGGCCAGTATGTCAGACAGCGCCGCATTCGGGTCTGTGTTCAACTTCATGTTCACGGTAATCGTCGAGCTACCGAGTACAGAAGAAGAAGTCATATAGTCGATGTTATCCGCTTGGGCCACAGCCTGCTCGAGGGGCTGGGTGATAAAGCCTTGGATAAGATCGGCACTTGCACCGTAGTAACTCGTAGTTACGGTTACGACGGTATTCGTCATTTCAGGGTATTCACGCACCTGCATTTTGAAGATTGCTTGTAAGCCAAGCAACGCAATCAAAAAGCTGATGGATACCGCTAGAACTGGACGTTTAATAAAAACATCAGTAAAGCGCATTGGGCCTCCAGTTACAGCTTAGGTGTTTCAGATGGTGGAGTGATTGAATCACTTTCTACGATCTTAACTTTGGCACCGTTACTCAGACGTACTTGGCCAGAAGTTACAACCGTATCGCCAGCTTTAACGCCTTCAAGGATATGTGCGATATCTGCTGTACGTTCACCAACTTTCACAACATGTTGAGCAACACGTTGAACGCCGTCTTCTTCCGTTAGGATGTAAACATTGTCACCGTATAGAGTGAAAGTAATCGCCGTTTGCGGCAGGGTTACTTGGTTCTCTAGTTTAGGAAGAATGATGTTAGCGCGAGCGAACATGCCACTGCGAAGCTTGCCATCATTGTTTGGAATATCCGCTTGAACTTGAATAAGACCACTTTGGATGCTTACTGCAGGTTCAATAGCACTGATAGAGCCTTCAAACGGTTTTTCTGGGTAAGCATCAACAAAGATGTCGATAGCCTGGCCAACATTAATGCGAGAGATATCGGTTTGAGAAACCGTGAAGCGTAGGCGCATGACACTGGTGTCTTCTAAACGAACGATATCGGTACCCGATTGTAGGTATTGACCTAGGTATACGTTACGAATACCAACCTTGCCATCAAAAGGTGCGCGAATTTCACGGCGTTCGATCGAGGCTTTTAGGCTTTCAATATCAGCAGATAGAGAGAAGTAGTTTGCTTCTGCTTCATCGTACGCTTCTTTAGAAATAGAGCCTTTCTTGAATAGACCTTGGTAACGCTTGTATTTTGCTTTCGCAGCAGGCAAACGAGCTTCAGAACTCTTAAGGTTGGCTTTCTCTACGTCAGAATCAAGACGTACCAGTTGCTGACCACTCTTAACATCAGTACCCGATTCGAAAGAAATTTGGTCAATAACACCGCTGGTTTCGTTCGCTAGTGTCACACCTTGATTTGGTTCGATGAAGCCGATAGCTTCAATTACGGGAACCCAGTCGATCGGCTGAACTTCAGTTACCGTTACGGGAAACTCGGGTTCAGGGCGGTTGGCCATATACTCAGCAATTTTTTGTTGTTTGAACATGTTGAATCCAATAACGCTGCCAAAAAGCAATACAGCGATGAATAACATGAAGAAAGTCCACTTTTTCATTATGGTCAAAACTCCGATCTAGTGTTTAATTATTGCGTCCCAACTGGCTTCTATTGCAGCTTCTAGTGCTGCCTCGTCGAGTTGGTAAAATCCTAAAGAATGCTTTCGCGCTAGAGAGACACTAGCCGCTAAGCTCAAGCCGCTTAATACTTCATTATCAAGCGGTTTAAACAGTCCCTGCTCTTTACCTTCATTAAATAGCAGTTCAACTTGGGCAAACATTTTACGTTCCAGTTCCCTGAAGTTTAGGCTATTTGTAATAGGTAGAGAGTCATACTGAACCCGATTTTTTATCGCGGCTAAGTTCGTTCCCGCTAAGTTCCATATGTTCAACCACATAGTACGATAGCGTTGCTTAATTGGATCCGAATCATTAACCCCTTCTTGAACAGCATCAGCTACTCGTTGAGTCACGAGCACTCGAACATCATCGATCAAGTGATCTTTATCATCGAAGTAGCGATAGATAGTGCCTGCAGCTACCCCTGCTTCTTTGGCTAATTTTTGCATCGAAAGGCCTTGAAAACCGACCTCCGCAATGAGCTTTTCAGCAGCAGAAAGTATTTGTTGGCGTTTATCCTGAGGTGCATGAGTTGTCATCTTTCCATCACCAGTGAATGAACGTTCATTCATTATAGCCTAAGAACCATACATCTATGCAACAAAGTTTTACACAAATGACGTAAAAATCTTGTATAAGAGAACGTAGCATTCGTGCTATTGCAGCATTATTATAGGCGCGCAATTTAATTCGCCCCTCTAGACCAAATTGAGAATCAAATGAAACTGAATCCAAGACAAGATGAAGCCGTGAAGTATGTTTCTGGCCCCTGTTTAGTATTAGCAGGCGCTGGTTCAGGAAAAACACGTGTTATCACCAATAAGATTGCTTACTTGGTTCAAGAGTGTGGCTACAAAGCTCGTAATATTGCAGCGGTAACCTTTACCAATAAAGCGGCACGCGAAATGAAAGAGCGTGTAGGACAAACTCTAGGTAAAAATGAATCAAAAGGTCTGATCGTTTCGACCTTTCACACTATGGGTTTGACGATTATTCGCCGCGAATACAAAGCATTGGGTTTAAAAGCTGGCTTTTCTTTGTTTGATGATCAGGACCAGTTAGCTTTACTTAAAGAGTTAACCGAAAGGCAGATCGATGGTGACAAAGATCTACTACGCGCTTTAATGAGCACCATTTCGAATTGGAAGAATGACATGCTGACGCCTGATCAGGCCAAAGCACGAGCTCAAGGCGAACAAGAACAGCTTTTTGCATTCTGTTTTGAGATGTATCAGAAACAGATGAAGGCATACAACGCGCTCGATTTTGATGATCTGATTGCGATGCCGGTATTGTTACTGAAAACTAATCAAGAAGTCCGTGAGCGCTGGCAGTCTCGCATTCGCTATTTACTGGTCGATGAGTATCAAGATACCAACACCAGTCAATATGAGTTGGTTCGTTTATTGGTGGGAGAACGTGGTCGTCTGACGGTAGTAGGTGATGATGACCAATCTATTTACTCATGGCGTGGCGCAAAGCCGCAAAACTTGGTTTTGCTAGGTGAGGATTACCCGAACCTTCGTTTAATCAAACTAGAGCAAAACTATCGTTCAACCAGTCGAATTTTGCGTGCGGCGAACATCTTGATCGCTAATAACCCACACGTTTATGAAAAATCACTGTTCTCAGAGATCCCGGACGGTGAAAAGCTCAAGGTACTGAATGCCAAGAATGAAGAGCACGAAGCCGAACGTATTACTGGTGAGATCATTGCCCACAAGTTTTTGAATCGCACAGATTACAAAGATTACGCAGTGCTTTACCGTGGTAATCACCAATCTCGCTTGATTGAAAAAGCCTTGATGCAAAACCGTGTGCCTTACAAGATCTCTGGTGGTACGTCTTTCTTTGCTAGAGCTGAGATTAAAGACATCATGGCTTACTTACGTGTGTTGGTGAACCCAGATGATGACAATGCGTTTTTACGTATTGTGAACACGCCACGTCGTGAGATTGGTCCGGTTACTTTAGAGAAACTCGGCAGCTACGCCAATATGCGTGGTAAGAGCTTGTTTGAAGCCAGCTTTGAGATGGGCTTAGAGCAAACGCTGACGGGGCGTGGTCTAGAAAACTTGCGCCGTTTCGGTGACTGGATTGTTCGTATCTCGGATAATGCAGAGCGTGGTAATACGGTTGAGGCCGTACGTTCTTTGGTTCGTGACATTAACTATGAAGATTGGTTGTACGAAACTTCGGCGAGCCCGAAAGCGGCTGAAATGCGAATGAAGAACGTCTCTGATCTTTACAGTTGGATAGTGGCTGATCTTGAAGGTGACAACTACGACAAGGAAGAGAAAACCCTACGCGAGGTAGTGCAACGTTTAACACTGCGTGACATGATGGAGCGTGGGGAAGATGATGACGATGCAGACCAGGTTCAATTAATGACACTGCATGCATCGAAAGGCCTAGAGTTTCCATATGTATTCCTGATGGGGGCAGAAGAGGGTATTTTACCGCACCAAACCAGTGTTGATGAAGGCAACGTAGAAGAAGAGCGTCGTCTTATGTACGTAGGGATTACTCGAGCGCAAAAAGAGCTGACCTTTACTAAGTGTCGTGAACGCCGTCAATATGGTGAATTGATTAAGCCAACACAAAGTCGCTTTCTTGATGAACTGCCGCATGATGATGTGGAGTGGGAAAGCGTTAAGAAGCCTCAATCCGCTGAAGAAAGAATGGAAAAAGGGCAGGCGCACATTGCGAATATTCGAGCGATGTTCAATAAGAAATAATGATCTACTTTAATAGCACTATATAAAAACCAATAAAAAGGTGACCATGAGGTCACCTTTTTTGAATTTGGCATTTTTAATTACAGATCGGTAAATTACAGACCGGCAATCATGTGCTCGATAGCATCTTTGATTTCGTCGTCTGAACAGTCCATACATGAACCTTTCGCAGGCATTGCATTAAAGCCGTTGATTGCGTGATTCGCTAGAATATCGCGACCTTGAGCAATACGAGGACCCCAATCACCAGCATCGCCTTTTTTAGGTGCGCCACTTACGCCAGATGCGTGACAAGCGATACAAAAGGTACCGTAAACTGCTGCGCCATCACGAGGGCCTGTTGGTTCCGCGACTACTGGCTCACTGCCGACTAGGTATACTTGGCCAACTGGTTTGATGCGTTCAGCAATAGCATCTTGCTCTGCTTCGCTTAGGCCTGAAGCCATTGCACCAGTTGAAAAGGTTAAAACTGCGATGACAACGCTTAAAATTCGACGAGACATATCCATTAAACTCACTTTACATTCCCAAGGTAAGTACATGCTTACCAATTTATAGTGTTGGAAGGGTGTTTTGATTTGAGCAGCAAAGAGCAACTGTTAAACCAATGTAAATAATGGGTGATTATATCCCGATAAGTTGTTGCAATAAACAACAACTTATAAGCTGTAGCGGGTTGTAGTACTCAAATAAGGGGTTTATCACATATTAACTGTCGAAAAAGAGACCAAACAGAAAAAAAAGTTAAAAAAGTACTAGACGGCATTGGGTGATATACGTATTATTCCACTCCGCCGACAGGGCATGCGCCTGTAGCTCAGCTGGATAGAGCGTTGGCCTCCGGAGCCAAAGGCCGAAGGTTCGAATCCTTTCAGGCGCGCCATCCGGTCTCTTACTTCGGTAAGTGAGAATTGGCAAAAAAGAAATAATGGTGGCTATAGCTCAGTTGGTAGAGCCCTGGATTGTGATTCCGGTGGTCGCGAGTTCGAATCTCGTTAGCCACCCCATTCTTTCTTTACAAAATATCGGTAGCTTCGGCTTCCAGTGTTGATTCATTCTTCCCAAGAATCGATACAAAACTAGTCGGTGAATAGCGCAGCTTGGTAGCGCATCTGGTTTGGGACCAGAGGGTCGGGGGTTCGAATCCCTCTTCACCGACCACTATTTCAATAATCGCTTGTTAAGTGGTTATATAAAAAATTAGTGGTGGCTATAGCTCAGTTGGTAGAGCCCTGGATTGTGATTCCGGTGGTCGCGAGTTCGAATCTCGTTAGCCACCCCATTAATTTTGGTAGCTTCTTTGAAGTTTCCAGTTTGAGAAATCAAACGAAACATCTCGGTGAATAGCGCAGCTTGGTAGCGCATCTGGTTTGGGACCAGAGGGTCGGGGGTTCGAATCCCTCTTCACCGACCACCTTAAGAAAGCTCATCAGAAATGATGAGCTTTTTTTCTATCTGGAGAAAAGATAATGATGTATTCGGGGGCTGGAAGCCCAGTCGTATCAAATCCTTCTTCACCGAGCACCTTTAAGAAAGCTCATCAGAAATGATGAGCTTTTTTTCATCTGTAGATCACTAGATTGGAACCCAAGTGGGGTTTGCCTGATGTTCAAAGAATGTCTCTTCACCGATCACTTAAGAAGCCTCAACTAGCCGTCCGCGTCAGAAATGACGGGGCTTTTTTACGCCTGGAATTTAGATCATTTGAGACCAGAGGGCTGGATCGCCAGTCCGCAGGAAGCCCTGCCGCGCCGTTATTCATTAACCTGCTATTTAAGGTTATGAACTTACCTATTTCGAAAAATTGTCTGTGATCGTACTGGTAAAATGTACTTTCGTATTAAATGAGCATGCTGTCATGTCTTTAATTATTACGTCTTTATAAATATATTTTCTCTATAAAATCATTAGATCTATATCTAATTTTATATAAATTGATTGCTCAATAATTCGACAAACTAATGGGTTTGGTCTAAGTGTTTTTATGAAAAGAGAAATCTAACCCTAGATTTGCTCTCTAAGGTCTATATTTGACAGATTTCTTCATATTAAATAGCCTAAAATCGTCTCTAATTTTATAAGCCTCTTATTTTACTACTTTACATTTATCACACTTATCTTGATGGTGGAAAGTGTGGCTTATTACTATGTATCTAGTTGTTTTATTTGTATTATTTAAATAATCTAGCATTTGTTTCTATAGTGTTAATTGTTTTTTGGAATAATTATTTGTTTTAAATGACTAATAGTGAGATCTGCTTTGAACGATTGGTTTCAGTCTACAAGTAAGTTGTAGTAAGGGATTTGTGAGTATTTCTCACCATGAGTATGATGTTGATTTTTATTACTATATGCTCTTTTTTTGAATAGTTATGTAGTGCTTTTGCTTGCCAGGCGTTTAATGTCGACTTTTTATCCTATTTTTGTTGCTTTTCTGTGAATTATTTGCCAAATTGTCAACCGTATAAAATATCAGAACAATATTCTGGTAAGAATGGATTCAATTTTGCAGACAGGGCAGAAAGCTGCCAAAGCAGTAGAGGTCTGGTAATGTCACTTTTAGAAGTAAAAAATCTTCGTATCGAATATCCATCTCGTCATGGAGTTCACGCCGCAGTTAAATCACTTTCGTTCAACATTGAACGTGGTGAGATCGTTGGCGTTGTAGGCGAATCTGGTGCAGGTAAATCAACAGTGGGTAATGCTGTTATTGATTTACTGAGCCCTCCTGGCCGTATTGCTAGCGGCGAGGTGTTTCTGGATGGCGAAAAAGTTTCGGGTTTATCTCCTGAGCAGATGCGCTCTGTTCGCGGCTCAAAGATTGGATTTATCTTCCAAGACCCAATGACTTCTCTTAACCCTCTATTCACAGTAGAACAGCAGTTAAAAGAGACGATTCATGCCAACATGAAGGTTTCGGATCAAGAAGCCTACCAGCGTTCACTAGACTTGATGAACCAAGTGGGTATCCCACAACCAGAAAACCGTTTAAAGCAGTACCCACACCAGTTTTCTGGCGGTATGCGTCAGCGTGTTGTTATCGCGATCGCATTGGCAGGTGAACCTGACTTAATCATCGCAGATGAACCAACAACCGCACTGGATGTTTCTATCCAAGATCAGATCTTGGGTTTGATTCGCGACCTATGTATTAAGAAGAACGTAGGTTGTATGTTGGTCACGCACGATATGGGTGTTGTATCTAACGTAACCGATCGTGTAGCCGTGATGTATCGTGGTGATTTGGTTGAGTTTGGCCCAACGGCGAAAGTCCTTGGCACTCCTGAGCATCCATACACACACAGCCTTATTTCAGCGGTTCCGCGTTCAGATCGTAAACTCGATCGTTTCCCTACAGTGAGTTACATCGAAGAAGCACACGAGATGGAACCACTGGATGTGAAAAACCACTGGTTGGGCCAAAGCCAAGATCACCGTGATTACACGGGGCCTTTGTTGAACGTTGAAAACGTGAACTTACGTTTTACGACTAAAGATTCATTCTTCGAAAGCCGTCGTGAATATGTTCAAGCGTCAAACAACGTCAGCTTTGAAGTGCATGAAGGTGAGACGTTTGGTTTGGTGGGTGAATCTGGTTCGGGTAAATCAACGATTGCTCGTGTGATTGCTGGCTTATACGCACCGAACTCAGGCAAGGTAACCTTTGAAGGTATTGACCTTACCGGTCTTAAATCTGAAAAAGAGCGTCGCCCTATGCGTCGCCAAATGCAGATGGTTTTCCAAAATCCGTATACATCAATGAACCCTCGAATGAAGATATTCGACATCATTGCTGAACCTATCCGTTTCCATAAGCTAACTCGCAACGAAAATGAAACTCGTCAGATCGTTAACGACCTGCTCGATCACGTTGGTTTGGGCCAAATGGCAGGGGTTAAGTACCCGCACGAATTCTCAGGTGGCCAACGTCAGCGTATCTCTATTGCTCGCGCTCTGGCAACTCGTCCTCGTCTTCTGATTTGTGATGAACCTACCTCGGCGCTGGATGTGTCAGTACAGGCTCAAATCCTTAATCTATTGAAAGACCTGCAAGACGAGCTCAATCTGACTATGCTGTTCATCAGTCATGATTTACCGGTTATTCGTCAAATGTGTGATCGTGTTGGCGTGATGCAAATGGGCGAACTATTGGAAGTTGCGCCAACTGAGCAGTTATTCCAATCGCCTCAGCATGAATACAGTAAGCACCTAATTTCTTTAATGCCTGAGTTTACGGGCTTAAGAGAAGAAAAAGCAGTGGCAAAAGCCGCAGTATAAAAATCAGCAGGCTGGAGTTTAGCTTGCTAAAAACAATAAACAGACGCAAATACAACAACTAGGGATCTGGATTCCCGCATGAAGGAGTTATGCAATGAAAACCATGAAAAGCAAATTAGCAGTAGCTTTGATGGCAGCTGGCCTAAGCTTTAGTGCAGCAGCAGCAGATATTACCGTTGGCTACGCAGCTGACCCAGTATCACTTGATCCGCACGAGCAGCTGTCTGGTGGCACACTGCAAATGTCTCACATGGTGTTTGACCCTCTAGTACGTTTTACACAAGAGATGGATTTTGAAGGCCGCCTAGCATCTAGCTGGGAGCGTGTTGATGAAACGACTTTCCGTTTCAACCTACGTAAAGGTGTGAAATTCCACTCTGGTAACGAACTGACAGCTGATGATGTTGTGTGGACTTTTGAACGTCTACAAGCTTCTCCAGACTTTAAGTCTATCTTCACGCCATACGAGAAAATGGTAAAAGTGGATGACTATACAGTTGAGCTAGTATCAAAAGCGGCTTACCCACTAGTACTACAAACAGCAACTTACATCTTCCCAATGGACAGCAAGTTCTACTCAGGCCAAACAGCTGAAGGTAATGACAAGTCTGAACTAGTTAAGCACGGTAATTCGTTTGCTTCGACTAATGTTTCAGGTACTGGTCCATTCATCGTTACGCAACGTGAGCAAGGCGTTAAAGTTACGTTCGAGCGTTTCAATGATTACTGGGATACAGAAACGGATGGTAACGTAGACAAGCTAACACTTGTGCCAATCAAAGAAGACGCAACGCGTGTTGCAGCACTTCTTTCTGGCGATGTAGATATGATTCACCCTGTAGCACCAAACGATCACAAGCGTGTTAAGAACGCTAAGAATATCGATCTAGTAACGCTACCTGGTACTCGTATCATTACGTTCCAAATGAACCAAAACAGCAACGAAGCACTGAAAGATGTGCGTGTTCGTCAAGCAATCGTTCATGCGATTAACAATGAAGGTATTGTTAAGAAAATCATGAAAGGTTTCGCGACAGCTGCTGGTCAGCAAAGCCCAACAGGCTACGCGGGTCACAACGAAGATCTAGTTCCTCGTTACGATCTGAAAAAAGCGAAAGAGCTGATGAAAGAAGCGGGCTACGAAGATGGCTTTACACTAACTATGGCAGCGCCTAACAACCGTTACGTGAACGATGCGAAAGTAGCGCAAGCGTCTGCGGCAATGCTGTCTAAGATTGGTATCAAAGTTGATCTTAAGACGATGCCTAAAGCACAGTACTGGCCTGAGTTTGACCTATGTTCAGCAGACATGATGATGATCGGTTGGCACTCAGACACAGAAGATTCAGCGAACTTCAATGAGTTTCTAACAATGACTCGTAACGAAGAGACTGGTCGTGGTCAATACAACTGTTCTGGCTACTCAAACCCAGAAATGGATGGGATTGTAGAAGCTTCTAACACAGAAACTGATCCAGTTAAGCGTTCTAAGATGCTGAAAGGCGTTGAAGCAACACTTTACAACGATGCAGTATTCGTACCTCTACACTGGCAAAGTGAAGCGTGGGGCGCGAAGTCTAACGTTGGTGCTGCAGACATCGTAAACCCAATGGTTATGCCTTACTTCGGCGACCTAGTTGTAAAATAATCTAGCTTGCTAGAATCGAGAGCCTGAAGTTTTTCAGGCTCTCAATATTATTAAGATATAGATTTAAGTTTCGGTATTTGGTCTTCCTTCAGTCTGGCTAAATACCTTTTTTAAGACTGAATTTTTTTGTTGTCTAATCGCGGATTTCGATTAGATAGTCATGGATAGATAAGGGGCAAGGAATGGTTACGTTTCTGGTCAAGCGCCTGTTTCAGGCACTGATAGTGATGTTTGTGATCAGTTTGGTGGCGTTTGCCATTCAGGATAACCTGGGCGACCCGTTACGTGAGTTAGTCGGTCAATCTGTTTCAGAGTCGGAGCGTCAAGCGCTACGTGATGAACTCGGCTTAAATGATCCCTTCGTTACAAAATACTCTCGCTTTATAGGCGCAGCCCTACAAGGTGATCTTGGTACTTCATATTTCTTTAAACGCCCTGCTGTGGACGTAATTCTAGATAAACTGGTCGCGACACTGGAGCTCGTGTTCGGTGCTTCTCTGATCATTGTTTGTCTGTCGATTCCATTAGGCGTTTATTCTGCAATACACCCAAAAAGTTTCTTCACTAAGCTTGTGATGGCCGGTAGTAGTATCGGTATCTCTGTGCCTGTTTTCTTAACTGCAATCATGCTGATGTATGTGTTCTCTATCGAGCTAGGTTGGCTGCCATCATTTGGACGTGGTGAGACTGCAAACTGGTTTGGTTGGGAGTCTGGCTTCTTAACACTAGATGGCCTTGCACACTTAGTTCTGCCGAGTATTGCTTTGGCATCTATCATGCTGCCGCTGTTCATTCGTCTAGTGCGTTCTGAAATGCTAGAGGTTCTTAGTTCTGAATACATCAAGTTTGGTAAAGCAAAAGGCCTAGCGCTGAACAAGATTTACTACCAACACGCTTTGAAGAACACAATGTTACCTGTACTAACGGTAGGTGGTGTTCAAATCGGTACTATGGTGGCTTACACCATTCTTACTGAAACTGTATTCCAGTGGCCGGGCACCGGCTTCCTATTCCTTGAAGCGATTAACCGAGTGGATACACCACTGATTACCGCATACGTTATCTTCGTTGGCTTGATCTTCGTAGTAACGAACACCATTGTTGATTTGCTTTACGGCATCATTAACCCAACAGTGAACATTACAGGGAAAGGAGCATAATCATGGAACAAACAACAACAGCTCCATCTCGTTGGGAGCGATTCAAGCAGTCAGACATTCTGTACTACTTCTTACGCGATAAAGTGGCTATGTTCAGCTTCGCCATCTTCGCCGCCTTCCTTGTGATGGCATTAGCGGCACCGATTTTAGCCCCAATCGACCCATACGACGTGACGTCTATCGATATCATGGATTCAGAACTGCCACCATCTTGGATGGAAGACGGTGAAGAACGTTTCTTACTGGGTACTGACGAGCAAGGTCGTGACATCTTATCGACTATGCTTTACGGCTCCCGCTTATCACTGACCATTGGTTTCTTAGCGGTTGGCCTTCAGTTGACTCTCGGTATCATTATCGGTTTGTCTGCGGGTTACTTCGGTGGTCGTATTGATAGCTTCCTGATGCGTTTTGCTGATGTTCAACTTTCATTCTCAACCATGATGGTTGCGATCATTGTCTCAGCCATCTTTAAGGCAAGTTTCGGCAGTGACTTCTACGCGCAATATGCCGTTGTTATGCTGGTGGTGATCATCGGTATTGCAGAATGGCCGCAGTATGCTCGTACCATTCGTGCATCGGTATTGGCAGAGAAGAAGAAAGAATATGTTGAAGCGGCACGTGTGATGGGCTTTAGAGCGCCTCGCATCATGTTCCGTCATATTCTACCGAACTGTTTATCACCGATCTTGGTTATCTCTACGGTACAAGTGGCAAATGCCATCATGTCAGAAGCGGCACTTTCTTTCCTAGGTTTAGGCCTTCCGGTAGACCAACCGTCACTGGGTGCCCTAATCAGTACTGGTTTTAACTACATTTTCTCAGGAGCATGGTGGATCACAGCATTTCCTGGTGTGCTTTTGGTAACATTAGTTCTAGTTATTAACCTACTAGGCGACTGGTTACGTGACGTGTTTAACCCTAAAATTTATAAAGGGTGATAGCTCGGTTTGATTTTTAGCAAAAAAAGTCACTAAACTAAGAGCCGTAAGCAAT
>NZ_JBHNYN010000032.1:0-14446 GCF_054960695.1 Vibrio sp. PSi01
ACCAAAGTAAAAGAAGCCTTTGACGTTAGCAAAGAGCGAGATGGTTCAAGACGTATTCAGAAAGAGCTGGCAGAGAGCGGTGATAACCATAATGTTAAGACCATTGCCGCCAGTATGAAACGTCAGGATTTAGTAGCGAAAGCAGCACGCAAGTTTAAGTGTACAACGGACAGTAAGCATAAAATGCCCGTTGCTCCAAACTTGCTCGCTCAAGATTTTAGCGCAACGGCTCCGAATCAAAAATGGGCAGGAGACATCACCTATGTTGCCACAAGCGAAGGCTGGCTGTACTTAGCTGTCATTATTGACCTTTATTCAAGGCAAGTTATTGGTTGGTCTATGGATACGAGAATGACGGCCTCACTGGCCTGTGATGCCTTATCGATGGCTTTATTCCGTCGAGGATTCCCTGAGCAGGTTATAACTCATAGCGATCGAGGTAGTCAGTACTGTTCTAAAGACTATCGAGACCTCATAAGTACTTATAATTTAAAACAAAGTATGAGTAGAAAAGGAAACTGTTGGGACAACGCATGTATTGAGAGCTTCTTCCATTCAATGAAAGTTGAAGCAATCCAATACGAGCCGATCATGACGAGAGAGCAGATGCGCCAAACTATCTTCGAGTACATAGAAGTTGATTATAATCGAACGAGAAGGCACAGTGCACTTGGGTACCTAAGCCCAATGAACTTTGAAAAGCAAAATGTCGCTTAGCTAAGTGTCCAGTCTGACTGGAGCAGATCAACCATCTCATTAAGTGAGTTTCGAACATATAGTAATAGATAACTAAATCTAATATGAAAAAGCCAATGGGAGTGCCATTGGCTTAAAGTCATAACTGATAATGGTCAGTTATCTGCTATGTAGAAGCTAGAATGATTGTTTATATGGAAACACTATTGCAAGCAATCTTTGCATTTCAATTTATCAACAACCAAACTGGCAATTGCTAGGTCTTGTGATCCGATACCAGTCAAATCAACAACAGTTATTTTGGCTGATGCAAAGTCTGCTTCTGGGTTCTTTCCTGCCAAAAGATGTGGAAGTGAAATATCAGAGTCCTCTTTTACCAATTTTTCCCGTACAGCTACGCCAAAGTCACCATGACGAAGACACTGCTGATGGTTATCAGTCACTATATAATCAGCGCCAGCCAAGATTTGAGGGTCAATTTCGTTCTTACCTGGGCTATCAGCCCCCACCGCTATAATATGTAGACTCTCTGGTAAGTCGTCTTTGGTAACAATTGGCTGAGTAGCTGGTGTTACGGTCACGAGGATCTGGCTCACCTGACATACTTCCTTGGCTGAATGCATAGCTACAGCAGTTACATCGAAGTCATGGTTTAACCTTTCACATAACTCAACACTCGAATCATAGGATCGTCCAGCTACAGCAATGCGCTTTAAGCCCATATGCTGGGTAATAAATGAAGCCTGCCAGTATGCCTGAGTTCCTGTTCCAATGATGCCAACACAAGCTTCTTTATCTACGGTTTTTAAAGATGCAGCCAATGCACCCGCTGCGGCAGTGCGCATCTGAGTTAGCCAACCGTCATCATTCAACATTGCTATAGGGTGACCAGTTTCAGATGACATAACCAAGCTAAGCCCACTATTTACTGGTAAGCTTTTCTCAGTATTCTTATAGAAACCAGACGCAATTTTAATAACATAGTAAGGGTGTTGACTCTTTTGAGCTGCCTTTACATGGCAATCCCCAAAGAAGCTACCATCGCTTTCGTTAAACAACATTTGCATTGGTTGTGGTTGGCTGACCAGCCCTTTAGAGAATGACATAAATGCATCTCGTACAGACTCAATTGCTTCTGGTAACGTGACTAAGGATTTAATTTCTTTCAGCGGGACAATGACCATCATTTACTTCCTAGCGTAATCAGCGTAATGCTTTTCAAAATGTTTGCGCATAGCGGCTAGACCATCTTTGAAAGTTTTAGCACGACCAAAACCAATTCTAAATCTATCCTTTGAAACATCGGTTAGTTCAGACATATAGATGGAAGATGGCAACAAAAGAACACCACTTTCTTCAACTAAAGATCGGCAGAATTCCTCGACACTTCCTGGCCCTGTGTAACGTGGAAAAGCGATACAACCACCTAAAGGACGTTGCCACTCTACAAGTCCAGAGAAGTCTTCGAACAGAGTTTCTAGCTCAAGGACATTTTCCAACATCATGGCACGATTACGAGATAGAATAGTATCTTTATTCTTGAGCGCAATCAGGGATAACACCTCCGACGGAGCAGAGTTACAGATAGACAAGTAATGTTTATAGCGCTCTACTCTTAATAGAACTTCTTTGTCCTTAGATACCATCCAACCAATTCGAAGGCCTGGTAGCCCGTATGCTTTGGACATAACATTTAGCGAAATACCTTTCTCGTATATGTCAGCTATTTGTGGCATTCGCACTTCTGGGTCTAGCTCGACACCTCGATAAACCTCATCAGACAGAATGTAGATCCCGTGTTCTCTACAGACCTGAATAAGATCATCCATCTCTTCTTTTCCCATTATGTATCCAGTTGGATTATGTGGGAAATTAAGACTAATCAGCTTAGTGTTTGGACGAATAGCTGCCTTTATATCTTCGATATCAAGATGCCATCCGCCTTTCTTGCTGGTGTTTGCACGAAGAGGAACGCCAGTAACATCACAAATGGTTAGTGGTATTGTTTCAGCACTCTGATAGTTTGGGGTTGGAACGATAACGTGATCTTTGCTTGTAAGCATACATTTAGCCAGTGCATATAAGCCTTCCCCTGCACCTGCAAGGCACAAAATCTCATCGGGGTTTATGGTCTGATACGTATTAGCAATCTCTTGTCTTAGTTCAGCTGATCCCCAAGTTGGGGTATATCCTAACCAAAGGTTTTCAAAAGCAGCACGATCTTCTTCAGTAGCCATCGAAAGTAGATCATTAACAGTCATACTTTCCAGATCTGAGGCAGTCATGTGGTGCTCAGCCGTAAATTCCCACTCTGAGAAGTAGACCTCTAGTTCAAAATCTCTCATTGGCTTTGGTTTAGTAATCATTGTGTGTACCTGTTAGTTATCTCTTGGCTGCTTTGCTGTTTTCAACAATTGATAAAAGCCAGCTCTTGATATACCTAAAGCTTCTGCTACATATTCAGCAGAGCCTCTAGATGAAAAAATGTCAGCAACAAAAAGGTTTCGTATTATTTCTATCCGATCCTCTTTTTTAGTTTGTGCCAGTCGAACGCCTCTTTTTTGTACAGTTTCAGCAATGATTAAATTTGCATTCTCACGCCAATCACTGATCACTAATACACTCTGTTTTTGTGCATCCACAGAGATCAGTTTTTGCAAGTGATTGAGAGAAAGCTCTAGTCCATCTAATTGCATATTGATGCACAAGAGACCTACTGGTGAGCCGTTTTTATCAGTCAACAATGAAGAAACTGACTTCAACTTCGAGCCATCAGGATTCAACTTCCTGTAAGGCCCAATAACGTTATTGTTGTCTAGTTCTTTTTCGTAGTTTTCCGTTTCTAGTTGTGAGTCGTCTCCTACCTTTCGGGGGGTAAAAGCATTCTCAATATGGAAAACCGTATTTGTCTTCAGATCATGAATTACGACTTCAACTAGGCCAGGCAACAGGACACTAAGCGCTTTAGCTATTGGAATATATTGTTCTAGAATACCAGTCATTTATACATTTTTTCCAAAAATAGATAATTTATCTTACTTAGTTTTTCCTGCTTTTACAAATCTAGTTGATTTTTATTAGCATCGAATAAATCAAACCTGTCAATTTTAAGTCCGAGAACTAAACCAGCGAGAGCTGGGAAATATTTTGTCCACTTGCTATCTGAATGGTATTAAGTCTCTAATAAAAAATGACTTTTACATTCGAAATTGAGAAGTTCATCCTGAAAGCTAAATTACAGTTAAGTGCTTTAAAAGATTGGGCTAGACAGTTCGCTATGAACGAATGCTAAGTAAGCTCTATATGATTCAGAAAGGAGGAATGGGGTGGCGCTTGTTATTATTACTTTTTCTAACTGATTTGCGTAAAGTTAGGCTGATTACTCTAAATTGTTTATGTCCAAAGACGTGCTGACGCCGATCACGGCAAACACGTCTTTGCCCCAAAGTTGCTTAGATTAAATACTCTACACAATTCAGAGGGCGTGCATTTACCCTATTAAAACTTATTCGATTGAGTTGATAATTCATCATCCCCATTACTAGGCGACACATTGCTGTCTAACTTCCCTTTATGTGGCATAACGTATTGATTGTTATTTGAGTTAATATAAAAATGAATGCATCATCGAAAGATGAAAGACGACAATTTGTCGTCTAATAAGCGTTAGACGAATGAGGAAATTATGACACTTATAGCAAGTTTACTTGTAGCTGCTTTGAGTGCACTGTTTGGTGTGGCTGCCACCATATTTGCGACTACGAAAATCGAGAGTAAGAAGCAAGAATTTTCGAGAGAACAGTCTATAAAAGGACTTTATGGCGAGCTTGAAGATTTGGCTCAAGAGTCAGAAAAACTTGTGAGAACATTACATGCTCTTTATTGCAAATTTTGGCTTGTTGATAATGAAAATGCGGACCTCGTAAAGCTGTCACCCTACAAATTCCCAAGTCAAATTCGTAGTGAGTTTTTAAAAGAATACTCTATGCTATGTATGCACGAGCAACCATCAGAAGTAAGACGTGCTTTGAAGGTTGTTTTATATCTGTGTGACGAAGTTAATCAGGAAATACAACCTATTTTGACGTTAGGGAAGTCAAAAGAAATAGTAAATTTAGACGCTGCTAAAATTAAAATAGCTTTGTCTACAGCAAGCTCGATCTATTATCTGTCATTAAAGCTAACTAATGAAAGGTCTAGGTATCGCCGAGCTGACATAACACCTAGTGAACTACAACAGAAAGTCAGTGAATCATTAGATCTATTGTACCTATCCAAGACAAATCGAACTAAAGAAAAAGTAGAGGCAGTGATACAGTAAAATTCGTCAAACTGTTTAAGAGTGATTCTCAACGCGTAGCATTTTTACTGTGCGTTGAATTTAATGATTAAGGTGGTAAGCAACGGCTTTGTTATTGCCTTGCTCCCCCCTTAACAGTGCGTCATAAGGCTCAGGAAACTATGAAGATTGATAATGAAGAAAAAGAGCGTAGAGCTCGAATTGTCGTTGATGATTGCGCAGGCATCCAGTTTCCTCAAGAAGCGTTTTATATTCACTCAATCTCCTACTCAGCGGGGCGGTGTATTGAAGTCTTCGAACGTTACGCAAACTTTAAGAACGAAGATATATCACCTAGTTACTTGGTGGCTTTAGTACAGGAAGCTGTAGGTCATGCGGCCGCACTATCTAGATATTTCTGGCCAACTCCAAATAAAAAGAAAGCAATAGCAAATCAAATGGAATTACGTAGTGCGAGAGCAAGTAAATTGAGGTTTGCATTCGAACAAACAGAGCATTCGCCGCTCTACAATCGAGATCTAAGAAATGCTTGGGAGCATTTTGATGAACGCTTAGATGAGTATCTTTTAAGTCACATGGCAGGTACGTTTTACCCAACAGCAATCATCGGTAGTCACGAAGAAGCTGACGCACCGACAAAACACATCTTTAAGCTTCTGGATACAGAGAACGAGTGCCTTGTTCTCATGAATGAAAAATATTTCTATTTGCCAATTTATCAAGAGGTAAAAAAGGTGTTTGATTTGGCAATGCAATTCGATAATGAAGGGGCAAGATTACCAAGGCCAGCCTTATAAAAAGTTATTCATGAATCACTAATGTTAGAATTTCTGAAACTCACTTTTGTCCAGAAGTGTTACGAAGGTCTAATACGCTGTGTGATCAACAAGTATTTCTGTCGAACCGTAATGACCAGTTACTCAACTACCAATCCAGATAACTGATGTTTCTGATCAGACTTTATTGTCCTCCGATATGAAGTTAAAGTGGATTTAATCGGTGCATATTTGGAAGAAAATCAACGAGTGCCATATTTTCAATATGGGTAGTAAAATGAAGGGGCCAACTCTACTTACTGGTTTAATGGTTATGTGTAGCTTTGGGGTGATTCTTTTTGGAAGGCTTTATAAGCTGTGACACATAAAGCGCCCCCCGCACGGTAAGTATTGCACTCGTTAGTGACGAACCCATACGCGTATTAGCAAAGCAGAACGTTTGCAGACCTATAATTCCTTACAACTTGTACCTGAGATAGTAATCGTAGGCCTTTCCCCTTTATTTGCTTCCTTGTATATGAGTTTACATATAGTAGCGTTAGATTTTATCTCATCAACGCTCATGCCATTGGTTTGATTGAAAAAAGTAAAAATCACAGGGTTTGAGCTAGAAAGCATCCAGTCGGAATTTTCATCAATATTAATAACCCGCTTTAAGTTTCTTTGAGTATCTTTTGGATATCCCCAATGGACTTCTACGCCAGAAGCAAGCTCTGCTTCTTCTTCACTTTCCAGCTGCTCAATAGCGGCTTTTCCATAAGTAATATCATTCGCCGTTTCTAAATTAGACTCTAACCCTTGCATAGCAGAAAAACGGGAATCATTCTGAATGTTTAGAAACCGAGGAGCAGCTGTTACGGCAAGAATGCCGATAACAACGATGACCGCAACTAACTCAATCAATGTGAAGCCGATTAGTTTTTTCACAATGCATCACCCTGAATGGTTTATAAACAAACACTTTATCACAAATTCTTCCCGCAACTAGTATTGATGGGATACGTATGTTCAATATATGTAACAGCGAAAATTTACCCTCCAAGTGACTTCAGAAAATGTAGCAGTAAACACTTGTTACCAGGTTACCTGCTTCAGCCAGACAGAATACAAAGCTAAGTAACTTCCCATAACTGTAGCTATCCATGATTTGCTAATTCATCAAATCTACTGGCTCATTTTTGTCCAAAATCCTTCCAACTACAATCGTGATGACCAATCAAAAAGGAGGTCATCATGGTGGTTTTCAACAAAACGAAGCGTAGTGGCGTCAAAAAACCTTTTCGGCTTGAGGAAATTTGGCGGATCAGAACCAGATTAGAAATTGAAAATAATTTGATGCAACTTGCGTTGCTCAACTTAGCAATTGATAGCAAGCTTAGAGCGAGTGACTTACTCGCTCTCAGAATTTGCGATGTATCTTCGCAAGATAGGATATTTAGTCGCGTTAAGCATATCCAACGAAAAACAGACATTGAAGTTCAATTTGAGATAACGTCAAGAACTCAACAAAGCTTAATGAAATGGATTTTGATTGCTTCACTAAGCAGCCGAGATTTTCTTTTTCCAAGCCAAAGACGTGAGCATAAAGCTATAAGCTATTCGTACTATCGCTCTCTAGTTAGGAAATGGGCGTCAAACCTTGGATTAGATCCGAACCTGTATGGCACTCATTCGATGAGACGAACGAAAGCGACACTGGTCTATGCAAAAACTAAAAATATTCGAGCGCTACTTTCAGAAGGCACTGATTGTTAGTCGAAATGAACCCTATTTAATAGGGTTCACATTGTCATCGACAAAGTTATGCCCCTTTATCAGTTTCAGCCAGAACATTCGCTTTCGTAGACAACTGGAGTTTTAGCAAATATATTTAATGTGGCGGCAACAGGACCCATGCAATAAATTTAATTTTTTATGCAAGCAAGCAAGGTCGCTTCGGGACAAAAGCGCCTTACTCCAACAACTTTAAGCGTTTCATACCCCTACCATTTTCTTTCCGTTGACTTTAGTCACAAAAATTGAGTGGCTACTGAAGCTATGCTCTTCTAAACTTTATGCATATGGAAAAAGAGAGGTGCCTGAAGGTGAATAAGACAAGCGTATTTGTATGGATAGCATTAATTGTTTGGCTATTTATGGTTGCTTGCTTTTTTGATTATATTGAAAAAGAAAGCTCTATACCTGTTATCCATGAATTCCATCTGGAGGACTCAAGTGAATAATGAACATTCACCAATGCTCAACGTTATGGAAACTTTAATTGCGCTAGCATTGGGCATAACTCTCAGTTTATTCTTTTCATTTAAAACTCAAAACTCTCTTCTAGAGGCTATTGAAAGCTCACACGTTGCCCATTCAGCAAGCCTTGTCCATATGAGAAACTATGTTCATTTAACTCAGCCAGAAGATGTTGACTACAAGATAAATAAACTACTTTCTGAAGTACAAGAGCTAACTTACGAGTTAAACACTTTAAAGGAAGCCAGCAATGACGTTAACGTTAGATTTCCTCAAATGCTTTGGTTAGGCAACTCACTTCCTTCTATAGTTGATGAGTACGTAAAAACTGCTGATAGACAATTGGCATTACTTGAGAAAATACTTAAAGCAAAACAACAAACCGTATCAGAATCTTTATTAAACGAATTAGAGAAACAAGTTTTTTCAGAAGAGATGGATGAAGCAGCGGAACATGTTCACGCACGTTTGATGGACAACATATTCTTAACCAGCGAAGCAACCGTTTATACCTTGATACTATTGATTATTTTAGTCTTCTCTGTCGTGTTCCTTTACCTTAACCACTACATTATAGAATTGAAAAAAACCAAGTTAGCATTACAGGGGGCTGTAAATAAGGCAGAGGAAGCCAACTTAGCTAAGTCCATGTTTTTAGCAACAATGAGTCATGAGATAAGAACCCCAATGAATGGTGTTATAGGAATGACGCAGTTACTCATATCTGACAATAAAGATTCAACTATTCAGACACACTTAGATACGCTTTTAGAGTCAGGTGAACACCTAATGGTAGTCATAAACGAAATTCTTGATTTTTCAAATCTAGAACAAGGAAATCTAGTTTTTGTTAAGGAAGAATTCGAACTAAACAAGCTATTGATACCAATAAAAAACTCTTTTTATCCGCAGTCTTTTGACAAAAATCTTCAGCTTATATTCGATACCAGTAGTTTACCTGAAGATCTTGTTTTAGTCGGAGATAAAGCTCGTATACGTCAAATTATTTACAACTTGGTAGGGAATGCCATTAAGTTTACCTCTGATGGACAGGTTAAGGTTGTCTTAAAATATAACAATGAAAAAAGTGAGCTTTTTATTCAAGTGTCTGATACTGGAATTGGTATACCATCACATCGTTTAAACGGTATTTTTAATGCGTTCGAACAAGCAGATGTTAGAACGATGCACGAATTTGGAGGTACAGGGTTAGGGTTATCCATAGTAAAAAAATTATGTTTATCAATGGGTGGGGATATTACAGTCACAAGTGAGTTAGGTTCAGGAAGTTGCTTTGCAGCAAAAGTTATAAGCCCAAGAGGAACCACCTTCCAAGATAAAAGAAAGCTCTCAAACGAAGAAGACTTTTCCGGTAAGTCAGTTCTTATCGTTGAGGATAATCGGATTAATCAACTTGTTGCTAAACGCTTGTGTGAAAAGCTAGGGCTTACTACTTCTATTGTATCTAACGGTGTAGAAGCTGTTGAAAAGGTGCGCCAATGTTCTTTTGACGTAATCTTGATGGATCATCAAATGCCACAAATGGGAGGCATAGAAGCGACAAGATTGATACGAAATGAGCATGATTTTCAAGGTGCTATTCTTGGTTGTACCGCTGATGTTACCAAAGAAACAGCGATAGCGTTCGTTGATGCTGGTGCCAATGGAGTAATAACAAAGCCCTTACAATTAAACTCTTTGGGGGAGTCAATAGCACACAGCGTAACGTTGGTTTGTAATGTAAATCATGCCCATAATATGGTGTTGGAGTAGAAGCTAGTTCATTTGATACGCAAGCTAGTGTTAAGTCGTCTGGAAGCGAGACCCGCTTCGGGACAAGAGCGCCTTAGTGCTACGACTCTAAAACGTTTATGCCCCATTATTTGGTAGGCCTTTCACTCATTCATATCCTGCTCACAGACTTTTTCCATACTAAATCTAATACGATGAAATAGGGTAGGATCATGCTCAATTTTAAGTGTGAACAGGCAAAACATTATCAGATGCTTCAAAGGTCAGCTAACTAGACGAGAACAGACCAAGCCGGCATGGCTTGGTCTGTGTGCTAAATCACTCTTTCCTTTCACCTCCTTCGTTCTTGTTCCCTCACTAAAGTCAAATAAGCCCTAAAAACACTATATTGCAACCTTAAGACCTATTTCTCACCACCATAGCCTCTACACTCAAGTTTCTAGAATGGAAAACGCAGTAAATAGGGAGAGGAAAGTATGAATTGGAATGTGGCACCAATAATGGCTTTGGTCATTTTGCTACAAGGGTGTGGCGCACAAAATATCTCACAAGCTATTGAACAGAAATACACAAATCACGCTTCTAAATTTGCCACTATTGAAGGTAAACGTGTGCATTACCGAGATGAAGGACAGGGTGAGGTGGTGATTTTATTGCATGGCACTTCGTCGTCACTTCACGCGTGGGAGCAATGGACGCAAATCCTCAAACAAGACTACCGCGTCGTACGTATGGACTTGCCGGGTTTTGGCTTGACTGGGCATCAGCCTCAAAACCAGTACGAAATCGCTGACGATATTGCCTTTTTGAACGCATTTACGAGAGAGCTCGACATCGAACAGGCACATTTTGTAGGTAGCTCTTTAGGAGGACGCATAGTGTGGGAGTACGGTTTGCAACATCCAGAGCAGGTTATAACCCTTACGTTGATAAATGCGTTAGGTTATCCGCAAGAATCGTGGCCGCCAGGCATTGAGATGGCCCAGTGGCCCGTCATCGATAAAATAATGGAACATGTCACTCCAAGGTTTATATTCGAAGATGGGCTTAAAGAAGTTTACTTCGACCCGCAACTTGTGGGTGCGGTGTTGATTGATCGTTACTACGAACTGACTACCTACCAACAAAACCGACAGGGATTCACACGTCGCGTCAAGGCATCGCTGGATGAGGACTCGGAAAAGATAACACAAATTGCTAAGCCGACGCTTATTCTTTGGGGGAAGGAAGACCGTTATTTTCCAGCTGAAAATGCGAGAAGATTTGAGCGTGATATTCGGGGCTCTTATGCTGTTGTGTATGACGATGTTGGACACTTACCGATGGAAGAGGTCCCTGAGCGATCAGCAGAGGCATTTAAACAGTTTATCTCGAGAGGTAAGCCTTAGGAGTAACCTGGTGCCAGCGCTTGAACGCTTTGTAGAAGCTGCTGGTATCTTTAAAACCAAGACGATAGCTCAACTCGGTAAGGCTTGGAGGCGGGGTTTGAGTTAGCCAACGGACTGCTAGCTGTTTTCTAGTATCATCAAGAAGACTCTGGAAGGAGGTATGCTCTTTTACCAGTTTGCGGTAGAGCGTTTGTCGGCTGAAGTGTAATTGCTGCGCAACTTTGTCTACGCTGAGCAGTTCTCCATTTTCTAGTGCGTTTGCTACTATGGTCCTGACTTGCTGCTGGAGAGGTTGGGTTTTCGTTAGTGTCTCAAGATGACTTTGTGCGGTTTTTGCCATCATCGTTTTCAGATACTCACTACTTGTCGCAATGGGAAGGTTGAGCCATTTCGACTCAAATATCAACTGGTGATAAGCACTGTTAAATTCAATGATTTCTCCAAAGGCGGGTTGATATTTATCCACATAGTGCGGAGTTAAATACCCAAACTTAGCTTTGGTTAGTGGGAAAGGCTGGGCACTCAGCATTCTTGCCCATGCCACCATCGCACTCATGCTGCGTTCAATGGCGGCTCTAGGGTAATCATGGCGTGATTCAATGGAGAGGGTTAAGCGGCACTGCTGTCCATCGTCATCCACTTGCCAACACTCCGAAGCATTCATCAGAAAAATATTACTTTGGAAGGTGTTAAATGCATCTCTTAACGTCGCGCATTGGCTTACCCAACTTGCGAGTACACCTTTTGATTTAGGAGATATAGTTTGCCCAATGATGAGTCCAATTTCGGGCGATGGATGGTGCTGTTCGAGTAGTGACCATAAGGCAACCATTTGGCTTTCTGGAAGTCGAGCCGACAACGTTAGCTTAGCGCTGTTTTGAATAGCCTTCAGCATTATACCATCAAAGTGATTAGATGCTTCTACCTGTTCACGCAAAGCGGCAGGCAACAGTGAATAGGCATTTACTAATTCAATGACAGAGGCGAATGAAACGGATTTATCGATAGAGTTATCTGCCATGAGTGTTACCAAAATTTTAAGTCATAGCTAACTAATATCGCAATATTCCTCGTCTATCAATCTAGAGTGCTTCTAAAAAATGGTAAGTTCACAATATGTTAGCTGATTGAGATTATAAAGTAATCTCTCAAAAATCGGACTATGTCCTCTATTCAATTAGGGTTAGGGACTGCGTTTGTCTGGGGGGACCAACGAATAAGGGTTAAGCGTTGCGTAGCTAACGTTAAATCCCAAGTGTTGAACAAGCCCGAGCCTCTATTTAAGTAAATTGTGCGATCTGCTCTAGAACGGTCGCAGCCTTGATGATTTTCTCAAAGCGAGGGCGGACTTCGAAAGGCAGAGGTTTCTACATGTAATCTGGTACGACCGACACGTCAGTTTTGCTATTTGCCATACCTTTAGTTATTCATGATACGCTAATGTTCAATTTCCCGAAAATGATTTTTGTCCAGAACCTTGCTGATGGAGGCTCTGGCACGTTTTTGCCCCATTCAAAGTTAGCCCACTTATCAGTCACTTTTTATTACTGAGGGCATTGACCTACTTTTTCTAATCAGTGTAGTGTCTAGTCGATTGAGTCTCTTTAAGTAGGATTATTATTTTGAACACGGAACCAACGGTGAACACTGATGAATTTCTCAAGAACCTTTCGACAGAATTGAAGTCCCTCCCGACACAAGACCTAGAACTATGCGACCTATCGAATGAGATAGGGCTTATCGTTGCAAAGTTGGCTGGCACAGAACAGGCTCTCGAAAATGAATTTAATAGTGGAATCGCACATGGATTTGATTTAGTGCGACGTAAGGTAAAGAAAGCACGTTCAATACCCAGCTAGCTAATTTGGGTGGCTCAGATCTACCCCAATATATGGTACGTCCCGTTATTGCATGTAGAGTTAAAAACAACGAGCTGATTTGCGCTAATATATTCAGAGTCTATTAGAGACTGCCATTAGTCTCAGCTCTATGATGAGGTGTGCGCCAGACTGTCCTCACAAAGCGAAAAGCATTTTAAGTTGCTGTTTGGGGCAACAGGTCTTCAGTCTGGTGGTCTAACCGTTGTGTCATCTTTTTCTCTCATTGCAAATTCTGATTATGTTCTTATTTCAAAGGACTTTTTACTGACTAAGACTGCCCATGCTATACGGGCTATTTTGTTGGCTAGTGCTACCACTGCCACGTTAAAAGGTTTTCGTTTCTTAAGCTCTACAAGCCACGAGCCAAAGTATTTTTCAACCGATTTGTCTCTCCATAAAATGGACCTCGCAGCATGGATGAATAGCGTCCTTAGTTCTTTATTTCCTCGTTTCGATATTCCAAGTAGCGTTGATTTACCACCAGTTGAGTATTGAATGGGGACTAGTCCGATCCATGCCGCCAAAATTTCTCCCGTTTTTGAAGTCATTGGGGTTACCAACTGATGATAAACAAGCACTAGCGATGACTGGGCCAATACCTGGAACACTTTGCAGTTGTTTCATCTGCTCGTTATCTGCAAGGATTCTCTCGACCTTATCTGCTTGTGAATCTATGCGTTCATTAAGGTTTTGATAGTGTTCATGTAACTCACTTAATTCAAAAATGATTAGAGGAGGAAGGTTTTGATTCTTATCCACTAGCCACTGAAATAAACCTTTCATACTAGCGTGGCCTTTTGGCAAACTGATCCCAAACTCAAGAAGGATTGAGCCAATTCGGTTCATACAGGCGGTGCGCTCTCTAATATACCCGCTACGAATTTTTCGAATCGTTGAGATAACCTGAGCTGACTCAGTCTTTGCTGAAGAG
Source organism: Vibrio sp. PSi01 (assembly GCF_054960695.1). Lineage (NCBI taxonomy): Bacteria > Pseudomonadati > Pseudomonadota > Gammaproteobacteria > Vibrionales > Vibrionaceae > Vibrio > Vibrio sp. PSi01. The sequence continues at coordinate 13,962 of NZ_JBHNYN010000032.1, forward strand.
AACCTCATTGTTGGCCGTGAAGCTGCTTCTGCAATAGCGTCTGCATCGATAAAATCATTTTTGTTGGTTTTAACGTAAGGTTTTACATATTGAGGTGGAATTAGCTTGGCTGTATGACCAAATTCAGTACACTTTCGAGCAAGCCAATGAGACCCGCCGCATGACTCCATGGCTATAATGACAGGCTCATGACACGATAAGAACTCTAGTAATTTTTGGCGAGTAAGCTTTTTCTTAAATAACTGATTCCCAGCATGGTCATGACCAACTAAATGAAAAGAGTTCTTACCTAAATCGATTCCGATAATGTGTGAGTTATTCATTTGGTACTTTCCTTTTAAGACTAAACCATTTCAAGTTTAGCTGTAGGGAGGGACGTACCATCTCATTAAGCTTGTATCAACTGACCTACGAATCAATTCACTAAACCATAATTTGACTTATTTTTCATAATATCAAGTGTATGACTGATGTTGACAATCTAA
>NZ_JBHNYN010000033.1:0-13986 GCF_054960695.1 Vibrio sp. PSi01
GACACAACAGCTCCAGATGCGTCAACCGTGGTCATCACCGAAGATACGAACAACGACGGCACCATCGATCGCACAGAAATCGCCGGGAAGGTAGACGTGAAAGTCACCGTGCCAGCGGGTGCCGAAGTGGGCGATACGCTGAAAGTGAGCGGCCAGGATGACGTGACGCTGACTCAAGCGGACCTAGACAATGGCGTGACCTACGAGTACGACCGTCCAGAGGATGGTCAAAGCCTCACAGTGACCGCGACCATCGTCGACCAGTCGGGCAACGAGTCAGCCGAAGGCACAGACAGCGCGAGCATGGGTGACACCACGGCGACGGCAGCGCCAACCGTGGTAATCACCGAAGATACGAACAACGACGGCACCATCGATCGCACAGAAATCGCCGGTAAGGTAGACGTGAAAGTCACCGTGCCAGCGAGTGCCGAAGTGGGCGATACGCTGAAAGTGAGCGGCCAAGATGACGTGACGCTGACTCAAGAGGACTTAGACAATGGCGTGACCTACGAGTACGACCGTCCAGCGGATGGCCAAAGCCTCACAGTGACCGCGACCATCGTCGACCAGTCGGGCAACGAGTCAGCCGAAGGCACAGACAGCGCGAGCATGGGTGACACCACGGCGACGGCAGCGCCAACCGTGGTCATCACCAATGAAGATGAATCTATCTCTATTTCTTGGTCATCGTTAGGGTTTTCGAGTGTTGATTCTGATTCATCTTCTTTTGGAATTGAAATTCAAACACTACCTTTAGCAGGCGTTCTGGAGGTCCAAAATCGAGAGGGGGACTGGGTGTCAATTGAAGCAGGTGACAGTCTTAGTAAGGACCTTTTTGACAACCAACAGATTCGGTTTACTCCCAATTTTGATCAATCAGGTTCAGACTCTTACTCGGATTTTGGAGTTGGCGATCAATTACAAAGTTACGCAGAAGTTGCCTTTAAGCCTTTTGACGGTACGTCTACTTCATCTGTCACTTCTAAACTAGTGATTGATGTCGAAGCAGTCGCAGACGCTCCAATAATAAATGTTTATGTTGGCGATATTTATTATGCCCAATCGAAACCAAGTTATGATACCTCTCCCGAGGCTATTAGAGAATATATAGCTAGCGGTGGCACATCCCTCGGTGGGACACAGTTTGATCATATTAGTAATGAAGGATTAGTTGTTGCTAATGTTGGACATGCTGGAAATGATTTAATGATGGTACCTGATGGTGCTTTAGCCCAAACATTTGTAGGTGACCCTCAAGCGTTATTAATCGACCAGCAAGGCAGCGATACTTTTGTTGGTTCTCGTTATAACGATATTTTTATTGGTGGAACCGGTATTTTTGATAATACCTCTTCAGTCGATTCAGTGATCTATCAAGGCAACATGTCTGAATATAATATTGAATTTTCAGAAGTCGTTGGTGATGTTGCAGCACATTGGCGTGTAAGCGACCAGTTTGGTCGAGATACTATAGATACTGTTTTGCCAACAGACTCCTCTGGTGACACTTTGTTTGAAATTGAACGTGTAATCTTCCAAGATGCCGTTATTGATCTAAATACAGCAGATGGCACTTTTACAGTTGTCCAAGATAAGATATTGCCAATTGATATAGATGTAGATTTATCTGATATCGACGGAAGTGAATATCTAGCAACAACAGCTATGTTAGAGGGGATACCCGAAGGTATATTGGTTTTTGCCAACGGTCAGTTGCTTAACATAGATGCCGATGGGAATTATGGAATAGCGTTGAACAGTGAAGGTCAAGCAAATTTGGAGATAAGAATCCCGTATGATTATAACGGTGAAACCGATTTTCCAATAAACATAGTATCTACAAGTATCGAAAGTAGTAATGCTGACACTGCAACGTCCGTTAAGAGTGTTGATATTAACTTCAGAGAATACACTATTGATGACGGTACTGGTGGTGATGACATACTTGAAGGTACAGATGATAATGATTTGATTATAGGGGATGTCCAAGGAACTCAAGTTGTCGCTGGTCAGAACTACAATTTGTCTTTTATTTTAGATACATCCGGTAGTATGGGGAGATCTAATGTTGAAAGTGCAAAAAATGAATTACGAACGGTATTGGGAAGGTTAATTGATAACGCAGAAGAAGATGATGCAGGTAACGTTAATGTATTAATTTCGGATTTTTCTGATGAAGTTAATGTTTCATTTTCGATCGATTTAAATGCGGAAAACGCTGCTCAATTGGTAGAGGATGCAATAAGTGCAATTCAACCAACTCCTTATGTTACTAATTATGAAGATGCATTTAGAAACTCTTTGGAGTGGTTTACACAGCAAAACTCCGGGAAAAATGTCACATATTTTATTTCCGATGGAGACGCCAGTGTTAGCAATGATGACTCCAGACTAGTCATTGATTTTGACGAGATTTATATTGATTATGACCTCGAATCTGGTGAATTAATCACGTTGAAAGACGTTTTACCTGATATTTACGTCGGTGGTGAAGTTACATATAAAGGTGAAGTGTTAGTTAATGCCTCCAATCAATTGGTCTCACCATTGACAGGTGGTATTATAGGAACCTTTGGTACATCATTAGGGCAGCTAGTGTATTTTGATTATCAGAACAATTACTATGCTGAGGCTCGCCACATGTATTCAATTTTGGAAAAAGTGTCTGAAGTCGAAGCTATAGGTATTGGCAATGTCGTAAGTCAGCTTAGCGACTTTGACTCTGACGGCGTCGTAACGAATGATGTCAATATAGAAGATATAGCTGACGTAATACTTGGTTATGAGATTGATATCTTACAAGGAGTAGATTCAAGTGATGGCAAAGGCGGCGATGATATTTTGTTTGGTGACGCTATTCAGTTTGATGGAATAGAAGCGCAAGGTGTTTCTGCTATTCAAGAATACATAGCCCAGAGTACAGGGGCAGACCTCTCTAGTATAACACCAAGAGATATTCATCAGTTTATTAGAGATAATATCGTAGACTTTAACCAATCTAGAGAAGGAGATAAATCTGATTCTTTAGTCGGAGGCGAAGGAAAAGACTTGCTCTTTGGTCAAGGGGGAGATGATTCTTTAGACGGTGGAGAAGGTGCTGATATTCTTGTTGGTGGTCAAGGGTTTGATATTCTAACTGGTGGGGACGGTAATGATGTATTTATCTGGCATGTTAACGATTTTGAGACAGAGTTTGTTCCTACGGATATCATTACTGACTTTTCCGTTTACCAAGATACGATTGATTTGACTGACCTTCTTTCGGAAGGAGAAGAACTTGAAGATATTTTTGAAAATATTTCAGCAAAAGTTAGCGAAAATGATGTGATTTTGGATGTCGAGAAAGACGGAAAATATCAAAGCATCAAGATAAATGATGTTGCAGACCAATTGGGCTATGATGCTTCTGGGGAGGTCGCTGGGCAAGCTCTGAATCAACTACTAAGTGATCTTATGATTAGGCAGCAAGACAGTTAATATTGATTTACTTTAAACTTTAAACTTTAAAAGATAACAGTTAATCTTGAACTGTTATCTTTTTTATCACTCTAATTTTTTATTTCTTAGAAAGGTTTAACTATTTTGGTATTTAATTGTCGCATATCGAAAATTTACTACGATATGATGGTTGTTTTATAAAGCTAATTCATCAGTTACCAAATTTGTAACTACGTTAAAATGTTGTGGTTATGATTTTAATAGGTTGAGTTTTAAATCACGATACTTTAGCTGAGAAATATCATCTAATCGACAGAAGTTAGTTTGGAAATTCGTATGGAGTGAAGGTGGATACACATTGTGAGGCGTTTGCGAAAGAATGCTGAAAGTAACTTTCTTACCACAGTAGTTTTTCTGAAATACTCGTTTCACAAAAATATCAACTTATGGTTGTTTTATGCGATATCAAGATATGGTTGTTTTTCGATTAAGTCTCTGATTTTAAAAAGTTCATTGTTATCACTTTATGGTTGTTTCAACATAGTTTGAAAATCAAGAGCCGCTTTTGCGGCTCTTTTTTTGGGACTTGCAAACACATTATTGCCCCAAAATCATTTAGACCAAGTACTTTACAAAGTCTAGAGGCGTGCGTTTTCCCCTACTAAAAATGATCTGAACGCTGCTAATCCCTTTGTTTTGTCACACAGAGCAGTCTAACCCGTTTTCTTTGTAACTAACCTATTGATTTATTATTGTAAGCCTGAATCATGTCTTTATAAAATACAGACACTCTCCGTACAGAAAGCGCTACGTCAATCAGGAGTATTAATGAAGGGTTCTTGTTTATGCGGTGATATTCAGTTTGAAGTTAAAGGTGTTAAGCCTAGCTTGTATCAGTGTCACTGCTCAGTGTGTCGTAAATCAACGGGTTCGTCCTCAAATACAGCTGCGATAGTAAATGAGACAGAATTTAATTGGATAAAAAAGGCGTCGGATATTCAAGAGTTTAATCTTGATAGTGGATACAGTGTTAATTTTTGCGGTCGTTGTGGGAGTCCAGTACCTAATAAGCTAAGAGGTCGAAAGTTAGTATGGCTTCCAGCTGGACTACTTGAAGAACATGGGCTTAAAGTAACCCAACATATCTTCGTTGGGTCTAAAGCACCTTGGGATATCATTGGTGGCTCAGCGACACATCACGAAGAAATGCCTAGTTTAGAAAAATTTGTGCAGCTATTAGACCGTTGAGGCAAATGAACATACAAATAATTTGAGCAGATTCGCAACACTTGGCGCTCTGGGTTAGCAGTGTTTTTTTGAGTGTTTAAGGTGCTACGCAGCGACTTAGTTTGTGTGTTGCTCATGACTTAAACAGGCATTACCCATTTTCTCATCATTCAATGCTAAGAAGGCTATTTATTGAAGTGTGGAACGTGCTAAGCAAATAATAGTGCTGATGCCACAGCCCAAGTAGGGCGGCAACAGCTTCAGCCCGCACAATGCGGCCTGAAGATTATTGGCACTTATACAAACTTTAAAAACACATCACTTTTCCCGTACCATTGCGTTAACCACGTTTCCATGTGTGATATTTTTCTAATAGTTTCAATACTGTCTGCGGTGCGTGATTGCGTTTCCACTCTCCTGCTGCGTACTTATTGCCTTCAGCCCACGTAGGATAGCTGTGTATCGTTCCTAATATTTTATTTAGGCCTAGGCCATGTTTCATGGCTAGCACAAATTCTGCTATTAGATCACCCGCGTGCTCAGATATAATAGTAACACCCAAGATCTTATCTTTACCTCTTGGCGTAATGACTTTAATAAACCCGTCTGTTGAGCTTTCTGTTATTGCTCTATCGAGTTCCTTAAATTCAAATCGAGTCACTTCATAATCGATGCCCTTTTCTTTTGCTTCATATTCATTGATGCCAACTCGTGCAATCTCAGGATCAATAAATGTTGTCCAAGGGATCACTCGATAGTCCACCTTGAATTTTTTAAAATGACCAAATAGTGCGTTGACGGCAGCATACCAACCTTGATGGGCTGCAACATGTGTAAACTGGTATGGGCCAACTATATCACCCGCCGCATAGATATTTGGGTAAATCGTTTCTAAGTATTCGTTAGTCACAATTGTGCGATTAGTTTCAATACCTAGTTCCTCTAAACCGTATCCTTCAAGACGAGCACTACGTCCGACAGCACATAACAACTGATCGTATTCGACCTCTATTTCTTGATCATCATGCTTCACAATTATAAATTTTTTGTCGGCTCGTTGCTCGCATCGAAGTGCTTGATGAGAAGATAAGATATTGACCCCGCTCTTTTTCAGCGCTTGTGTGGCAAACTCAGAAACTTCAACATCTTCACGTATCATGATTCTTTCTGCCATTTCTATTTGCGTCACATTGGATCCTAGACGAGAAAAGGACTGAGCTAACTCACAGCCAATTGGACCTCCTCCTAAAACAACCAGCTTTTTTGGTGCTTCATCAAGCTTAGCGAACTCGGACCAAAGTGTATCACTGGTTACATACCCCGTATCTTCAATGCCGGGTAATGGCGGCACAAACGGACGTGCACCAGTGGCAATTACGATACTGCGAGCCGTTAGTGTAGTTGTCGTACCATCGTCATAGGCTATTTCCACAGTCCAGGGGTCAAGTAACTTCCCATATCCTTTCTGTACCTCTACACCCAAATTCGTATAACGTTCAACGCTGTCATGCGGTGCAACTTCAGCTATAATATCGTGTACTCTTTGCATGACTTTTTTAAAAGAAAATTGAGGAGTGAAGTTGTCTAAACCATAGTGGTGTGAATTTTCTATAGAGTTTGCCATCTTGGCACTCTTAATTATGGCTTTGCTGGGTACACAACCGTAATTCAGACAATCACCCCCCATCTCTCCAGCTTCAATCAAGGTTACTTTTGCCTTAACCGCTGCTGCGATATAACTAGTCACAAGGCCGCCCGCTCCTGCACCAATAACAATCATGTTGCGGTCAAACTTCTTGGGTTTTGTCCAATTACTATTTTTCATCTTTGCACCACCGTTTGTTTAATTTAAGAACTGATCCCTATGACTCATTCTGTTTGTTCACTTAAAATTGCACACTAACTTATAGGTAAATAGAACGGAGTGAATCTGTTTTTATTTCAGTATTAGAAAAATAACAGGTAACTTATTTAGTGGCTTTGCAAAGAATCTATTTTATGGCTAAATAGCCTTATAAAGTGAACAGCATTCGTAATATGCTGCACAAAAAGTATTTGCTCGCTATTTTAGGTGTTGACCATTGTCAATTAGCCTTTGTAGCCCGCTATCGATAAGATCTTTCAATTCGTTATCTTGCTTTCTAACAGCGACGCCAATACCTTTACCAAACCACTTCTCGTCTGTAAATTTAGGGCCGGTAAATGATAGTCCTTGTCCTATTATGTATCAGCGCCAATCGAACTATTTTCAGCCTATTTGTTGGATTGTGGTGGCACAGTTAATTTAGCAAAATCACTGACTCAGTTTTGACCAGAGGCTTCATAGACCAGAATTTTTACACGTGGCATTTACTAACTCAAAAGTGCCCCAAATCTTCTTAGAGCCACCAAGTTCAATCGGTTAATCTAGCGATTTTTGACTAAATAAATCTAATCCAAATTTTGAGGTGGTTACTTGGCCTCTATAAAAAGAAACTCAACGCTGAGTTAAAGCTCTGCGTTGAGTATTGACATTGTACTTCTCTGGATTTCAGATTGTATTTAAAGTCCTGCTTGAGCCTTTACAAGGCTTTATACTCAACAACCTATGAAAAACTATGCAATGGTTGAATTGAAGCGTATCGGTCGCTTAATGCTGCCATAGATACTAAGTGAATGATATTTTCATCGATTAGTTTACCGTTTTGATCAGGTAATGGTCGTGTTGCACAGGCATCTTCACAAACAATAACATCGTAACCCAACTCTACAGCTTTGATAGTTGTCGCAGTAACACACATATGGCTCATGAAGCCGAGGATAATGAGTTGCTTACGTCCAGTTAAATGCAGCATCTCTTCTAGGTCGGTATTGAAGAATGAATTAGGTAGCGTCTTATGAACTACTGTTTCGTTGTCATTAGGTTTTACAACATCTACAGCATCTGACAAAGATGAATCGCAGTTAAATACCGGTGATGCCGAACTCGCTTTGTGAAGTATATGGAAAATTGGGGCATTCTTACTTCGAGCAGTCTCTAGTAGCTTTTCTGCGTTCTCCAGTGCTGTTTTTCCTGCTTTGCCTAGCGACAAAACACCATCCACATATTCGTTTTGGTAATCAACAAAAATAACAGCTGCATTATTCCAATCAACCTTATGCTCTTGTAGTCCAGCAATATTTCGAAGTGTCTTTAATTGAGTCATGTTTTTTCTCCTATGAAACTTAAGTAAATCATACCTACATATAATTCCTTAGTTAATTTCTATTTTTGCAAATGACATGTGCAAAAATTTAGTGAAGGATAGTTTATAAGAAAAATAATACCCGTATTAATTGCACATGCTATACGCAAAATTTCTTATATAAATATTAAATATATTGATTTAATTTTTACATAAACGTCGGAGGGATTATGAACAGCACATTATTACCAATATATAACGCTTTAAATAATGCTAATAAAAAGCTTAAAGGGAGTTTTCATGCGTTACCCATACAAAACCTTGGAAAAACAAAAGATGTCGTAGTAAGTGAGGATTTTAACGCTAGGTTATCTAAAGTAAAAGAACTAGAACTATCTCTTACCTCACCGTTTTTTGATAGTTTAACTGATCCAAGTAAAGCTATAGATGAATCAGCGAATATATTGAAAGATATGTATGGTTCTGACTTGTTATTGTTCGTTACGTGCGGCAGCACAATATCAAACAAAATCATAATAGAAGCTATTTGCAAGTCGTCTGATAAAGTCTTATGTCAAAGAGGTGTTCATCAATCTATATATTTTTCATTGAAGGCTCAGAATAGTGATGTGAACTATGTACAGGATTTGATTTGCAATGATGATGCTTATATTTACTCTGCTGATACCCAAGGCATCATTAAGGCGTTAGTCAGAGCTGAAGAGATCGGAACACCTTATACAACCCTCATAATCAACAGCCAGACCTATGATGGTGTGTGTTTTGATTTACAAGAGTTTCTTCCTGTTATATGTGGAAAATTTAAAGGCATAAAGAATATTGTAATAGATGAAGCATGGGGGGCTTGGTCTACTTTTGATCCTAAGATGAAAGAGAAAAGTGCAATACAAAACGCCTCAACTCTTTCAAAGAAATATGATGTTAACTTTATAGTGACGCATTCTGTTCACAAGTCCTTATTTGCATTACGACAAGCAAGCATAATCAATGTTTTTGGTTCAGAAGATTGTCAAACTAAAGTTGTTGGTAGTCATTTTCGAAATCACTCCACCTCTCCTAGTTATCCTATTCTGGCAAGTACGGAACTCGCTTTGAGTCATGCTAACCAATACGCAGTACAGTACTCGGATAGAATAAGTGAACAGTGTGAACACCTTAAATCCATCATTAACGATTTGAGCCTGTTTAGATGTCCGAGTTTGACTCTTGAAGGAGAGTATCTAATTCAAGATCCGACAAAACTATGGATAACATGCACCACTAAATTATTAAGCGGCGCTAAAATTCGAGAAATTCTATTTAACAAATATGGGATATATGTTAGCAGGTATTCACATAATTCAATTCTTCTAAATCTTCATCAGGGGATCTCAAATGAATTAATTAGCTTGCTGATTAATGCTTTATATGAAATAGAAAAGAAGTATAAAACCAAAAATAACCTACTAAATATCAATGTCGGTGATATAGCGAGTTCATTTTATATTTTATATCCACCTGGAATTCCGATTTTGACACCGGGACAAACAATTTGTAACAACGTAATAACTAAAATTAACCAATCAATTTTTGACGATACATCTCTATTAATTGTTGAAGGGAATTAAATAATGCTTCCAATAGATAAACTAAAGGAAATATCCTCTGCTCGAGGAAATAGAAACGCCGTCATTTTCGGTGACAAAAAAGTTACATGGTCTGAGTTCTATAGAGAGGCATACAAAATCACGGTAAATCTGTCTTCGAAGATAGACAACAATAGTGCTGATCTATGTATGTGTTACATCTCACCGAATTGCCTAGAACTGGTTTACCTAATGTCAGCGGCATCTTCATTAAAGATACCATGCACGGGTATAGACTATACGCAGAGTACTGAGAAAATAGAGTCGATGTTGACTTCAACCAATTGCAAAGTTTTGGTAGTATCATCGTCATACTGTATTGAAAACAATATCAATTTACAGGAACTTGCTAAGCGCGTGACTCTTGTTGATTTGGATAGTCAGTCGAAGAATAGTATCAACTTCTGTGAGCTGTTAGAAGATACCGAGGAGCCGTCGGGATCAATCAAAGTACAGCATCGTCCTTTCAGAAGCATATCATTCACTTCAGGTACCTCTGGTATACCAAAAACAGTCGTGCGTAGTAAGTCTTTTGATGCTCGAAGATTTTCATTTTTCACTGCGCGTTACGGCTTCTCTTCCGAAGATGTCCATTTGCTTGCAATGCCTTTGTATCATGCTGCCGGTAGTGGTTGGTCACGATTATTCATGCAGTTAGGCGCTACTATCGTTATCGCTAAACCACATGACACGCTTAATATGGTCAACCTAATTAAAAGTGAATGGATTACTACAAGCGCCATGACTCCACCACTTTTGAATGATGTGGTCACTCATTATTCTTTGGGTGGTTATGCACCCAATGATAACAATTTAAAATTCATCATTGTTGGTGGTAAACATTTTCACCCACAAGCGAAACTTCAAGCTATCAACGCTCTTGGCCCCGTAATCCATGAGTACTATGGGACAACTGAAACTGGTGTTAATGCACTAGCTGAACCATGTGATTTGATCACTAACCCTACAAGTATTGGCCGAGCTTATGATGGCAACAAAATTAAAGTGGTCGATCAGAACGGTAACCTACTTCCAAATCATCAAGTTGGACGCATTGCTATTTCGAGTTACATGAACATGGATGGCTATGGAAGCCAAGAATCTGAATATGTTGTGATCGATGATGATAAATACCTTATCACCGCAGAGACCGGTGAAATGGATGCTGATGGAAATATTTATCTGAGAAACCGCGCACAAGGTGAAAGCACACTAAATATCTATGAACTTGAAAACGATGTAAGACACCTCCCAGGAATCAAAGATATAGCGATGATACCAGTCTCAAAGAACTCCGTACTTTGTGGGTATGCGATTAACAAGGAGTTTATTGTTGATGACGCCGAATTGGTCAGAAACATTAAGTACATCTGTAAAAAGCTCAAGATGAAACTTGAAGGTGTTTGCCAAGTCGATTCAATTCCATATTCACCATCAGGCAAAGTTCGTAATGATGAGCTCAAGCAGATGATATTGAATAAAGAGACTGTTCAGCCATCAAAGAACTCGGAATCAAAACTAACCAAAGCGTCGAGCATTTCATTCGCACAATTTGTAATAGCAATCTTATGCTTGTTAGGTACTGCTATCTCTTGGGGGGCGATGTTCCCAATAGCGAAGAACGCTTTAACGACAATGGATGCAGTACATATTAGTTTAATTCGATATGGAACCGCGTCTCTCATATTTATAGCGATGTTAGCAGCTAAAGAGGGGCTATCGTCTTTATTGCCAGGTCGAGACTTCTTTAAACTATGGTTGTTTGGCTCATTTGGGTTCGCAGGTTTCAGTATCTTAGCTTTTGCTGGTCTAGCTTACACTAAACCACAACATGGTGCGATAATTATGGCGCTGATGCCTTTAATCTCAGCTGTTATGATGTGGACACTGAAAAAAGTAAGACCTTCAAATTTCACTATTGTATCGATCGTTCTTGCTTTGCTTGGTGTTCTACTAGTGATTACCAAAGGTGATCTTTCAGCTCTATCAGGTGGCAGCTTAATACCAAGCTTGGTTATTCTTGTAGGTGCGTTTTGTTGGGTAACGTATACATTGGGCGCGAGCTACGTAAGCGGATATTCAGTATTACGTTATACCGCGCTGTCTTGTTTCTTTGGTGCATTTACCATCGTATTAGTTGCGTGTTTTACCAACTTTGCTGGAATCACTCAGGCACCGTCGCTTAATCAAGTTCTAGCAGTTAAATGGGAGTTAATCTACTTGATCACATTTGCTGGTGTAATTGCTGTTTTCTCTTGGAACCACGGAATAAGCACTTTAGGCCCAACCAACGGTGTGTTGTTTATTAATATGGTGCCAATTACTGCTTTCACTATTGGCATGTTCAGAGGTGAAACAATCACGAATACTGAGGTTTACGGCGCTGGTATTACAATCCTCGTTCTGGTGCTAAACAACATTTACAGTCGCTTAGCATCAAAGCCTAAAACTGTAATTACAAATCGATTCCAGGTACAAACAGCTCAAAGTTAAAAGAACCTTTCCTTTAAATAAATGGCAGGACACCCTGCCATTTTTATTAGCTTATCAGTTCACCCTTAAACATTTTCACCAACTCTTCCATGGCCAGTTTCTTTGGTGTGGACATTGAAGTCTTCTTCGAGGTGAGCATCCATATCTCGCGAGTAATAGGACTTTCTGGTTCAATCGTACTCAATGAGCTTAAACCTAGGGTTAGTCGTGGGAGAACTGCAATGCCGTAGCCATGCTCGGCCGCTTTCTTCTGAGCGGATATTGTGTTTGTTTGGAGTTTTATAGCCTTAGTCCCGAACTTTTCAATCAGGAGCTTACACTCTGTCAGATGGCTGAACTCTGCCGTGTAAGTGATGACATCGACTGGCTTATCATTTACTAATTGTTCCATCCAGTAATCTGTACCGCACAATACAAACTCTACTTCACCTAGTTTCTTACAAATTGATTCACCCTTTTCAGGAAGATCTAAACGCAATGCGATGTCAGCTTCTTGTTTGGCAATATTCACATTTCGATTTGATGTGTTAATTTCAAATCTCAGTTCGGGAAATCGTGAGTGCAACTTCTTCAGGTTTTCGATGACAAAGTGTTCTGCCAAAAACGGAACCATAGAAATTTTGACATTCTGATTAAACTTCGATTCGGGCGAAAGAGACTCGGATAGGCTGTTGATTTTATCTCTTAGGTCACCCGAACGTTCGTATAAAAGTTCACCTTCAATCGTTGAATTAAATCCATCGCCTGTACGGTTAAATAATTTAAGTTTTAACGAATTTTCCAATCGATCTATACGCCTCGAAACTGTCGCGTAATTTACATTCAATCTATTAGCAGCTGTACTTACTTTTCCCGACTCATAAAGAACTAAGAAAAACTTCAAATCATCCCAGTTACTATTGTTCATTGATTACCCATTTGCTTAGTTTTTATCGCACCTTTTCCTAGAGTATACAATCCATCAATAGGTTATAAAACAGTCAGTAATAGAGATAAAGCAATAAAAATGTCCTTCAAGACGCAATGAGAGAAGCGAGGGGTTTTAAAATATGCTGTAGGAAGTTTTTAGAAGTAATCCACTCTACAAATAGATAACTGATATGAGTTTTCGATATTCTTTCTCTATCCCCCAGATGCGGACCGCACAGGATGTTTCAATTAAACTATTTAGTACAGCCACTTGCCTGAAGATAACTTATCTAAAGACAACTGTTTAGTGCATAAACACTAAATTATTTCCGTCCATATCCTTCCAACTACAATCGTGATGACCAAATAAAAAGGAGGTCATCATGGTGGTTTTCAACAAAACGAAGCGTAGTGGCGTCAAAAAACCTTTTCGGCTTGAGGAAATTTGGCGGATCAGAACCAGATTAGAAATTGAAAATAATTTGATGCAACTTGCGTTGCTCAACTTAGCAATTGATAGCAAGCTTAGAGCGAGTGACTTGCTCGCTCTCAGAATTTGCGATGTATCTTCGCAAGATAGGATATTTAATCGCGTTAAGCATATCCAGCGAAAAACAGACATTGAAGTTCAATTTGAGATAACGTCAAGAACTCAACAAAGCCTAATGAAATGGATTTTGATTGCTTCACTAAGCAGCCGAGATTTTCTTTTTCCAAGCCAAAGACGTAAGCATAAAGCTATAAGCTATTCGTACTATCGCTCTCTAGTCAGGAAATGGGCGTCAAACCTTGGATTAGATCCGAACCTGTATGGCACTCATTCGATGAGACGAACGAAAGCGACACTGGTCTATGCAAAAACTAAAAATATTCGAGCAGTGCAGCTTTTACTGGGACATACAAAGGTAGACAACACGATCCGCTACCTTGGTGTTGAATTAGAAGATGCATTGTTACTTTCGGAAGGCACTGATTGTTAGTCGAAATGAACCCTATTTAGTAGGGTTCACATTGTCACCGATAAAGTTATGCCCCTTTCCGAGTTGCTCGATCAAATTTAGTAAATCGAACTATGTGTTTTTTCCATAGATAATCTACCGCAAAAT
>NZ_JBHNYN010000034.1:0-11588 GCF_054960695.1 Vibrio sp. PSi01
ATCGGGGGCTTTTCTTTATCTAAAGAGTTTTAAGTTAGGCTTCTAACTTGTGGCTTACAGTTAGATTAACCCTACTGAATCTTCAAACGTTGAATCAGAGTCTCTTCGTCTAACTGATATAGCTCATCAAGCAAGTTCATTTGTAAGCTACCCGGGCCGCGTGAGTTTTCAGCCGCGATTTCACCAACCACGCCCAATATCGCCGCAGCCGCTAAACCACTGTCATCACCAACAGCAGCAAATGCGCCCGTCAAGGCCGTTAAGGTACAGCCCATGCCCGTTACAAACGGCATCATTGGATGACCATTGTTTAACATCACAACACTGTCTTTGGTGACAACGTAATCTGTCTCACCAGAAATTACCACATTTGCACCGTATTCAGCCACTAAGCACTGTGCAGCGCCTAATGCGGCATCACTGCTATCCAGCGCATCAACGCCTTTGCTCTGTGCTTGCTCACCCGCTAGCGCAATGATCTCAGACGCGTTACCACGAATGATTAGCTTATTGGCTAAACGTGCAATTTCACGAGAAGTCTCAGTACGCAGCGTACTTGCGCCACAACCTACAGGGTCAAGGACCACAACCTTGTTGTTCGCATTCGCTTGTTCAACCGCGAAGCGCATTCTTGGCGTCCAAACACTATCAAGCGTGCCGATGTTAATCACCAAAGCGCCAGAGAATGACATCATCTCAGCCAGTTCTTGCTGTGAGTGCGCCATGATAGGTGAAGCACCAATCGCCAATAAAGCATTCGCCGTATTGTTCATCACGACGTAGTTGGTGATGTTCACAACCAATGGTTTTTGCTCTCGTACTGCGCGCAGTGATTGGATGATTTGTTCAGTTAGCATGGATTAATCCTTATTCGTGAAAGCCGCTGTTGAGTCATTAAGTGCATTCAGACCTTGCTGCCAGAAAGCCACTTCCATACGCGTTGCCGTTTTAAAGATATGAACGATACTTTGACCACGCTCGCTGTTGATATCAATTTCAGCAAGCAGCTGATTAAAGTACTCCGCGCCTGTAGCCACACCTGATTGGAACTCTTCGCCGCCATACAGTTGCAGCCAGCTTGCGTATGGGTTGCCTTCCCAAACGGTATCGCTGCTTTCTAACAGCGCTTTACCGATCACAGCGTAACCAATTGAACACGGAGCCAGTGCCGCATAAAGATCGACAAGATCACCCGTCATACCCGCGTCTAGAACGTAGCGTGTGTAAGCGACTGTGCCGAAATCTTCAGGTTCGTTTTCTAGGTCAGATTCCGTTAAGCCCCACTGACCACAGTAAGTCACGTGGTGAGATATTTCAGAATCTAGCAGAGCATGAACACTTGGCAATGCACGGCGCATATCAGCCAAGGTTTTCGCCTTGTAAATCGCCAACGCATAAGCGCGAGCATATTGCTTCAAGAACAGAAAATCTTGTTTCAAATAATGCAGGAAACACGGCTGAGCGAGTGTGCCGTTCGCCAGCGTTTTAACAAAATCATGCTCTGTGTAGTCTTGCCAATCTTGCTGACAGGCTTGGATTAAGTCTTGGTATTTCATGAGATTCCTTAGTCAAAAGTCGGTACGTAGTCAGCGGCTTTTGGTAGTGATTTGATAATGCCTTTGTCGAACATGAACTGTGCGTAATCGTCGTAACGTTTCAGGTCAACCGCTGAAGGGCGAAGTGCAAAACGAGTCAGCGTGTCGTTCCATGCGCGTTGGTTAAGCTCGTTGTTCAGCGTATCAGGTGAATACGCAACAAACTCGCTCCATGACTCTTGTGGGTGGTTAACAATGTAAGTGGTTGCTTGTTCCAATGCTTTGTTGAACGCTTTGATCGCTTCATCATCATGTTGCTTTGCGTTCGCAACAAAGATAAGCTCATCGTAAGCAGGAACACCGTGCTCTTCTGGGAAGAATGCTTTTGCTTTAAAGCCTTCAAGAGCTAACTGGTTGGTCTCGAAGTTACGTAAGCCACCCCAGATTGCATCTACCTTCCCTGATGCCAATGAAGACGACAGTGCCCAACCAACATTGATGGTTTGCACGTCTGTAAACTCAACGCTTTCTTGAGCCAGCATGGTGCCAATAGTCGCTTCTTCGTTACCAGCAATCGCAATACCAATCTTCTTGCCTTTCAGATCCGCTAGCGTATCGTTCTTGCCGTTATCCAATACCATTAGTGTATTTAGTGGCGTCGCGATAAGGGTTGATGCACGAACTAAAGGAAGACCCGCTGCCACATCCATGGTTAAACTTGGTTGGTAAGTTACCGCTAAATCGACCTTACCTGCCGCGACCAATTTTGCTGGTGTGCTTGGGTCTGCTGGCTCTTGAATTTCAACATCTAGACCTTGGTCAGCAAAGTAGCCACGCTCTTGAGCGATCACAATCGGGCCATGGTTCGGGTTCACAAACCAGTCCAACATCAGTGTCAGTTTCTTTTGTTCAGAGTCCGCTAGAGCATGACCTGACACTAGCGAAGCAAGCAGTGCCACTGCACCTACCAATTTGGTGTTTTTCATAGTTAACCTTTCCTTCTGAATATTATTATTGTGTTTATAGAGCTAGTTTTTAACGACGTTTTGTTTAGATAAATAGCGTTGAGCGAAGCCTTATTAAACAAAGTGTTATTGATCAAGCCATCACTGGTTCTCCCAAGGGATGGCTTTTTTGAGTAACTTATCTGTGATGAAGTAGAGCGAGATAGACAGCACCGCCAAGATAAATAAGGCCGCAAACATCTCATCAATGATCATGCGCGCATTGGCTTGTAGCATTAAGTAACCTAAACCTTCACTGGAGCCTACCCACTCACCGACGACTGCGCCTATTGGGGCTATCACCACCGCTACACGAATGCCAGACGCCAATGTTGGCAATGCAGCAGGAAGTTGGATATAGCGGAGCAATTGCCATTTCGATGCACCCATCGTCTTAGCAAGATCAAGATAACCTGTCGGTGTATTACGCAGACCGTCGTAACAGCAAGTGGTCACAGGGAAGAAGATAATGATCGCCGCCATCACCACTTTTGAAGCGATGCCATAGCCAAGCCAAAGCATAAGTACTGGCGCAATCGCAAATACAGGAATCGCTTGGCTAGCAATCAAGATAGGCAATAGCCAACGCTTCAACGGGTCAAACATCAACATCTGCAAGGCGAAAAACAGCCCCATGGATAAACCGAGCAATAGACCAAGTAAGATCTCTTGCGCAGTCACCCAAGTGTGTTTGAGTAACACATCGTAGCGTTCAATCAGCTTGAGGGAGACTTCTGCGGGAGCTGGCAGAATGAAGCTTGGCATCTCGAATATAATTACCACCATTTGCCACAAACCAAGAATCACAGCACTGCTAATAAGCAAACGCATAACAGGATTCATCTGGCGAGGACGCGCTGTGCTAGCCTGCGCGTTAGTTGAACTTTCTTCCATTGAGTTTTCTATCTTGGAGCTATCAGTAGCTTCACTTCGAGTTAGTTCATTCATAATCACGCTCCAACTGTTCTAAGATCGCTTGTTGTAGCTCGGCACACTCACCATCTAACACTCGTGGCGTTGACGTGTGAGGCACAGATAAAGAGTGAGCACTCGCAGGCGTGCCTTGCAACACATACAAGTTATCCGCCAGACGCACCGCTTCTTGTGGATCATGAGTGATCAACACAACGGTTTTACCCCTTAACAGTTCACACGCTAAACTTTGCAGCTTGTGTCTCGTTACCGCATCCAGCGCAGAGAAAGGCTCATCCATCAGCACGACTGGCTTGTCTTGCATTAAGGTTCGAGCCAAAGCAACACGCTGGCGCATACCACCAGACAATTGATCCGGCATAGCATCCGCGTAATCAGCCAGACCAACAGAAATCAGTAGCTCTAACGCCTGATTTTTATGCTCGATATTTTTATGCTTATCTGCGGAATTTTGAAAGCGATGGCTCAAACACACGTTGTCGATAACCGATAGCCATGGCAGTAACAAATCTTGCTGCGCCATGTAAGCGATGCGATCCGTTAAAGGCAATTCATCAGACGTTGCCAATGTGCCCTGCCATTCCACCTTGTCGTCCAACAAGCCTGCCAGATAACGCAATACCGTGGTTTTTCCGCAGCCACTGCGACCAAGTAACACTGTCCACTTGCCTGCTTTTAAGCTCAATGACAGTCCAGATAAGGTCGCGTGCTCGCTATCTCGGTAACGCAGAGTCGCATTACTGAGTTGAACGCCAATCATATTAACGGACATTACCGTGCCCAACGAAGAAGTGATTTACAGGGCCGTGACCTTGACCAACTTGAAGTTCGTCGGCGTGAGCAATTGCTCGTGAAATGTATTGTTTACCTAGGTCGACAGCCTCTGGAAGTTTGTTGCCTTGAGCCAAGAAAGAAGCAATAGCAGAAGAGAGCGTGCAGCCCGTTCCATGTGTGTTTTTGGTAGGAAAACGCTTCGCGCTAATCAGAGCAGATGTGGTTGACAGAATCAGTAAGTCGTTACTGTTTTCATCTTTCTCCAGGTGGCCGCCTTTCAAGAGAACCGCTTTAGCACCTAGTGCGCGTAAATCTTCAATCATGCCCTGCATTTCAGCTTCGCTTTCAGGTACCGGCTTGCCTGTTAACGCCGCGCCTTCAGGCAAATTAGGCGTAATGATGTCTGCCAGCGGAATCAGCTCTTGTTTCAGTGTAGTAATGGCTGAGTTTTCTAAAAGAAGATCACCACTGGTTGCGACCATTACAGGGTCAATCACTAAGTGTTTAGGTTGGTACTGCTTAATTTTATCAGCGACGACTTTGATGATTTGCGAATCGGCCAACATGCCGACTTTTACTGCCACGATATTGAGATCAGTAAAAACCGCATCTAACTGGCTAGCAACATGGTCGAGTGGAATAGGCAAAATGGCGAAAACGCCTTGGGTATTCTGAGAGGTAATTGCGGTAATTACCGAACAAGCGAAGCTACCCGTTGCAGACATGGCTTTAATATCAGCTTGAATGCCCGCGCCACCACCACTGTCAGAACCAGCGATCGTCAATACAATCGGAGTGTTTGTTCGAATCGAACCATCAGCAGAGTGCTGTGAAACTGAGACTTTTAGCGTTAAATCTTTTGAATTAGAACTGTGTGTCATTGTCGCTCCTACTATCTTACAAGACGTAGGAGAACGAACACCGATCGAAGGAGAAGTCGCAATAAACACATGAAAGTTTTCATGGGTGCAGACGCAGATCGAGTGCTTATAGTTCCCTACGCCAGTGTTAACTGAATCAGGTTCAACGGGTCTCGATTAACGATCTCAGCAAACACCAAATAAGGTATATGCCCCCCGACTATTGATAGCGATAGTAACAGCACTCTCACAACTGAGATACTGATTTTATTCAATTATAAGAATTACACATGAAAAAATTTCAATTAGGCAAAACAAAACAAATACTTATAACGTTCCTTTAGATGGCTTCGACTGTATAAACAAGCACAACACAATCAGAGACATACCTAACCAGCCTGTAAAAGGAATCAGCTCACCGACAACACAGACGGCAAGCACCGCTGCAACTACTGGTTCAAACAGAGTCAGCAGATTGGCGCTACTCGCGGTCACGTGGCGTAAACCAAAACTGAACGCGATATAGCCCAAGCATTGTGGGATTAACGTCAGATAACTGATGACTAATACGTTAATCTGCGAGGAAAACAGGTTCTCCCCCGTAAACCAGAGCGTTGGCAGCAACAGCATCGCACCCAGGCCAAAAATACTGCCCATCGCCGCTTGTGACTTAATCCCTTTGTCGATCAGTGCTTTGGTCGCCCAAGAATAAATGGCGTAACACAACCCAGCGAGCAAACCTAAAGCAATACCGAACAGCTTGAGATCATCACCGGATTCATTCGTCGATGAAGATTCTGAAAACACCAACAACCCAATACCCACCACACCAATCGCAAAGCTAGTGAGCCAACGTTTGTTGATATTATTCTTTTTGCTAATAAGACACTCTAACAGAGCAGAAAAGAAAGGTGCGGTAGCAATCGAAACCACTGTACCAATCGCCACGCCAGATAATTTCATTGAAGAATAGAAAGCTAAAGGATAGATCGCTAAAGCCAAAGCGCTCACTGCCAACAACTTCTTGTTCTGCAAAAGCTTGTCGAAAGCGAATAGGATTTTTCGATACGCTAAGCCCGCTTGCATTAGGCCGCCGACACCCATAGAGAAAGCACCAATCGCTAATGGGCTTAGATCAGGCGCAAAACTTGCGGCGGTGCCTGTCGTGCCCCATAAAATGGAAGCAAACAAGATGGCTAAAGTGCCCATTTGGAATTCGTTAACGCGATTGATGGCAAGATTCATTTCTATTACCCAATTTTCAGTTCTGAAATAGATAATAGTGAAGATTGATAAAAGTTAGTTTGCCGAAAGGACGCTATTGTTGTTTCTAAAGACTGTCTTTCATTGAGCCTAGAAACGCCCTTGGAGACATTCCAAAGTGCTGAGAGAAGCGACGACTAAAAGCAGAAACATCACTATAACCCACATTTTCGGCTATCAATTGAACAGGTAAATCTGTGTGGGTTAACAAGGCTTGAGCTTTCTCCATACGATATCGAGTAATGTATTTAAGCGCACTGATACCCAAGCACTCTTTGAAGCGTTTTTTGAATTGAGTAGGGCTCAAACAGGCCGTTTCTGCAAGTTGTGATATGGATAACGGTTGCGTGTAGTTATCCGCTATCAGCCTTTGTACCGCACGGATTCTTGGGTCGATGCTCTTGCTCACTTGTTGTTGCTCTAACAGCAGTGAAAACACATCCAAGATGGATGACTCAATACCGCTATCGACCTGATATTCCAGCTGCTTCTCAACAAACAACAAGAAGCTCATCAAAGGTGGCGTTATCGTGAAAACCGAGAGCTCGTGCTCTAACAAATGCTGAGGCAACACAGCCATATCCGCGACAATAAACCGCGCTGCTTCGTCCGCTTTAAACGCATGTGCTGTGGTTACCGGAATCACCACACATTCGCCCACCGCCACTTTACCGACATACCTCACCATTTCGATATTAATACTGCCTTGGATCGGCAATACCAGTTGATGATGGTCATCATGAGCATGGGTATTAAATTGCTTGGTGTAAGATCGAATGCTTAAGCTAGATTTCATGAGCAACGCCGGAGTACATTTCGCTAGGTTAAAGTAAGAGATACAAAGTTACATTATCACTTCCCTAGAGTCACACTCAATGATCATCAAATTCATGCTAACTAGGTGACATGATCAAAAACGGCCTCTAAATGAGAGGCCGTATTTATTCACATGGTTAGAACACATTAATTACTAAAATGATACTCGGGTATCTTCGTCAATCACTACCTGGACACTATTTTGAACTTCATAAATGTCAAAACCATCAGCAACCGGATCAGCATTGTCTTCATCGCTGTCGTGTTGCGCGGTACAGGTATAACCCAATGAGTAAGTACCTGGATCAATAAATCCTAGAGAGAACTCATAGTTAGTCTGTGCTTCATTCATTGCCACTGATGCTGAAGTAATCGGCTTCACCTCATCGGAACCGCCAATAGGCGCCATGTCAGCTTTGTCGACATTACCTTCATACAAGTACACCGACTGAACATAAGTATTATCATTTGTAGGGTTACAAGCTGCAAAAGTGGTACTCGAAACAGTACCTTCAATGTTTCCTGTCTCAACCGTATTGATAAGGCTTACAGACGTTCTTTGAATAGTGTAATCAGGGAAAGTCGAACTGTTCTTTAGGCCACGTCGAAGATCGAACTCGACAACAAAATCGTTACTCTGTTGGTTCACATTAAATGAATCATTAAAGTAAAGCACGCCAGCGTTATCTTCTTTACCAACACCTTGCGGGCACGCGCCATTACCTTTCACCGTTAACTCACGAATCGAGTCATCGTTTTCTACAACATAAGATGGATGTGTCGTGTGTTCGCCATCATTCGCAAACACACATAGTTTATAGCTACCTACTGGAACTACCTCGTTTTCAATCAAAGGAAGTGCATCGCTTCCTTGGTAATCCAATAAATTGACACTTAATGGAATAGGATCTTCACCGTCTGGCAACGGGTCGCCATTTTCATCAACGTAATCACCGTTTTCGCCCGTCTTATACACGTCATACACTAGCGTTGTACCTCCCTGAATCGGAAGTAAAGCTACCTTGCTGAATGTCACCGTCACATCTTTAACATCATCGACGGGCGCATCACTCACACTCAAGGTAATGGGTGTCGTACTGCTTGATGATCCTGAGTCTCCGCCACAACCAACAAGCCCGGCCAACACAAGGCTAGCTAAAGCCGTTTCCTTTAAATATTTCATAACTCATTTCCTATAAAATCACTGCTCAATAAAGGGCTTATTGAGTGCCCTCTTATTCTTTTTCTTGTTGTGACCCATAAATAAACAGCGCTATTGTTTGATGTTTATATCCCAACTATTCAGGGCATTCCTCACCCAAAAAACACTGTTCATCAAGGTGCACATATCAAGTCGCACATAGGTTAATTAAGTCTAGTAAGTAAATTGTTAGTAGCAACGCATGTTTGGCAAAGGTGCTGTCAATTGTGTTGAAATAGTCGTTGAGTAGAAAATGGGAAGCAGGGATTGAAAGCAACTTGATCAAAGTGAATAATCGCCACCAAGATCAAAAAAGGCCGTTAAGACAGCCTGTTGCTGAACTTAAACGACCTTTTCATTGAATTTTGATTAAGCTAATTCGATCTTAGCTCATTCAAATTGACTTATTTTTGAAGTTGTTCTTTAGCCGCTTCAACCTTAGAGAAATCTAGGCCAAGCTCTTCAACGGCTTCTTTGATTAGCGCTGGGTTTTGCATTACCTGACCCATCAGCATTTGAAGTTTATCTTGTGGTAAGCCAAGTTGGCTGATTGTCGCCATTGCTGCAAGAGGGTTCTCTGTCAGCGTCTTGAATATCTCGCTGATTTGCTCATCGCTAATATTGTTCTCTTTCAACATTGCTAAAATCGGGTTCATCACTTTACCTTTGAAACACTAAAATTGATAGAGTGCCAGTTTACCACCTAGCGCCTCTCGATAGTACCAGCAAGTTGTGCTTTGCTTAACCCAAGTTATTGCTTAGATTTTAGGCTTAACGCGACTCTAGCGGATAAGAGCGGTAACTCCACATGCCATAGGTTCTTAGAGCATCACGATAAATACCTAACAGTTCGCCACTGCTTGCATTTTTAAGACTTTCTAACGGCTTGTCTGGGTAAGCAACCGTATCAAATGTAATTCCTTGAGGGCCAGTTTGCCAGCTCGCAATTTCAAACAAAGTTTGACCACGACGAACATGGCTTGCCGAGCTAATAATGGTCGCATGCTTAATATTATGACGAGCAAGCGCATAGCTACTGAACAAAGCATTCCCTACCGTGCTAGTCGCATAGTTCTCTTCAATGATACGATCTTTACTCACCCCTTTTGAAATAAGCCAATTCGCCATCAACTTGCCTTCTGTCTTGTGGTTCTTAGGCACGCCACCCGTTAGCACAATCATCGCATCCGGGTTGGCTTTAGACATTGCCAATGTGGTTTCAAGACGTTCAATCAAGATCTCATGCATTGAACCATCTGGGTTCAGCGCGTAACCCAAAGTAACTATCGCGCCGTGATCGCTCAGTAGCCCTTTATCTGCTGATTCTTTCAACGGTGTTTCTAAAACGCGATCGACCGTAGCAAAGATACGTTTGATGTCTTCGGCTTTGCCTTTGTTCAGGCTCTCAAGCTTCTGCATATGCTTGTTGGATTCACTATCATTACCATCGAATCTTTGCCAAACCGCAAGGTAAGCATGAAGATCGACATCGTCTGGCGCAACCGTCAACGCTTGCTCAAACAACTCAATAGCGCGCTCTGCATTCTTGTTGTAGATCTGAGCGTTCGCTGCCGAAATCAGCAAGTCAGTGCGGTAAGGTTCTAACTGGTAAGCTTCTAACAACCGGTTAGTCACAATTTCCATGTTGCTTGGCATTTTAGCCGTGAAGCCAGCGTGAGAAATTCTTGCTGGAGACTTAAACGCTTGCAACGCATCAAGAAGTAGTTGGTCGACAACTTGTCGCTTAGTCACCAACTGCGCGTAATCCGCAGAAGCTTGTACTGCGCCATCGTTAGCAGCAAAAGAATAAGGAGTTGCGCCAAAAGCCAGCATGCCACCAAGAGCGAGGGCGATAATGTTCTTTTTCATGGAAAGATCCTGTGTCGTTAAGTGTTCACATCAGATTTGCTCCCCAATGTAAGCCCCTAGTATTAAAAAACCGTGAAGCACACCAGAATCTACAGCGTTAATATTCCTTGGTTGCATAAGATGTGGCTGCAGATCACGATTTTATGTGCCTAAACACGCTCGCCAATCTAACAAGTTGTTGTATAACAATGATGTTACTGACTATTTTCGAATATCTAGCTTCAAACTCACACGCCTCCCCCACCATAATCGACAATTACATTTAGACTGACGACCAACATGAAAGCTCACATTTAAACACATACTTTCAGATATTTAAGATTCTCAACCGCCAATAGGTTCACGCTAGCTTCTGCCCACTAACTGAAATTCAAACACCGCTCGTTTAAAAAAACAGGCCCTTTTTCACACAATTTAAAATCAATCATTGAACGATCGTTCAAGTGGTGTTTTAATGGACGTCCAATACAAGGAGTTACCCCATGCTTAAGTTCTATTTTCACCAAACACCCAATCCAATGAAGATCGCTCTGTTTCTAGAAGAGACAGGCCTAGATTTTGAACTCGTTCCAGTTGATACCTTAAAAGGCGAGCAACACACACCGGAATATCGCTTAATAAATCCAAATGGCAAAACGCCAGCGATTGAAGATGACGGACAACGTGTATTCGACTCTAACGCTATCCTTCTTTACCTATCAGAGAAAACTGGCAAGCTAGCGGGGCAACCAGAAGACAGAGCAGAACTTCTATCTTGGATGATGTTCATCGCGAGCGGTCTTGGTCCATACTCTGGCCAATCGGTACACTTCCGTCATGCTGCCCCTGCAGGCCTAGACTACGCCGTGAACCGTTATCTACGTGAAGCACAACGTCACTACGAAGTGTTAGAAAAGCATATGGAAGGTCGTGAGTTTTTCGTCGGAAATGAGTACACCATTGTCGATGTCGCGGCATGGGGTTGGATTGATAAAGCACCGTTCGTGCTTGGTGAAGAAGGCCTAGAACCTTACCCGAACTTAAAGCGCTGGTTTGATGCAATCAACAGTCGCCCTGCCGCACTGCGCGCTCGCGAGATTGGTAAAGGCATTGAGTTTAAAACCGAACGTGATGAAGAAGCGAAACGAGCACTGTTTCCTTCGAATTATGCGAAGTAGAAAAATTGATAGTTAACACTCTTCTAAGTGATAGCTAAAACTCAAACATAAAGAGCCGCTAAAAAGCGGCTCTTTATGTTGAAAAGTCACAAGTTGATATTTTGTGTGGATTGATACCAAGGTTCAACATTCGTAACTATCCACTTCTCTCAAACACATTTCTGGACAAAATCTTG
>NZ_JBHNYN010000035.1:0-7524 GCF_054960695.1 Vibrio sp. PSi01
CGGTTTCCTTGTGCGGGCTTTTTAGTTTTTCGTTGCTTCGCGATTTCGCAATCGGAAAGTTTCGTATGGACTCAATATGACTTTTTGAGTTTGTACGTTAATCGCTGGTTTGTAGTAATCTCGCTGTACCGTTCTCTCGGATGGTATTAATTGCCTGTAATTGTTTGTAAATAACGAAGTAGCGGTTGATATTAGTGACGTAAGTAACGGGTTCTTTACTCACATACTTACGCGTGATGATTTCTACATTCTTGAACCAGATGTTGGGGTTATAACCTTTTTCCTTGGCTATAGCTCTCATCTTTCTAATTTTAGCGGGTCCGGCGTTGTAAGATGCCAACGTAAAGTAGATTTGGTTATCAGGAGATATTGCCGGGTCATCAAAATACCGATCTTTGATAAAACGCATGTATTTCACGCCCGCGTGGATATTGTTATCCACTTTGTGAATGTTTTTAATATTGACGTTTTTGTCTCTAGCAGTACTCGGGAGTACCTGCATTACGCCAATTGCACCTCGGTGAGAAACCCTGCTCTGATCAAGTCCTGATTCTTGAAAGCCTTGAGCTGACATCATTAAAGGGTCAAATTCATACTTGCTTGAGTATTTTTCAAACACATCAGCGAGTTTAGCCACTTTGTCGACTTTGTTAGGATTGAGAGCTCGGCCTAGCCAGCGAGTATTATCGATATACTTTTGATATATCACGTTGCCGAGTAAGGTGCCGCTGCGAGAGGTTTTAACGTATTTATTGATCTCTTTCTTTAAAATTGGACTGTCTTTTCTTAATGCCCAAGCAATGCGACCATTTTCTCGTAAAGGCAAGTCGGTATGGACTTGAATATTTTCCATTACGTCAGTCCATAGTTTTGCTTTGTGACTATCGAGTATCGTGCCTTGTATATAACCTTGGTTAACTAACTCGATCAGTTCGTAGTCTTGTAATGATTCTTCGACAAAGTGGACGTGAAGTGGGGATAAATCTAATCTGTTGAGTTCTTTGTTCACTCTCTGCACACTCTCGAAATAACTTGAGCTTGCACGAATCCACACCTCTTTGTCGCTTAGTTGTTTGATATCGGTAATAGGGGGAGACTTTTTCCCAGTGATAATGAGTTCTTTGACACTTGTTATCATTGGGTCTGAAAAATCGATGGCTTGTAAGCGTTTATCGGTGACCGTTAGGTTTGCTACGGCGATATCGCCATAACCAGATTGCAACGAGGGGAGTAGGTCATCTCTTTGTATGGGGATGATTTGAACATTGAGGTAAGGGTGTTTCTTACGAAGATTTTTCTCAAAGTGATAGAGCATCTCTGCCACTATACCCTTTGGTTTGCCATCTTCTATGTAATAAAATCCAAGATCGGCCGACACGAGTACTCTAACCATTCCTTTGGTTTTAAGTACATCCAAGTCGCCCATGTAAGGCTTATTGCTTAATGGGGATAACTCCAATGAGTGGGAAATTTGGCTAAATAGCATGATCCCAATAAATAATAACAACCTACTCACATCCACACTCCATGTTGATGATTTGTTAAAAGTTATTTATTGAAGATACCGTGTATTATGCGATTCATCAAGTTTACGAAATGTGGTTAAAAAAAAGCGCGCTAATAAATTAGCGCGCTTTTTTATATTGATATGTAAGTAGTTGATTAAGGTAGTGGGTTTAGCTCAATTAACTGCTCTGTTCTTGCTACCGCATCTTCCAGACCTAGTTTTTTGTAGGCTTCTAACTGTATGTCTAAAGATTTACGAGCCGCAATGGTATCAGGGTAGGTTTTTTGTAGTTCTTGTGTACGGTTCACTGCAGCAATCCAAGCTTCACGTCGTAGGTAAAAGTCAGCCGTTGCTAAGTCATACTCTGCTAGGCGGTTTTTAAGTGCGAACATGCGTTTTTGTGAGTCTTCGGCATAAGGGCTGCTAGGGAAGCGTTCGAGCAGTCGCTTGAAGTCAGCAAAAGCAAGCTTCACGGGTTCTGGATCTCGGTCACTTCGGTCGATATTAAAAATATCGTGCATGAAGTTTCTATCTTGAGCCATGTGCGTTAAGCCACGCATGTACAGTACCCAGTCTTGTTTCTCATGGGTTGGGTTCAAACGTAAGAATCGCGAAATAGTGGCAAGGCCAAGTGCCAAGTCATCATTTTTGTAGTACGCGTAAATTAGATCCAGTTGTACTTGTTCTGAATAGGCGCCGAATGGGTAACGAGAGTCTAAGGCTTCTAGCTTTTCGATTGCTGAAAGCCAACTACCACTCTGCAGTGATTGTTGAGCGTCAGAGTAAAGAACCGATGGCGGTACATCCGGTACTATTTCTTCACTACTTGAACAGCCAACTAAGAGTGATACGGCTAATAGACCCGATAAAGTAAGGTGTTTCATGTCAGGCGTCGATTCCTTGAATTAAATATTTCGTAAGCTTCCGTTACTTTCTAACCAGTAACAGATACAATGATGCAATTATTCTATTTTATCCATACTAATGGGTATTAGTCTCACGGTTTTTAAAAAAGTTCGATATGGCTCAGCAGATAACATTAACAGACACAGTAAAAAGCAGCCAGTTAGGTCAACGTTTAGACCAAGCTGTCGCTGAACTATTTACTGATTTTTCTCGCTCTCGTATTAAAGAGTGGCTTCTTGACGGCAAAATCCAAGTGGATGGCGAAGTTATCACTAAACCGCGCACTACAGTTTTGGGCGGTGAAGCGATCATCTTACAAGCGGAGCTTGCGGATGAAGAACGCTGGGAAGCACAAGATATTCCGTTAGACATTGTCTATGAAGATGATGATTTATTGGTTATCAATAAACCTCGTGACCTGGTTGTACACCCAGGCGCAGGTACGCCGGATGGAACCATACTAAACGCATTGCTTTTCCATTACCCTCAGATTGCCGAAGTACCTCGTGCTGGTATTGTGCACCGTCTTGATAAAGACACAACTGGTCTTATGGTTGTGGCTAAAACGGTTCCAGCTCAAACTCGCCTTGTACGAGCTCTTGCCAAGCGTCGTATTACTCGTGAATATGAAGCAATTGCTATTGGTAAAATGACTGCGGGCGGTGTAGTAGAGAAAGGCATTAGCCGTCATGCAACGAAGCGTACGTTAATGGACGTCAATGAATTGGGTAAGCCTGCGGTAACTCACTACCGTGTTGCTGAGCATTTCCGCGAACATACTCGTATTCGTCTGCGTCTAGAAACCGGTCGTACTCACCAAATCCGTGTTCACATGTCATATCTTCAGCATCCGCTGTTAGGTGATATCGCGTACGGTGGTCGTGCACGTATTCCAAAAGGTGCATCTAAAGAACTAACGACAATGATTCGTTCTTTTGATCGCCAAGCACTACACGCGGTTATGCTGAAGTTTGTTCACCCGATTACTGGTGAAGAAGTTGAGTTCCATGCACCTGTGCCAAATGACATGGTTGTGATGGCTGAAGCATTGCGTGTTGATGCTCGCGAAAACATAGAAGACGACATTTAATCGTGTCAATGATCATCCCTGACTGGAATGCACCACAAAACGTAAAAGCATTTGCTTCGACTCGTTTTGATGGTTGTTCTACAGGTGCTTATCAAGGGTTAAACCTTGGTATGCACGTTGGGGATGATGCTTTACTTGTTGAAAGTAACCGAACATGGCTAAAGCAACAATCTAAGATGCCCACGGCTCCGGTATGGCTAAATCAAACTCACTCAACTGATGTTGTTACGGTTTTAGAACCTGCGGTGAATGTGCTTGATGCGGATGGTACATTTACCACTGCAAAGGGTGTTGTGTGTTCTGCGATGACAGCCGATTGTTTACCGGTCATCCTTACCGATACCAAAGGTACTCAAGTTGCTGCAGTTCATGCAGGTTGGCGTGGTCTTGCTGGTGGTATTCTTGAAAATGCCGTCGCAAAGTTTTCAAACCTAGATTCAGATAACCAGATTATTGCTTGGCTTGGCCCTGCAATTGGTAAAGAGGCATTTGAGGTTGGCAACGATGTGTTGGACGCTTTTGTTCGTTTTGACGCTCAAGCGAAGTTAGCATTTAAAGCCAAATCCGAACCGGGCAAGTGGTTAGCAAACATGTCTCAGCTAGCAACCCAACGACTCAATAAGGTTGGCGTTACTTCGGTGACAGATTCGAATTTATGTACTTATACTGATTCCGATGCTTTCTATTCTTATCGTCGTGATGGCATTACTGGGCGTCAGGCTACCTTTATTTGGTTAGAGTAACTTCTAATTAATGTAATTACCCATCGAGCTCATTTATATTTCCATATAAGCTCTATTCTTCATTTTTATCCCTTGAAAATCTTCGTTACCGTATCCATCTTCTAAACATAAGATAAACATATCTAAGAGTAGGAAGGTTGGCATGCGTCTCGATCGATTCACTAGTAAATTCCAAATTGCGATATCTGATGCTCAGTCGCTCGCATTAGGTCGTGATCACCAATATATAGAACCAGTACACCTAATGGTGTCGTTGCTTAATCAAGATGGTAGTGCAATTCGTCCATTGCTTACTATGTTGAATATTGATGTGGTTCAACTTCGTTCTAAATTGAGTGAAATGTTAGACCGTGTACCGAAAGTAAGTGGTATCGGTGGTGACGTTCAGCTTTCTAGTGCGATGGGTACGTTGTTCAACCTATGTGACAAGGTGGCGCAAAAGCGTCAAGACAGTTATATATCCTCAGAAGTCTTCTTACTTGCAGCTATTGAAGATAAAGGACCTTTAGGTAACTTGCTTAAAGAGCTAGGTCTTACAGAAAAAAAATTATCTCAAGCTATCGAACAAGTTCGCGGTGGGCAGAAAGTCGATGACCCGAATGCAGAAGATCGACGTCAAGCACTCGAGAAGTTCACCATTGATCTGACTGAAAGAGCAGAGCAAGGCAAGCTTGACCCTGTGATTGGTCGAGATGATGAAATTCGTCGCACCATCCAAGTTCTTCAGCGTCGAACCAAAAACAATCCAGTTATTATCGGTGAACCTGGTGTTGGTAAAACCGCAATTGTTGAAGGCTTGGCGCAACGCATTATTAATAACGAAGTACCTGAAGGTTTAAGAGGCCGTCGCGTGCTGTCGTTAGATATGGGTTCTTTGATTGCGGGCGCTAAATATCGTGGTGAATTCGAAGAGCGTTTGAAATCAGTTCTCAACGAATTATCTAAAGAAGAAGGAAACATCATCCTCTTCATTGATGAAATTCATACTATGGTAGGTGCGGGTAAAGGCGAAGGCTCTATGGATGCCGGTAATATGCTGAAACCAGCATTGGCTCGCGGTGAGTTGCACTGTGTCGGAGCAACAACTCTTGATGAATATCGTCAATATATTGAGAAAGATCCTGCTTTAGAGCGTCGATTCCAAAAGGTGATAGTCGATGAACCAACCGTAGAAGATACCGTTGCTATTCTCCGCGGTTTAAAAGAACGCTATGAACTTCATCACCATGTAGAAATTACCGATCCAGCTATTGTGGCTGCGGCAACATTATCTCATCGGTACGTTTCAGATCGTCAGTTACCAGATAAGGCTATTGATTTGATTGATGAGGCTGCTTCGAGCATTCGTATGCAAATAGACTCAAAGCCTGAGTCATTGGACAAATTAGAACGCAAGATAATCCAACTGAAGATCGAGCAGCAAGCGTTAACTAACGAAAATGACGAAGCCAGTGAAAAGCGTCTTCGTACATTGCAATCTGAGCTTTCCGATAAAGAACGAGACTTCGCGGAACTTGAAGAAGTGTGG
The DNA here is from genome assembly GCF_054960695.1 of Vibrio sp. PSi01. Lineage (NCBI taxonomy): Bacteria > Pseudomonadati > Pseudomonadota > Gammaproteobacteria > Vibrionales > Vibrionaceae > Vibrio > Vibrio sp. PSi01. Next base: position 5,775 of record NZ_JBHNYN010000035.1, read on the forward strand.
AATGCAGAAAAAGCGGCTTTGTCTGGAACGCAACATATCAAATCGGAATTAGAACAAGCTCGAATGGATATGGACTTTGCAAGACGAGCTGGTGATCTTAACCGAATGTCAGAGCTTCAATATGGTCGAATTCCAGAGTTGGAGAAGCAGTTAGATCTTGCGACTCAAGCTGAAATGCAAGAAATGACGTTATTACGTAACAAAGTCACCGATGCAGAAATAGCAGATGTTCTATCGAAGCAAACGGGCATCCCTGTTTCTAAAATGCTAGAAGCTGAGAAAGAGAAGCTTCTTAAAATGGAAGGTGTTCTGCACAAGCGCGTTATTGGTCAAGCAGAGGCGGTTGAAGTGGTATCGAATGCGATTCGTCGTAGCCGTGCTGGTTTATCAGACCCAAACAAGCCGATTGGCTCTTTCTTATTTCTTGGCCCTACTGGCGTAGGTAAAACCGAACTTTGCAAAACACTCGCTAACTTTATGTTTGATAGTGACGATGCCATGGTGCGTATCGATATGTCTGAGTTTATGGAGAAACACTCTGTTGCTCGTTTAGTTGGCGCTCCTCCGGGCTATGTTGGATATGAAGAAGGTGGCTATTTAACAGAAGCTGTACGCCGTAAACCTTACTCAGTGATTTTGTTGGATGAAGTTGAGAAAGCACATCCGGATGTTTTCAATATCTTATTACAGGTTCTCGATGATGGACGATTAACTGATGGACAAGGTCGTACGGTAGATTTTAGAAATACGGTCGTGATCATGACATCTAATCTAGGCTCTTCGAGAATTCAAGAAAACTTCAATACACTTGATTATCAAGGAATCAAGAATGAGGTGATGGAAGTGGTCAGTAAGCATTTCCGTCCTGAGTTTTTGAACCGTGTTGATGAAAGTGTTGTGTTCCATCCTCTAGGCCAAGATCACATTCAGTCCATAGCCTCTATTCAGCTTGAACATCTTAAAAAGCGAATGGAAGAAAATGGTTATGAACTTGAAGTATCCGACAAAGCACTTAAGTTGATTTCTCAGGTTGGTTTCGACCCAGTGTATGGCGCACGACCATTGAAAAGAGCGATTCAACAGAGTGTCGAGAATCCGTTAGCGAAAGCGATATTGGCGGGAAAAATCAATCCTGATAAGAAAGTGCAGCTATTAGTGAATAATGACCGAATTATTGCTCATCAATAATCAAACTATGAATAATAGGTACGATTAGCCGAAATTAAGGTTTAATTGTACCTATTTTGAACGCTTTGTGTGAATAGTGTCCGAACGGTCGCTTGCGACGGTTTTTTTTCATTTTTGCCCTTGTGCAAAGGATTATTCTCTCTATAATGCGCCTCCGTTGCCAAGGATAACCAAGCGGTTTGAACTAAGTAACGAGACGCCATTAAGCATTTAAGATGCTTTGAAAAATTAGCGAGAAAAAGTGTTTGACACTGGAATCCAATTCGCTAGAATGGCCGTCCACTTCGAGAGGCTCCTTACTTAAAGGAACGCTTAAGAAGTAAAGCTCTTTAACAATTTAAACCTATCAATCTGTGTGGGCACTCGTTGATGAATATCAAAACGTTATTGGTTCTTTTTCAAAAGAGCGTAATGACAGTTACTTCGGTAACACAATGATTTCAATGAACTGAGTGACCAATACAAAATTAAGTTTACTTAATTTTGGCACAGTCAATTCATTACCATTCTGTTGGAATGGTAATAGCTTTAGAATTACTTTTTACTTTCGAGTAAGAATAGA
>NZ_JBHNYN010000036.1:0-6157 GCF_054960695.1 Vibrio sp. PSi01
AGTGTTTTGCTTTTAGATTGTGTGAGTGCGGTAAAGGCATCGAGCCCCTGCACTTAACGCTATGCCAGCACATATTAGAAAGCCTAGTCTGACGACTAGGCTTTCGTCGTTTTAAGCGTATGTGTTTTGGAATTTGGCTACAGATCCTTATCACTAGCTCTGGTACTTCACTCGATATCGGGACGTGCTGCTTGGGAATATAGGTGGTTACTTCTAACTCTGGTCGTTAAGCTAAAATAGAACAGAACATCAAATTGGGCTTATCTTATTGCTTTATTATGTGAGATTTCCTATCGCTCACGCACTTTGCTGTAGGGAATGACGACCATTATTGCTTTTAATACGTAGAGGGTAATTGTCGATTATGTTCGTATTGGTACTCGTTTAACTGTTCTCTATATCATACCGGATACAGGTATCCGGAACTCTTAGACTAACTAAGGAAAAGTTAGGGTACTTAGCACTTAGATCTACCACACTCACTGTGAATAAATAGAGATGTTGACTCGTTACCTCGTAGATACAAAAACGCCTAGCGTTTGCCAGGCGTTGATAAATAGTGTTTTTAATACATCTACTACAGTATTTGCTTAAGCACTCTATCGGCTTTCACGCGAGTGATCTTTCGAATCAATTTCTGAACTTCGACCGGGTAGGTATCGACTTTATCTAATTGTTTGTAAGTGCAGATAAGTTGCGTATGTTGAAGGATGTTATCAACTTCGGCTTGGAACTTATCCGTTAGGTGATGGTAGTTATCTTGGATAAAAATACCATTCTCTAGATCTAGTTTCCATGCGCGAGGGTTGAGATTATTCCCCGTTAATAGCATATAGCGCTTATCGACCCAAATACCCTTAAGGTGGAAGCTATTAGAGTCGTGTTTCCAAAGCCGAATTGATAAATTGCGACTGGCAATGTTGGCTTCATTGGCTTTAGCAAAACGACGTAAGTTCAATTCGTAAAGGTAAGGCAGCCCGCCAATGGTTTTAAACTCTTCTTCTGGTGAAATGAAGAAGTCGTTCGCGGTCTTATCACCAACAACAATGCTGACCTTTACACCACGCTTGAGCGCTTTCTTCACTTCCTTTGCTAAACTAGGTGGGAAGTTAAAGTAAGGAGTACAAATGAATATCTCATCTTTCGCTTGAGCAACCAGCTGATTAATTCCTTGATTCAGGCGATTACGTCTTTTACCTATACCGACCAGTGGCGTTATGGCAACTTGTTCAGGTGAAACTTCTTGTCCATCGAACTGATATTGAGATCTTGCTAATGACGAACGGAATTGGCGAATAGCTGGTTTGAGTTCTTTGGTAGCAGGCTTGTTCTTATCAGCTAAATCATAAACAGCACTATCTGCGATCATTTGTTCTTGTACATAAGTGAACATTGAATCAGCCAGTGTTGGGTTGTTTAAAACATGGTAGCGATCAAAGCGATAGCGGTCATGATAATTCAGATAAATATTATTAAGACTTGCACCGCTATAGATCACGTTATCGTCGACAATAAATCCTTTCAGATGTAAAACGCCAAAGACCTCTTTACCGCGAACAGGGATGCCATAGACAGGAACAGAGAGCTGATATTTTTCAGCGAATTCTTTGTACATTGCTGCATTGCCTTCAGAAGATTCTGCACCAATTAATCCGCGTTGTGCTCGATGCCAATCGACACAAACACTCACGTCCAAATCTGGGTTCTTTTGCTTTGCTTCATATAAGGCAGTTAGGATCTCACGGCCAGCCTCATCATCTTCAAGGTACAAAGCGACTAAACTAATACGAGTCGTTGCGCGAGATATCTCGTCAAGTAAACGAGTTCGAAACTCTTGCGCTGATAGTAGTACTTCAAACTTGTCAGGATTCTGCGCTATGGTTGGCAATTGTATGAATGGATTCCTACTGGCAATCATATTGACTGTTTTACCTTAAAAATATGCAAAATTGCGAACCTTTAATTTTACCAAAGGCATAGCATCAAATACTAGATAATCGAGGCATTCTCTAACAATTTTGCTGATAATGCATAGGAATGAGATCTTTTCCGCTATTCGAATATCGCTCGTATAAAACTCTCAAACCATTAGGTAGTTGTTTTGGGTCTATTTGTATGAATTGGTGTCGTGTATAAAAGTTTATGAGATGAGCGTATGTAAAGCAGTAGTCTTTTTCTGTGAGTGTATGTTGCTCACAGTACTCCATAAGCTGGGAGCCTAATTGCTTGCCTCTATGCTGTTTTGAGATAGCCATGCCGGTAAGCAAGCGGCTATCTTCTATCGTTCGAAAACGCACGACACCACAAAGCTCGTTATCCAGTAACAATGAATAAATCAGTTCACTCTTATTAGCTTTTCCTGTTGGGTAGTGTTCTTTATAGAAACGTTTAACGAGAGGAACCTTTACGGGGTCTAATTGGGTAATGATGACATTGTTCATTCTGTCACTGCGCCACTTGTTTATCTACGGTAGAATGGCTGCAGTGTAAGTTAATTGAATATCATCATGCAATTCCATCTCAATGCTAGTTTAAAAAATGTTCATACATTTTCCATCGATCAGACGTGTGATGCGTTGGTTGAAGTGACAACCATCGAAGAACTGATTTCTGTTTATAAAGACTCTAAATGGTCGGCCTTACCTAAGTTAATACTGGGAAAGGGCAGTAACATGCTTTTTACTGATCATTTCGCGGGCCTGATCATTGTGAATCAGTTGACGGGGATTACTTTGACCGAGATAGATAGCCATCACTTACTGCATGTTAACGGTGGTGAAGATTGGCCTAGCTTGGTTGAGTGGAGCGTTGGAAAGGGGCTTGGTGGCCTCGAAAATTTAGCAATGATACCGGGCTGTTCAGGTTCTGCACCTATTCAAAATATTGGTGCATATGGTGTTGAACTGCAAGACGTGTGCGAATATGTCGATACTCTTTGCCTGGATACTTATACAGTTAAACGATTAACCAAAGAGCAATGTCTCTTTGGTTATAGAGATTCTATTTTCAAACACGCTTTATACGGTAAAGCGATTGTTGTTGCGATCGGCTTAGCATTACCTAAAGAGTGGAAGCCGTGTAATCACTACGGTCCGTTAAAAAGCCTTCCTATAGAGACTCTTTCTCCTCGTACTATATTTGATGAAGTATGTGCCATTCGTTCGAGCAAGTTGCCAGACCCTGCTGTGCAAGGTAATGCCGGCAGCTTCTTCAAAAACCCAGTGATCACCAAAGATCATTTTGATCGATTGCTATTGCTGTACCCGAGCATTGTAGGTTATGAGAATAATAACATGATCAAAGTTGCTGCTGGATGGCTCATTGATCAATGTCAGTTCAAAGGTGTAATCGAAGGTGGTGCTCAAGTTCACCCAAACCAAGCGTTGGTTATTATCAACTATGACAAAGCCACTGCTTTGGATGTCATTAAGCTAGCTGAGCGAGTACGTCAATCTGTCTTAGATAAATTTGATATTCAATTGGAACATGAAGTCCGTTTTATGGGACGACAAGGTGAGACAAACTTAGATAAAGCATTGGAGATATTAGTATGAGAGAACACAGTACTAAGCTTGCCTTATTAAGATGCCTTGCTGATGGTGAGTTTCATTCTGGAGAATTCCTTGGTGAAATGATCGGAGTATCACGAGCTGCGATCAGTAAGCATATTAAAGGTATTCAAGAGTGGGGCTTGGATATTTATCGAGTGCAAGGGAAAGGTTATAAGCTAGCCAGCCGCTTAGAAATGCTTGACCAAGGGCGATTGTCTGCTGTTAGCCGTGATGCTTCCCTTGAACTGATTCCAATCATAGGTTCAACAAACCAGCATCTGTTAGAACGCACCAACGACCTCGAATCCGGTTCAGTCTGCATTGCTGAATATCAAGCAGCAGGTCGAGGACGTCGCGGGCGCGAGTGGGTGTCACCATTTGGCGCTAATCTGTACCTTTCGATGTACTGGCGACTTGATGCGGGTATGGCTGCTGCTATGGGATTAAGCCTCGTAGTTGGTGTTGCCGTTGTTGAAGCTTTGGAAGAGATGGGAGTCGAAGGCGTTAAGCTTAAATGGCCGAATGACCTTTACCATAATGACAAAAAGCTAGCAGGAATATTGGTAGAGTTGTCAGGGCAATCTGGTGGTGCTGCTCATATTGTAATTGGTTTGGGCCTTAACTTATCTATGGATCCGACAACATCAGGTATTGGCCAGCCATGGACCTCTCTCAAGGAGGTGTGTGATGGACAAGTACCGGATCGTAATCAACTTGCACAGGCTCTGATTAATGCCTGGGACAAGTCTCTTGTCGACTATGAACTAACAGGGATGTCGAATTTTGTCGAACGTTGGAATCGCTTAGATAATTTCTTAGGTCGCAATGTCAAATTGATTATTGGACCTAGAGAAATTGAAGGTGTCGTTCAGGGGATCGATGAACAAGGTGCCGTGTTACTCAAAACAGAGAACGGCATCGAGAGCTATATTGGTGGAGAGATATCGTTAAGAAAAGGAGACTAAGGCGTTACTATTTTCTAAGCAACACTTCTTCAACCATATGATCTGCGCCTTTACGTAGAATCAGATGTGCCCTTTCTCTTGTCGGAAGGATATTTTGTTCTAGGTTCAAGCCATTAATTGAGCTCCATATACCTTCCGCTTTATCGAATGCTGCTTGATTCGACAGACGGGTGTAATGACTAAAGTACGAACCGGGCTTGGTAAACGCGCCATCACGAAATTTCATGAAACGATTGATATACCACTCTTTGATCTGCTTGCTGTCCGCATCAACATAGAGTGAAAAATCAAGGAAATCAGATATGAAGACACGATGTGGTTCGTGTGGGTAGTTCATGCCACTTTGCAAAACGTTAAGTCCTTCAATGATAAGAACATCTGGTAGATCCACACACTTCACATCACCAGTAATATTATAAGTCAGGTGAGAGTAAACTGGCGCAGTGACATTTCTTTTACATGCTTTAACATCTGAAACAAAGTTGACTAAGCGCTTGATGTCGTAAGACTCAGGAAACCCTTTCTTACTCATCAACCCTTTCTCTTCTAACACCTCATTTGGGTACAAAAAGCCATCTGTGGTCACGAGTTCTACTTTGGGATGGTTTTCCCAGCGGGATAAGAGAGCTTTAAGCAGGCGTGCGGTTGTACTTTTACCTACAGCAACACTTCCAGCTATGCCAATAATAAAAGGTGGCGCTTTCTCTTTTTTATCTAGGAATTCATGAAGCACTGAATTTCTGTTTTGTCTTGCGGCAACATAGAGATTCAATAGACGAGATAACGGTAGATAAATCTCTACAGCTTCTTCCATTGTGAGTTTTTCATTGATGCCTTGAAGCTCTTTTAAGTCGCTTTCAGAAAGTGTCATCGGAACTAAATTCCTTAGCTCAGACCAACGTGCGCGGTCGAATGACATATATGGACTCATACTAAACTCTATAGTGGATGACAAAACAAGTGCATGGAAAATACATCATGCGCTAGATAAATAAAATATCTTCCTGTACTAGATGCGGGTTAAAGGCAGAAACCTTGAGCTAAATAGCTGTATATAGGAATTTGAGATGAGATTTTTCCATTTTTTTTCAATTTACTATTGCAAGGTGGAAAATCATTCAATAAAATGCGCCCCACTTGTGCCGACTTAGCTCAGTAGGTAGAGCAACTGACTTGTAATCAGTAGGTCACCAGTTCGATTCCGGTAGTCGGCACCACTTTCTCCCTTCCTATAAGGCAGCGAGAGAAAGCTCAAAATTTGGAGGGGTTCCCGAGTGGCCAAAGGGAGCAGACTGTAAATCTGCCGGCACTGCCTTCGATGGTTCGAATCCGTCTCCCTCCACCATATTCTAAAGGTTAAATAGCTCAAGCAGAGTTACGTGTTGCGTGCATCGTATAATGGCTATTACCTCAGCCTTCCAAGCTGATGATGCGGGTTCGATTCCCGCTGCACGCTCCAACTCATTTTGTGTGCTGATATAGCTCAGTCGGTAGAGCGCACCCTTGGTAAGGGTGAGGTCCCCAGTTCGACTCTGGGTATTAGCACCAGTCTAAAGCTTCTTCTCCTTTAATAAAAAACCATTTTTTTGGTTGCGTGGTCTTATGTTAAGCCACCTAATCCGTACCTAGAGGGACACCCCA
>NZ_JBHNYN010000037.1:0-4994 GCF_054960695.1 Vibrio sp. PSi01
TTTAGAGTCGTTTTTTAACGGTTCTTAAATCGCTGATATAGCTCAGCCCGGTAGAGCGCACCCTTGGTAAGGGTGAGGTCCCCAGTTCGAGTCTGGGTATCAGCACCACTATTTAGTTGATTTGATTTATCAAGTTAACAACAGAATTTGTTTGACGACCATAGCATTGTGGACCCACCTGATTCCATGCCGAACTCAGAAGTGAAACACAATAGCGCCGATGGTAGTGTGGGGCTTCCCCATGTGAGAGTAGGACATCGTCAGGCTCATATTGCTTTATGCTGAATAGACACTGCGGAGTGGTAGTTCAGTTGGTTAGAATACCGGCCTGTCACGCCGGGGGTCGCGGGTTCGAGTCCCGTCCACTCCGCCACTTATAATAAGCCTCGCTAGAAATAGCGGGGCTTTTTTGCATCTATTCCGCCCTTCTATCGAATGGCTTCCCCACCCGTTTTCTCGTAGCTCATAACTCCTAGCAACGTGTTCCTATTATTCCATCGCTTATCAGAAATCCCAACTTTACGATTAGAGTGACATCATTTCTGATTCCGGTGTGAGTTGACACGAGCACGACTTTAAACATTATAGCTTTAAGCTGAGTGATCAAATACCTCGAGCCATATGACGTTTTAAGTTAGCTTTATGAGATTGAACTGACTCAACATATTATCTTCTCAAAACCTGAAGCTATATAAGCCCTACAACCCATCTTTCTGCTCTGTACTTGTATGTCGCTTCTTTATTTAGCAAGTGTCCTTTCAGGTACTCAGTTTACAGCTTTTCCTCTATGAAACCTTGCTTCTACCCTACCTGTGAATCTATAGGATAGTTCTGCTAAGAACGCTATAGCCCTAAATGAGTCGACTTAATGCTCTATGCTTAAACCTTTCTCGATGGTATTGAGTGCCTTTTTCGACGTATTTCAAAGGGTGAAAATGGACTAGATTCACTTTGAAGGTGAAAGTCGCTAGATTGCGGGCCTACTAAAGTAATGTCGGAGGGATGGTAAGCTAAGAAATAGAGCATCCTTCACACCCGTGTCTATACATGTAGTGCTGTTTATCACCCAGCTGATTGCTATATTCTCTGGTTCTAGGCATTGGTATTTTAGGGTGACCAGTATCTCTTCTATTCTGAGGTGTTTGTTGACTCGATATGAATTAGTCGTTTTGACCACTTTGCTCTCAACATATTAATTTCTTGCTGGTTAGTTCAAGCTATGTTTTGGTTATATTTCGACTAATATAAAACTAAGAAGTGTTATGGCTTATTGCTTGGTAAGAATAGAAAATTCCCCAAATCATCGCGGATAGTTTGTTATTATTTTAATAAATAGATAAAGCCTTAAATAAACCTAATGGGTAGAACTATGAAATTGAGCTTTAACTTTGAAGATGCGAGCCAGATCTTTGTGGGATCTTTTGCTTTGGCCGTGCCGATTTCTTTTTCTGAAGAGGCCTGGAAGTTAGGGGAGACCTTACCTACCGCAAATCTATTGCTGTTGTTTTTGCTGTCTGCGGTGTTCCTGGGCTTCTATACGTATGAGAGTGTCTTTCAAAAAGACGTTGTTGCTCGGTTGCCAGTGTTTATTTTCAGAATAGTGATTGCTTATGTTATGACGGCATTGGTCGTTGCTTTGGTACTGACTTGCCTGGACAAATTACCTCTATTGAGTGATCCAGTTGTATCGTTCAAAAGAGTTATTGTTATTTCAATGCCAGCCTCTATGGGCGCTATTGTAGTGGATAGTTTTGATAAAGAGTGACTTGTGTATCATTTGGATTGAAGCGCTTTTCAGAGCTTTTCTAGCGCTTATTTGATTCGTTACTTAGCTTTCTCATTTCCAGGCTTAGTGTTGATTTGTCCAGCGGTTCTCCTCATTAATAAAATGATTAGTAACGTTACTCTGAATAACTCTTACGTGAATGTGTCGTTTGTTGTTGGGAAATATTGAAGAGAGTTAAGTAGCGAAGATTTGTAGCTTTGAAAGGATATGAAAACGGTTGGTTTCTGAATTGAATATGGTATTTGAAAGGTGAGGGTAGTTGTATTGATAAGTTAGGATCTATAAATGCAAAAAGGCCGCATCAATGATGCGGCCTTTTCTAATTGGCTCCCCTTGCAAGACTTGAACTTGCGACATACGGATTAACAGTCCGCCGTTCTACCAACTGAACTAAAGGGGAATTGATTGTTTAGTCTCTAATCAAGAGAATGGTGCCGACTACCGGAATCGAACTGGTGACCTACTGATTACAAGTCAGTTGCTCTACCTACTGAGCTAAGTCGGCATCATGAATCAAAAAGCTTATGCTTGATGATTAACTTGGCTCCCCTTGCAAGACTTGAACTTGCGACATACGGATTAACAGTCCGCCGTTCTACCAACTGAACTAAAGGGGAATTATTCTTAAAGCTTTAAAGAAATGGTGCCGACTACCGGAGTCGAACTGGTGACCTACTGATTACAAGTCAGTTGCTCTACCTACTGAGCTAAGTCGGCACATAAATATTTCTTTGTGCTTTACTGTTGTTGTCTAGGACACCAACAAATAAATTGTGGTGCCCGGAGGCGGAATCGAACCACCGACACGAGGATTTTCAATCCTCTGCTCTACCGACTGAGCTATCCGGGCGACGAGGTGTATTAAACGTGTTTTCGCGTTCTGGGTCAACATTAAATTGCAAAAAAAGTATCGTTTGATGTTTTTCTATACTTAGTGGGTTGTTTTTGTTCATTTGGTTCAAAAAACCCAGGTCTAGCATGCTCTAAAAGATCGTAAAACTTCTTTTAACTACACTGAATGGGTGCCGAAATAAAAAAAGCACGTGTGAAAACGTGCTTCTATGGTTGGAGATTTTCCTGTGAGTTTAGTGTTTTACTTCAAACCTATTAATCCAAGCTTCTAATTCGTTAGAAAGGGAAGCGAGTGTTTGGGTGCTATTATGACTTTCAGTTACTACATTACTTAGTTGGTTGCCGCTCTCTTCGATCATGTTGATACGCTTTGAGATATCATCGCTCACCTGAGTCTGCTCAGCCGCTGCTGTCGCGATTTGATGACTCATTGATGAGATGGACTCTAGAGCAATAACAATCTGTTGTAGTGCTTCAGAGGCACTCTGAGACTCTGTGACTGTACTCTCACTGGTAGTCGCACATACTTCCATCGTTTGAATCGCATTACGAGAGCCTTCTTGAAGGTTATTGATCATTAACTGGATTTCTTTAGTGCTTGATTGCGTTCGGCCTGCAAGGTTACGAACTTCATCTGCCACAACTGCAAATCCACGACCTTGTTCGCCAGCTCTAGCTGCTTCAATGGCTGCGTTCAGTGCCAACAGGTTAGTTTGCTCCGCTATATCACCAATCACATCCAATACTTTCACAATGTTGTTTACATCGCTATCTAGGTTAGCGACAGCTTCGCTTGCTGTGTTTAGTTGCCCTGCCAGGCCTTGAATGTTGTCTACAGTGTTGTGAATGAGTTGTTGGGTATGTTGGCTCTGTTTATCGGCCTCATCGGTGTTGCGCGCGGTATCGCTAGCTGAATCATCAATGTTGTTTGCTGAAGAAGCCATCTCGGTCATTGCTGTTGCGATCATCTCTGTTGATTGCTGCTGGGTCTCTGTTAGTTGAGCAATTGACCCTGCACGGTCTTCTACGCGTTGCAATTCGGCTCTCAGTGCCAGCATTGAAGCATCAAGGTTTGAGACTAGCTCGGCTAACGACTTACTCATTTGTTGTACGGCGTGATAAATACTGCCGTTTATTGCCTGAGTTTCAAAAGAGGTTTGAATGCGGCCTTCTGCGACGGCTTGTACCGCTTCTCTTACATCTTTAGGCTCGCCGCCAAGAAGCGCTAGCATTCGCTTAATAGATACGATTAGGCTTGATAAAATAAGGCCAGCAATCACGACACATAGAAACAATTGCCATTGAGCCGTTGACCAGAAACGTGCATTGACTTCATTGAAGCCGATACCTGTACCGACAACCCAACCCCAATGCGGAGTCTTCTCTGCAATAGACAGTTTGTCTTCAATCGTTCCGTCTGGAAGCTTTTGTGTCCAGGTGTACTCAATGATCTGGCCAGTACGATTGCCAAGTACTCGTTGAATGAGTTGGCCAACACTATTGCCGTCGCCATCTTTAAAGTCATTAAAGCTGGTTCCGTGTAGTTGAGGATCTAGTGGTGTCGCGACAAACGTCATGTTTTCATCAGCAACGTAGACATATTCGTTGTCTTTATAAATGTTGTTTCGTAATAGACGAGTGGCAAGTTGCTTAGCTTGCTTTTCTTCTAGTGTGCCATCAATCGCCATTTTCTCGACTTCAGTAAGAATGCTATATGCACTCTTAAATAGCTCTGTCACGCGAGCTTTGTTGTCCATGTTGCTAGCGACTCTCAATGTCCATAAACCAGTAGCAGTCAGGGCTAGCAGGGCAATCAATATTATGCCCGATAATAAGTAAGCTTGCGTTTTAAGTTTCATATTTCCCCGCGCAGCGATGTAATAATAAGATTAGGTATAACGTATCGAATCTTAATCTAAGCGGTGTAGGTCTGATATTAGAAAGGTATCAAAACATGATGAACATTAAATTTTCGAAGAAAAAAAAGTAACAGATCTATGTATTGTTTACTCGAGTGTGATTATGGGCGTGTTGCAGAATGTATAATATCAAACCACTCGACTTAGTTTGGGTAGGGAAGACTTCGTTAGAAATGAAATAAATGTTGTACTTAAAGTAGAAGGAAAGTGGCTCTCTTGATTGGTTCATCAATATTTCGTGTTGATCGAATACGAAGACTGGGTCTAGTTAACCTTTGTTCAAACGAAAAAAAAGCCAAGTCTTTCGACTTGGCTTTCTCGGATGTGGCTCCCCTTGCAAGACTTGAACTTGCGACATACGGATTAACAGTCCGCCGTTCTACCAACTGAACTAAAGGGGAATTACTTGTCTCAACATCAGGTCTATTAAAGACCAC
>NZ_JBHNYN010000038.1:0-2209 GCF_054960695.1 Vibrio sp. PSi01
AAGGCTATGAATATAAATGGCCTGACTTAAGGTGAGCCCATGGCATCGCAGAATGAGCTCGTATTCATTAAGCTATAGATTAATGACAAACAACATTTTGATCATCTCCTAGAAACCAAGAAATCCACTTTCGTTTAGAGTTTAAAACGAAGCTCTCGTCAAGGCTAATTCCACTGGTAATCAATCCGTCAATATTTTCATCATACGCTTTCGTGGTGAAATTCCATTCTTCACTACTTATCCGTTTCCCTTGAAGAAGAGCATCATTGAGACGTTGGCTCACAATGACGATAGCTAGACCTTTTGTTTCACTGATACCCAAATCTGGCTCAGAAATACGACCTACAGCAACTGGTACCTTTAAAGTGCATGCCTTCTCACCTTGACGAGTAAATGCGTAGGTTGCATCCCCAACTCGACCATTAAGCCAAAGGAGCTGTCCTTGAGTCATGTTGTTGACAGACAGAGTTCCAAAACTACCTGTGGGAGATATAGTTGCGGCCCAGCTATATGTAGAAACAAAAACGGATAAAAAAATATGCAGAATGATTACTTTTTTCATACTAAAACCTCCCCGTCTAGGTGAGTATTGGTCGATTGAGCTAACAAATATATTAACCAGAACGGTCCTACTATCGGTATGAAAAAAACTAGTCCCCAAAAGCCAGATTTGTTGATATCGTGCAGTCTACGAACAATTACTGAAAGCATAGGGATGAAACTTACAGCGCTATAAATAGTGTCGAACCATGTTGTCATGTTCATAGCAATATCTGCTCCAATGCATCCTATCGCTACCAACGTGTGTACTAAAAGAAACATCCAACATTCTTTGCGGGACGAACAACCAGAAAAGTCTAAACTTCGCTTCCAAGCTAAAAAATAGTATTTCATAAATGCCACCTCAATATTTGACTGATGGTGATATTTTGCCTCGGAATAAGTGGTGTATACGTCTCAAAACAGGTTTTAGGTCGTTCTTAAACCTATTTTAGTCTACGTTGCGTTTTCAATTGTATTTCATCGAGTTATCCTTGATATTCACTGAAAGTGATAACTCATTTATCAATCTAGGACTTGCTATGCTTGCGATACCTGTTCCGTTCGTTGTTTCCATGCTACTTGGACTACTAGCGATATCACTTTATGCCCAGCTTTCTCAGCAGGGTAAAGTCGCTAGCATGTTTTTAGGGTTATGTGCTGTGACGACCTCAATGGTTGGTTTACGTTGGACATTTGGACTTAGCATTTTCAGCATCGCGCAACCTATTCTGGCCTCCATAATTCCTGTTGTTGCGTGGTATGCGTTTGCACACGCCAATCGTGATTTGGGCATCTTGCCTATTAAGCATTTTGTTGCGCCATTATTCGTTATTATTAGCGCTGTATCTCAACCTTGGTTGGCACTTCCACTAGATGTACTACTTACTTTAATTTACGCTTGCTATGGAGTGGCACTAATCCGCTTTTCGTCAAAAGAAACAGCACTGATTAATGTTTCATTAGGGAATTGGGAAGGAGTAAAGAAAGCGGAGAATATTGCGGGATGGATGCTGATATTTTCTGCGTGTGTAGATACGCTCATGTCGTTAGATTTCACTTTTAATCAAGGTGGATTTTCACTGTATATCCTTACTGCGGCACATTTGATTCTTCTACCCGTGTTATCGTTAGCTGTAATTGTAGTGGGCATTAATACACCTATTTCATATGAGTTAAAATCTAAACAAATCAGCCCCAATGACGAGATAAGTAATTCCCAAGTAATGACCAGTGAGAGAGCTCACGAGATCTCTCTACTGTTAGACTCTAAAATCCGACAAGACAGACTTTACTTAGACCCTGAGCTAACCCTTTCAAAACTGACACGAAAGTTAGGTATACCAGCAAAACAAATTTCAATTGCAGTTAATCAGGTACACGAAAAGAATATTTCTAAGATCATAAATGGGTATCGCATAGAGCATGCCATGCACTCCTTGGATACGTCACAAGATACTATTACGCAAATATTCATGAATTCTGGTTTTCAGACCAAGTCTAACTTTAATCGTGAGTTTTCAAGAGTCGTGGGTATGACTCCAAGTGAATACCGTAAAAGTAAAGCTCAGCACCCTAAGTAAGATTCACTATTAATATTGAAGATCTAATAGCTACTTTGCCATACATTTCCTAATCTTTTGAGGTCGAGTTAGAGCCATTACTCTAA
>NZ_JBHNYN010000039.1:0-1715 GCF_054960695.1 Vibrio sp. PSi01
GAGTACGTAAGTAAACGTTACGTTAACGATGCTTCTGGCGGTGCTTATCGTCCAAGTATAGATCTAGATGGTGGGATTGGTTATGAGCATACCGATCTAGTGACCAATACAAATTCAACAGATCTGACGCGTAAAGAAGCGACGATTACTTTGACTCAGTTAATTTGGGATGGAGCAAATACTTCCAACGATATTGATCGTACCGCGGCTGATGCAGAATCTGTTCGTTACCAATTACTCTCCAACGCCCAAGATATCGCTCTCGAGGTCACCAAAGTATACCTTGATGCAGTGAAAGCTTATGAAGTCCTCACCCTGTCTGAAAACAACCTGGCAACACACAAGGATATCTATAGAGATATTCGAAAACGTGTCGAATCTGGCATTGGCTCTACAGCAGATATGTCCCAAGTAGAAGCTCGTATTGCGAAAGCTCATGGTAACTTGCTCGCAGCACAAAATAATTTGTTTGATACGCATACTCAATTTAAACGTATTGTTGGACAGTCACCTTTGGGGTTAGTGTTTCCGCGAGCAGACACTGGAGCAATTCCTTACACCGTAGATGGCGCTCTTGCGAAAGCTTTCAACCAACATCCTGTTATTAAAATTGCACAAGCCGATGTGGACTCCGCTAAATTCCAATATAAACAGTCTAAAAGTTCAAATTATCCGACTGTTTCTTTCGAAGCCGCGCAAACCTGGCGTGATGACGCAGGTGGCAACGAAGGGAGTAGTGACGAATTTTCCGCAATGGTCCGCTTGAGATATAACTTGTATAACGGCGGCGCTGATCAAGACCGCGCTGAAAGTGCTGCTTACCAATTAAATAAGGCCAAAGATCTGCGTGAAAGTACATATCGTAATGTAGAAGAGAGCCTACGCTTGTCATGGAGCGCACTTGATTTAACCGTACAACAGAAAGAGTTCTTATCAGATCACGTAGACTCAGCATCAGATACGGTTATCTCTTACGAGAAGCAATACCGCATCGGTAAACGAACACTTCTCGATTTACTTAACACTGAAAATGAGCTCTTTGAAGCTCGTAAAGGCTATTTAGATGCCAAGTACGATGAACAATATGCTAAATACCGGGTCATGAACGCAACCGGTAATTTACTGACAGGTTTACGTGTCGATATCCCCCAAGAATGGAATGAAAAGGTAGAATATTAATGAAGCTGCTAAAAGCTGTATTTCCACTCTGTCTATTGGTTGCTTCTGCCAACATTTTAGCTGAAACAAACGATGAAGAGTTCGAGTATCGAGCGCTCCCAGAGAGCGTACAAAGTTACGATCTAGAAGACGACGACAATGATGGTGTTATCAACGCCCGTGATTTATGTGTTGATACACAGATTGGCGCTGAAATCGATAATGACGGCTGCGGCTCTTATTTCGAGTCAACGGAACAGAAAGAACTTCACATTTTATTTGCCAACAATTCAACAGAAATCAATCCTGTTTTTCTTGGCCAAATTCGTCAAATGGCCGCGTTTTTAAAGCGGTATGAAAGCACAACCATTCGTCTACAAGGCTACGCGAGTAAAGTCGGAAACGCGGCTCACAACTTAGACTTATCGAAAGAACGAGCATCAAATGTAAGGCGAGCCCTAATAAGTAATGGTATACAACCATCTAGAGTGACAATCGTTGGCTACGGGGATACCGTTTCTAATGAAGAGGGAACCAAAATCAACCATGCGCTCAAT
>NZ_JBHNYN010000040.1:0-1173 GCF_054960695.1 Vibrio sp. PSi01
TACGTAGCCGCAGCTTCGGTGTATAGCTTAGCCCCGTTACATCTTCCGCGCAGGCCGACTCGACCAGTGAGCTATTACGCTTTCTTTAAATGATGGCTGCTTCTAAGCCAACATCCTGGCTGTCTGAGCCTTCCCACATCGTTTCCCACTTAGCTATACTTTGGGACCTTAGCTGGCGGTCTGGGTTGTTTCCCTCTCCACGACGGACGTTAGCACCCGCCGTGTGTCTCCCGGATAGTACTTACTGGTATTCGGAGTTTGCAAAGGGTTGGTAAGTCGGGATGACCCCCTAGCCTTAACAGTGCTCTACCCCCAGTAGTATTCGTCCGAGGCGCTACCTAAATAGCTTTCGGGGAGAACCAGCTATCTCCAGGTTTGATTGGCCTTTCACCCCTAGCCACAAGTCATCCGCTAATTTTTCAACATTAGTCGGTTCGGTCCTCCAGTTGATGTTACTCAACCTTCAACCTGCCCATGGCTAGATCACCTGGTTTCGGGTCTAATCCTAGCAACTGTACGCCCAGTTAAGACTCGGTTTCCCTACGGCTCCCCTAAACGGTTAACCTTGCTACTAAAATTAAGTCGCTGACCCATTATACAAAAGGTACGCAGTCACACCACGAAGGTGCTCCTACTGCTTGTACGTACACGGTTTCAGGTTCTATTTCACTCCCCTCACAGGGGTTCTTTTCGCCTTTCCCTCACGGTACTGGTTCACTATCGGTCAGTCAGTAGTATTTAGCCTTGGAGGATGGTCCCCCCATATTCAGACAGGATATCACGTGTCCCGCCCTACTCGTTTTCACTGATTATGATGTGTCGGTTACGGGGCTATCACCCTTTGTTGCGAGACTTTCCAGACTCTTCACCTGCATCATTAAAAGCTTAAGGGCTAATCCAATTTCGCTCGCCGCTACTTTCGGAATCTCGGTTGATTTCTCTTCCTCGGGGTACTTAGATGTTTCAGTTCCCCCGGTTTGCCTCCTGTTGCTATGTATTCACAACAGGATACTTGCTTATGCAAGTGGGTTTCCCCATTCAGGAATCCCAGACTCAAAAGGTTATTACTACCTAATCTGGGCTTATCGCAAGTTATTACGCCTTTCATCGCCTCTGACTGCCAAGGCATCCACCGTGTACGCTTAGTCACTTAACCATACAACCCGAAAGGGT
>NZ_JBHNYN010000041.1:0-978 GCF_054960695.1 Vibrio sp. PSi01
CCAACGTTAGAACATCAAAACTACAAGGGTGGTATTTCAAGGACGACTCCATCACATCTAGCGACGCAATTTCATAGTCTCCCACCTATCCTACACATGTAGGTTCAATGTTCAGTGCCAAGCTGTAGTAAAGGTTCACGGGGTCTTTCCGTCTAGCCGCGGGTACACTGCATCTTCACAGCGATTTCAATTTCACTGAGTCTCGGGTGGAGACAGCGTGGCCATCATTACGCCATTCGTGCAGGTCGGAACTTACCCGACAAGGAATTTCGCTACCTTAGGACCGTTATAGTTACGGCCGCCGTTTACCGGGGCTTCGATCAAGAGCTTCGACCGAAGTCTAACCCCATCAATTAACCTTCCGGCACCGGGCAGGCGTCACACCGTATACGTCATCTTACGATTTTGCACAGTGCTGTGTTTTTAATAAACAGTTGCAGCCACCTGGTATCTGCGACTCTCGTCTGCTCCATCCGCAAGGGACTTCACTGATAAGAGCGTACCTTCTCCCGAAGTTACGGTACCATTTTGCCTAGTTCCTTCACCCGAGTTCTCTCAAGCGCCTTGGTATTCTCTACCCGACCACCTGTGTCGGTTTGGGGTACGATTCCTTACAATCTGAAGCTTAGAGGCTTTTCCTGGAAGCATGGCATCAATGACTTCACTACCGTAGTAGCTCGACATCGTATCTCAGCGTTAGTAGCGGTCCGGATTTACCTAAACCACCCGCCTACATACTTGAACCTGGACAACCGTCGCCAGGCCCACCTAGCCTTCTCCGTCCCCCCATCGCAATTGTAAGAAGTACGGGAATATTAACCCGTTTCCCATCGACTACGCCTTTCGGCCTCGCCTTAGGAGTCGACTTACCCTGCCCCGATTAACGTTGGACAGGAACCCTTGGTCTTCCGGCGAGGGAGTTTTTCACTCCCTTTATCGTTACTCATGTCAGCATTCGCACTTCTGATACCTCCAGCA
>NZ_JBHNYN010000042.1:0-950 GCF_054960695.1 Vibrio sp. PSi01
CTTCTGTGTCGACCGTATGCGTTGAAACAGTCGTGGCCGTATATGGATTTCCTGCGTCATCAATACCAGAAACTGATGCATTAAATTGGGTATCGTTGGCAAGATCTTGACCTGAAACCTCTACAAACCAAGTTTTGCCGCCTAGAACAGTAGTTGTGTACGTATTTCCATTAATATCGAGAGTAACTGTATCTCCCGGTCCAGCATCAAAGCCAACTCGACCAGATACGAACACATTACCTTGGCTTTCTTCTGAGTTAATGATGTCATCCGCAGTGATACGGTCAACTCGAATGACCGCGGCCGCCGATGTATCAGTAAAATACTTTTCGGTAGACTCAGCATCACCCACTTGGCCAATGTCGTTTACGACGGATACAGAGGCATCAATAATCGTATCGCTATCTGCAACTAAGTCTGAGCCATTAACCTCGATCTCAAATAAACCTGTATCCGGATTGACAACTCCTGTGTATTGGTTGCCATCGATAACCAAGCTTACAGTACCCGATGAGAATTCATCACCGGTCACAGAGCCAGTGATAGTGATAGCCGCCTGAGATTCACTTGAATTAATTATTGAATCATCGGTAACTGGATCGACATTGAGGTTGACGATTAGCGGAGTATCATTATACCTATGCTCAGAGATCCCCGTAGAGTTACTGCTGTTACCCGCAGCATCTGTTGATTCGACAGTGACATTAAAATCTGTATCTAAAGCAAGATCTTCGCCGCTCACATCAAGTTGCCAACCGCCATCTTCATTGACCGTCGTTGTGTACTCGTTATCATTGATTGTCGCAGTGACACTGTCACCAGACTCAATATCACCACCAGTAGCACGGCCCGTCACAGCAATAGTTTGGACTTGTTCGGTGACCGTAACGACATCATCGGCTGTGATGTTATCAACTGTGACGGTTCCTTGATCTACTTGAGTATCGAGT
>NZ_JBHNYN010000043.1:0-938 GCF_054960695.1 Vibrio sp. PSi01
AGGTTTTTGGTTGTCATCAAGAAGGGTTAATTCTCAATGACTGTTTGCCGGACTCAATTTACTTCTTGTTTCCACTTTTTAATAAAAAGTAGAATCAAAAAATGAACAATCATTTCTGATCATTCGAATACAAGACACTTGAATGTGTTTGTTGTGTTTATGCCGTTCTTATTAAATAAGAGCAGATAAACATTGAGAACTTTTAAATTTGATTAACTTAATCACAGCCTTGGCCGTTTTGTTTTACTTTTTAAAAAGTAAAAATAATTAAGCTAATCAGTCAGCTTTCCAAATTGTTAAAGAGCAAGAGTTTTTCAAGTTTTAAACTTTCAAAACCATTTTTAAAAACTCTCTTCAGACTGTTGTCATCAAAGAATGTTTAAAGATGGTGGGCGATACCGGGCTCGAACCAGTGACCCCCTGCTTGTAAGGCAGGTGCTCTCCCAACTGAGCTAATCGCCCATAAAAGTTTTAATTCCTTATGGAAGGAATGGTGGAGCTATGCGGGATCGAACCGCAGACCTCCTGCGTGCAAGGCAGGCGCTCTCCCAGCTGAGCTATAGCCCCATATTTTTATTTCCTTGGGAGGAAATGGTGGGCGATACCGGGCTCGAACCAGTGACCCCCTGCTTGTAAGGCAGGTGCTCTCCCAACTGAGCTAATCGCCCCAAATTTTATTTCCTTGGGAGGAAATGGTGGGTCGTGCAGGATTCGAACCTGCGACCAATTGATTAAAAGTCAACTGCTCTACCAACTGAGCTAACGACCCTTTTTACTTCTTGAAGGAAGTGGTATCCCGTAGGGGAGTCGAACCCCTGTTACCGCCGTGAAAGGGCGGTGTCCTAGGCCTCTAGACGAACGGGACACTGCTAATTTATCTCCACTTTAAAAGTAGAAACAAACTTCGAAGAACTTTGGGAGCTCTTCTTCTCTTTTTC
>NZ_JBHNYN010000044.1:0-831 GCF_054960695.1 Vibrio sp. PSi01
GGGGTCTTTTTATGTCCAAATATAGCCGAGAGCTAAAATGTATCATTGCTAGGCAATACTTAGATGGCACGTCATCTCTCTACTTAGCAAAACAATATTCAATTTCTTCAAGACAGATACGGTATTGGGCTCAAGTCTTTGCCATCCATGGTGCTGATTCATTTTTACCAACTAACCAAGCGGCTACTGCTCAGACAAAACGAAAAGCATTGAATTTAATGTGGACGAATGAATGGTCTCTCACGCACACTAGCGCAGTATTAAACCTCTCATCCCCTGGGATACTCTCTGTCTGGCTCAAACGATTTAATGAGCACGGTATCAAAGGGCTCAAAATGCGCCAGAAAGGAAGACCCTCAATGAAAAAGCAACCTCAACGTACCACTAAGCCTGATGATGAAATGACACTTGAGGAGCTAAAAGAGGAGTTGGTCTATTTGCGAACCGAGAATGCCGTTCTAAAAAAGTTGGAAGAGTTGGAGCAGGAAAAAAACCGTCGAACAAAGAAAAAGCGGTCATAGCTCTAACTCTTAAAAGCAAGTACCCGTTAAAGCACTTACTGCACACTCTACAGTTGGCAAAAAGTGTCTTTTATTATCAGGCTCAAACGAGCAAGCGCCCAAATAGCTACGAACGTGAGCTGCGGTTGATAAAGTCAATTTATCATGAGCATAAGGGGCGATACGGCTACCGCCGAATTCACTTGGAACTAAAAAATCAGGGGTTCGAGCTTAATCACAAAACGGTTCAAAGGCTTATGGCTAAGCTCAACCTTAAATCGACGGTCAGGATTAAAAAGTATCGTTCATATCGAGGAGAGTCTGGAACAGC
>NZ_JBHNYN010000045.1:0-788 GCF_054960695.1 Vibrio sp. PSi01
TCTTTATAATCGTCACCAATATACATTTGGTCTGAGAAAGGGGATATTGCATAAGCAAGATGCTCAACAAGTGTATCTCGATTTGAGAAATCACTTTCTTCTAAATTGATCATCTGCGCAATGATTGCACTATCGATGAAAGTGCCACTTAGCCAGTTAGATGTCGAAGCATAACCTGCACACCAACGTAAATTATTAGAAGTGGTGAAGACTTCGATCAACTCAGTATTCCCCCCGACAAAACATGAACCGAACATGACCCCTGTTATGTTGTACTGTTTTGATTTCATGCCAATAGCGAAAAGAATATCTTCTAACTTCATATTACCTATTTTCTGCTTGTACCCATGAGCTGCAATATAAACAATAGTGTTAGAAAACCTGACCTTACAAAGGCATTCTAAGGCATATTCAAAGCTCTTTTTGTCATAAAAATTAGCATGGTAAACTTCTGTATCCCCTGCTAATTTTGCAACACCTTCAATAAAAGGCACAACACTTGAACGGTTAGAGTCACCATCATCCAACTCCCATGGACTTTCCAGCACCAGTATTCCCCGATTAGCACTATGTCTTGCCATCTTTAGTTCCTTTTTAAACAATTTTGGTATTCATTAAAGTTAAATTTGCAGCCATCATCTGAGTAAATCGTAAGGTAAGCTCCAAGCTTGAAAAATAGGCTTTGCTCTTCTTAGTTATTCCCAGCGTCGGTATTGAAGAATTTTTTCTAATTATCAAGATTATAATACCAAAATCGCTAGGTAAGTTGTTCACTTTTAAGTTATTAA
>NZ_JBHNYN010000047.1:0-779 GCF_054960695.1 Vibrio sp. PSi01
TAATTAACGCTGAAACAGTAAAATTGCGCAGCTTGGTCAGTGAGGCTCACGCTGCAAGCAATGGCTCTGCGGGAGCGAGAACCATTGCAGATATAGTCACAAATCAGGGTGTAAAGCTGAGCCGATACCGAGCAACAAAACTTATGAGAACGCTTGGTTTAGTGAGTTGCCAAGTGCCAAAACATCGTTACCGCAAGGCTTCACAAAAACATATTGACGTTCCAAATCACTTAGGTCGTCAGTTTGCGGTTACCGCCCCAAATGAGGTCTGGGCTGGGGATGTGACGTATATTTGGACAGGTAATCGGTGGATGTATTTAGCCGTTGTTATCGATCTTTTTGCCCGAAAAGTGATTGGTTGGTCGATGTCTCTATCACCTGATTCTAAACTAACAGGCAAAGCTCTTTCGATGGCTTATGAGTCACGTGGTAAGCCTAAAGGTGTTATGTTCCATAGCGATCAAGGCAGTCATTATACTAGCCGTAAATACCGTCAATTGCTGTGGCGTTTTCAAATAAAACAGAGTTTATCTCGCCGAGGAAATTGTTGGGATAATGCGCCGATGGAGCGTTTCTTTAGAAGTCTGAAAACGGAATGGGTGCCAACTGTGGGTTATCGTAGCTTCGCTGAGGCTCAACAAGAGATTACCCGTTACATTATCGGATACTACTGCCAACTCAGACCACATCAGTATAACGGTGGTCTAACTCCCAATGAATCAGAACGATTATATTGGGAAAACTCTAAAACCGTGGCCAATTTTAGTTGACCACTACAT
>NZ_JBHNYN010000048.1:0-715 GCF_054960695.1 Vibrio sp. PSi01
TTACGGACAGTGCCTGGTGGGTAGTTTGACTGGGGCGGTCTCCTCCCAAAGAGTAACGGAGGAGCACGAAGGTGGGCTAAACACGGTTGGACATCGTGTGGTTAGTGCAATGGCATAAGCCCGCTTGACTGCGAGAATGACAATTCGAGCAGGTGCGAAAGCAGGTCATAGTGATCCGGTGGTTCTGAATGGAAGGGCCATCGCTCAACGGATAAAAGGTACTCCGGGGATAACAGGCTGATACCGCCCAAGAGTTCATATCGACGGCGGTGTTTGGCACCTCGATGTCGGCTCATCACATCCTGGGGCTGAAGTCGGTCCCAAGGGTATGGCTGTTCGCCATTTAAAGTGGTACGCGAGCTGGGTTTAGAACGTCGTGAGACAGTTCGGTCCCTATCTGCCGTGGGCGTTGGAAAATTGAAAGGGGCTGCTCCTAGTACGAGAGGACCGGAGTGGACGAACCTCTGGTGTTCGGGTTGTCATGCCAATGGCATTGCCCGGTAGCTAAGTTCGGAATCGATAACCGCTGAAAGCATCTAAGCGGGAAGCGAGCCTTGAGATGAGTTTTCCCTGGCACTATAAGTGTCCTAAAGGGTTGTCGTAGACTACGACGTTGATAGGCAGGGTGTGTAAGTGCTGCGAGGCATTGAGCTAACCTGTACTAATTGCCCGTGAGGCTTAACCATACAACACCCAAGGGGTTTTGTGGACTCAA
>NZ_JBHNYN010000049.1:0-649 GCF_054960695.1 Vibrio sp. PSi01
TGTCTAAAGAAAAATTTGAACGTACGAAACCGCACGTAAACGTTGGTACTATCGGCCACGTTGACCACGGTAAAACAACTCTAACTGCTGCTATCTGTACTACTCTTGCAAAAGTGTACGGCGGTGTTGCTAAAGATTTCGCATCTATCGATAACGCTCCAGAAGAGCGTGAGCGCGGTATCACAATCGCAACTTCTCACGTTGAGTACGACACTCCAGCACGTCACTACGCACACGTAGACTGTCCAGGACACGCGGATTATGTTAAAAACATGATCACTGGTGCTGCACAAATGGACGGCGGTATCCTAGTTGTTGCTGCGACTGACGGCCCTATGCCTCAAACTCGTGAGCACATCCTACTTGGTCGTCAAGTTGGTATCCCTTACATCATCGTATTCATGAACAAATGTGACATGGTTGATGACGAAGAGCTACTTGAGCTAGTTGAGATGGAAGTTCGTGAACTTCTTTCTGAATACGACTTCCCAGGTGATGACCTACCAGTAATCCAAGGTTCAGCACTTGGCGCACTAAACGGCGAGAAGCAATGGGAAGACAAGATCGTTGAGCTTGCAGAAGCACTAGATTCTTACATTCCTGAGCCAGAGCGTGCAGTAGACCAACCGTTCCTACTACCAATTGAAGA
>NZ_JBHNYN010000050.1:0-624 GCF_054960695.1 Vibrio sp. PSi01
GTCTTCTAGGACTTTAATTGTACCATCTACCGAAACAACAATGCGTTGACCAAGTGCCAATGCACCGCTCGCATTCAATACTGTCATGTCCATATAAACCCCTAAAACTCATTTTTCAATCAAAACGTCAAAATAGTGACATTGTATTTATAATATTAGGTAAAATATAACACCTAACACCATATAATTCATAGTTATGAATGCATATTTTAACAAGGTCGTATACACCATGATGACAATGGTCACACTCATCAATACTTAAAGCGCTCTTAAATTTGATATAAGTTATTGTGCTAACGAAAAATAATTGACATATTAATAGGTGTTCTAAGTGCATTAAAACATCACAATACGCACAGTGATCGGTTAACAAATTTACAACCATTTGCGAGCGCCAGTTGTAGCGATCGTAATTTTTTTGGCGGTTCATCTGAATTTTGTATATCATCGTGCAAAATTAAGACTCAGGTGTGACTCATTTTGGAGAGATGCAAATTGAATAGGATTCAAACGACGACCTTAGGGCTAGCTATAGCAATGACCTTTCCAGCTGCGGCACAAACTCTTGAGCAAGCCGTCGCTTTTACGTTGGAAAGCAATCCTGAAATTAAAAGTGCTTATAAT
>NZ_JBHNYN010000051.1:0-597 GCF_054960695.1 Vibrio sp. PSi01
ATCTTCTAGGACTTTAATTGTACCATCTACCGAAACAACAATGCGTTGACCAAGTGCCAATGCACCGCTCGCATTCAATACTGTCATGTCCATATAAACCCCTAAACTTTAAATTTCCATCAGACGTCGAAGTAACGACACAAACGCTAATGTTAGTACTTGAGATAATTTCTCTAAGATCATCTAATTTATAGTGAAATAGCTATATTTAGCAATCTCATATGCAACTATAGATATACACTGTGACATGTTTCACATAAGATATCATCCTCCCACCTTTGAACGCTGAATAAGCTATTGTAATATTAGGATATATCCGTTATTTGAACAATTAACACGCAAGCAATTATTAATAATTTTATAACCATTTACGATCGCCACTTAAAAATCGTGACTATTTTGAATACCCATCATATCTTTGTATTCATAGTGCAAGTCTAAGTGTGACTCATTTTGGAGAGATGCAAATTGAATAGGATTCAAACAACGACCTTAGGGCTAGCTATAGCAATGACCTTTCCAGCTGCGGCACAAACTCTTGAGCAAGCCGTCGCTTTTACGTTGGAAAGCAATCCTGAAATTAAAAGTGCTTATAAC
>NZ_JBHNYN010000052.1:0-589 GCF_054960695.1 Vibrio sp. PSi01
ACTCTAGTTCACCAGTTTCAAATGCAGTTCCGAGGTTGAGCCCCGGGCTTTCACATCTGACTTAATGAACCACCTGCATGCGCTTTACGCCCAGTAATTCCGATTAACGCTCGCACCCTCCGTATTACCGCGGCTGCTGGCACGGAGTTAGCCGGTGCTTCTTCTGTTGCTAACGTCAAGATGCGCAGCTATTAACTACACACCCTTCCTCACAACTGAAAGTACTTTACAACCCGAAGGCCTTCTTCATACACGCGGCATGGCTG
Organism: Vibrio sp. PSi01; assembly: GCF_054960695.1. NCBI lineage: Bacteria > Pseudomonadati > Pseudomonadota > Gammaproteobacteria > Vibrionales > Vibrionaceae > Vibrio > Vibrio sp. PSi01. The sequence goes on from NZ_JBHNYN010000052.1 coordinate 267, forward strand.
CATCAGGCTTTCGCCCATTGTGCAATATTCCCCACTGCTGCCTCCCGTAGGAGTCTGGACCGTGTCTCAGTTCCAGTGTGGCTGATCATCCTCTCAGACCAGCTAGGGATCGTCGCCTTGGTGAGCCATTACCTCACCAACTAGCTAATCCCACCTAGGCATATCTTGACGCGAGAGGCCCGAAGGTCCCCCTCTTTGGCCCGTAGGCATCATGCGGTATTAGCCATCGTTTCCAATGGTTATCCCCCACATCAAGGCAATTTCCTAGGCATTACTCACCCGTCCGCCGCTCGACGCCCATTAACGCACCCGAAGGATTGTTA
>NZ_JBHNYN010000053.1:0-559 GCF_054960695.1 Vibrio sp. PSi01
TGAAGTGACCCCGTAAAGTTGGACATTTCTGTTAAGCGGCTTTCAAGGCCTGAGTTCGATATTCTATCGGAGTCAGGCCTTTTAGTTTCACTTTTATACGTTTGGTATTGTAGTACTCGATGTATTCTTTAATTTGCTCTATCAGAGCATCTGCATCTTCAAAGCTTTGGTTGTGATACATCTCTGTTTTGAGTAAAGCAAAAAAGTTTTCAGCAACCGCATTATCCAAGCAGTTACCTTTTCTCGACATGCTTTGCGTTAACCCACTCTCCGCTACCTTTTTTTGATACTGTCGATGGCGATATTGCCAACCTTGATCGCTATGTATAATTGGCTTTGAGTTGGGTTTAAGCTTTGATATGGCTTCCGTCAGCATATCCGTGACAAGCGGCAAGCAGGCATTTTTAGCCACTCTATAAGCAACCACTTCATGAGTAAACAAGTCGACAACGGGAGACAAGTATACTTTCTGCTCTTTTACTTTGAACTCCGTGACATCAGTTACCCATTTTTCATCGGGTTGAGTCGCACTAAAATCTCTTTCAAGCACGTTAGGAGC
>NZ_JBHNYN010000054.1:0-546 GCF_054960695.1 Vibrio sp. PSi01
CCTTTTTATTTTCACTTTTAAAAAGTGAAGACAAACAGGAGTGAAGACAAATAAGCGTATGGCAACTAACCAAGGTTTTTGGTTGTCATCAAGAAGGGTTAATTCTTGATGACTGTTTGCCGGACTCAATTTATTTTTTTTCCACTTTTTAATAAAAAATAGAATCAAAAAATGAACAATCATTTCTGATCATTCGAATACAAGACACTTGAATGTGTTTGTTGTGTTTATACTGTTCTTAATAAATAAGAGCAGATAAACATTGAGAACTTTTAATTTTGATTAACTTAATCACAGCCTTGGCCGTTTTGTTTTACTTTTTAAAAAGTAAAAATAATTAAGCTAATCAGTCAGCTTTCCAAATTGTTAAAGAGCAAGAGTTTTTAAAGTATTAAACTTTCAAAACCATTTTTAAATATTTTCAAAGAAAAACACTTAAAGATGGTGGAGCTATGCGGGATCGAACCGCAGACCTCCTCGCTGCCAGCGAGGCGCTCTCCCAGCTGAGCTATAGCCCCATCTGGAAAAGTATTTCTACTCTTAAAC
>NZ_JBHNYN010000055.1:0-537 GCF_054960695.1 Vibrio sp. PSi01
GATAAGCGTATGGCAACTAACCAAGGTTTTTGGTTGTCATCAAGAAGGGTTAATTCCTGATGACTGTTTGCCGGACTCAATTGTGATTCAAACTAGGTTTGAATCGAATACAAGACACTTGAATGTGTTTGTTGTGTTTACCAATAAAGGTAAACATTGAGAACTTTTAAATTTGATTGAATTACTCGTAAGTAATCAATCAGTCAGCTTTCCAAATTGTTAAAGAGCAAGAGTTTTTCAAGTTATAAACTTTCAAAACCATTTTTAAATACTCTCTTACGAGAATGCTTAAAGATGGTGGGCGATACCGGGCTCGAACCAGTGACCCCCTGCTTGTAAGGCAGGTGCTCTCCCAACTGAGCTAATCGCCCATGATAATTTCTTTTGTCTTCACTTTTTAAAAAGTGAAAATAAAAGCCATCCTTCATGGAGAAAGAATGGTGGAGCTATGCGGGATCGAACCGCAGACCTCCTGCGTGCAAGGCAGGCGCTCTCCCAGCTGAGCTATAGCCCCATATTTTTATTTCCTTGGGAGGA
>NZ_JBHNYN010000056.1:0-479 GCF_054960695.1 Vibrio sp. PSi01
CGTTGGGCGTTTAAGCCAATAGTGATAACTACTTCGATGAACATTGAAGACTTCGCATAATGTTTTTACGCTGTAGCTCTGCTTAAGTTTCTTGATTATCAAGAATTGTTCAGTGAGTCCGACATCAACAGAGCCGTGGCTTTTTTTAATATTTCATTATGCTCTTCAAGGCGAGCCAACTTCTTTTTTAATTCCCGAATTTCTATTTGTTCAGGGGTCATCGGTGAAGCTTTCGGTGTTTTTCCTTGGCGCTCTTCTCTAAGCTGGCGAACCCACTTATCCATCGTGGACTTGCCCACATTCATGGCTTGGGCTGCTTCAGTCACTGAGTAATTTTGGTCTAGGACTAACTGAGCTGCTTCTAACTTAAATTCTGCGCTAAATAGTCGTCTTGTACGTTTTGTCATAGTGTCACCTGTTAACTTATGAGGTGATGATATCACCTCTAACTAAGTGACCAAATTCACTATGCCACTACA
>NZ_JBHNYN010000057.1:0-473 GCF_054960695.1 Vibrio sp. PSi01
AAAGACTGGAACGTTCAAGCGGGTTCTAACGACCTGAAACTATCGTTCACCGACAACTTCGGCCAAGCGCAAGAAATCGACATCAACGCAAAAGCGGGTGACGATATCGAAGAGCTAGCAACGTACATCAACGGTCAACAAGATTCTGTGAAAGCGTCTGTAACTGAAGACGGTAAGCTACAAATGTTTACTGGTAACAACAAAGTTGAAGGCGAAGTGGCGTTCTCAGGTAGCCTAGCGGGTGAGCTTGGTATGCAACCTGGCAAAGACGTAACGGTTGATACTATCGACGTAACGTCAGTGGGTGGTGCACAAGAGTCTGTAGCAGTAATTGATGCGGCACTTAAGTACGTAGATAGCCACCGTGCTGAACTGGGTGCTTTCCAAAACCGTTTCGACCACGCTATCAGCAACTTAGACAACATTAACGAGAACGTTAACGCATCTAAGAGCCGTATTAAAGATACCGATTT
>NZ_JBHNYN010000058.1:0-470 GCF_054960695.1 Vibrio sp. PSi01
TATCACCGATGTTGATGGCAAGTCAGAAAATTATACCGCGATAGTATCTGGTGGCGAGTGGACATTAGTCGGCCAAGACTATTCGGGTTTTGCAGAAGGTATCATGACTGTAGAGGCTACAGTTACTGACGTTGCAGGCAATACTACAACTTCTAGCGATACTATCGTCAAAGATACGTTAGCAGACATCAGTGTCGATTTTGATGGCTTTGGTGATGAGTATTACAACTCCGCCGAAGTGAGTAATGGCACTTTGGTCGGAACTGTGACCAATGTTGAAGATGGCCAGACAGTATCAATCACTATCACCGATGTCGATGGCAAGTCAGAAAATTATACCGCGATAGTTTCCGGTGGCGAATGGACTCTCATTGGTCAAGATTATTCAGCTTTCGCTGAAGGTACGTTAACAGTTGAAGCTACGGTTTCAGACGTTGCAGGCAACACTGCTACTTCTAGCGATACGATCT
>NZ_JBHNYN010000059.1:0-374 GCF_054960695.1 Vibrio sp. PSi01
ATGTCGCCTGTTACGTCAGTTGTACGGAAGTAGAACTGTGGACGGTAACCCTTGAAGAAAGGAGTGTGACGGCCGCCTTCGTCTTTAGAAAGTACGTATACTTCAGACTCAAACTTAGTGTGTGGGTTGATAGAACCTTTCGCAGAAAGTACTTGACCACGTTCAACGTCATCACGCTTAGTACCACGTAGAAGTGCACCAACGTTCTCACCTGCACGACCTTCGTCAAGCAGTTTACGGAACATTTCAACACCAGTACAAGTAGTAAGAGTAGTCTCTTTGATACCAACGATTTCTACTTCGTCACCTACACGTAGGATACCGCGCTCGATACGACCAGTTACAACAGTACCACGACCTTGAATTGAGAATAC
>NZ_JBHNYN010000060.1:0-346 GCF_054960695.1 Vibrio sp. PSi01
CGATCGTATCGCTAGAAGTTGCTGTATTACCGGCAATGTCCGTAACGCTTGCTTCAACCGTTAACTCACCTTCAGCGAAAGCTGAATAATCTTGGCCAGTTAGAGTCCACTCGCCAGCAGTCACTGTCGCGGTATAATTTTCTGACTTGCCATCAATATCCGTAATAGTGATTGATACTGTTTGGCCATCCTCAACATTGGTCACCGTGCCGACCAATGCGCCATTACTGACCTCGGCAGAGTTGTAATACTCATCACCAAAACCATCAAAATCGACACTGATGTCCGCTAACGTATCTTTGACGATCGTATCGCTAGAAGTTGCCGTATTACCCGCAATGTCCGC
>NZ_JBHNYN010000061.1:0-309 GCF_054960695.1 Vibrio sp. PSi01
CCGAGTTTCTACGATAACTTTGATTTTGAGTCTGGCTCTATCAGCAACGAAGAGATCGCACAACAGATTAAAGAGGCAGTTGCTAAGCTGTAAATACTGCTTCGTTTAGAACATCAGTTCAGAGCAATATGAACAACAAAAAGCCCGAGTGACATAATGTTGCTCGGGCTTCATTAGCTTTTACTTTTATATATTTCTAATATTCGGAAATATCAGATGTTCAGAATTGTTGAACTAGACGCTACGGGTTTGTTTTAGAGTGCTTGTCTGCAACCCATCCCGCCGTTAACGCTTTGCCTTTACGCAACC
>NZ_JBHNYN010000062.1:0-303 GCF_054960695.1 Vibrio sp. PSi01
CGTCAACGTCCGCTTCCAACGCGGTCGCGCTCGCTTCGGTCGAGACGTTACCCGCCGCATCGGTGATTTGTGCGGTCACGGTGCCTTCTGGCGCCACGTCCACTGTCACTTCACCCGCTGCGATTTCATCCGCCGTCAAGGTGTGGGTCGAACCGTTGATAGTCAGCGTGTCTTTGCTCGCATCGAAGTCATCCGGCAGGCTGATCGTCGCCGTCACGGTGCCATCTGAGCCAAGCTCTTCTTTGTTGTAGATGCCATCGTCGTTCGCATCCGCCGCTTCCAGCGCGATCGTCGGCGCTTTCA
>NZ_JBHNYN010000063.1:0-297 GCF_054960695.1 Vibrio sp. PSi01
GGCGCCGAGAGGTGTGAGAGTTCAAGTCTCTCCGACCGCACCATTATTTAGATATCTTAATTGATATCCTGTTGGGCTATCGCCAAGCGGTAAGGCACTGGCTTTTGATGCCAGCATTCCCTGGTTCGAATCCAGGTAGCCCAGCCACTATTTAAACTCTTTGTTTTTACTTCAGTAAGCATTTACTGAATTAAGTAACCAAGAGCACAACGTTACATCGAATCACCAATGTCGATATAACTATAAAGATTTGCTGCGGTCGTGGCGGAATTGGTAGACGCACCAGATTTAGGTTCT
>NZ_JBHNYN010000064.1:0-293 GCF_054960695.1 Vibrio sp. PSi01
ACGAACATCCTGCAACGTATGCGTGATTTGTCTCTACAATCTTCAAATGGCTCAAACTCAAAATCTGAGCGTGTAGCGATTCAAGAAGAAGTAACAGCACTAAACGACGAACTAAACCGTATCGCAGAAACCACGTCTTTTGGTGGTAACAAACTGCTTAACGGTACTCACGGTACTAAATCATTCCAAATCGGTGCGGATAACGGTGAAGCGGTAATGCTTCAACTGAAAGACATGCGTTCTGATAACGCTCAGATGGGTGGTAAGAGCTACCAAACTGAGAACGCGAAAGA
>NZ_JBHNYN010000065.1:0-288 GCF_054960695.1 Vibrio sp. PSi01
CTTTCTCCGCGTAAAGGATGGCTTTTATTTTCACTTTTATTAAAAGTGAAGACAAAAGAAACTATCGTGGGCGATTAGCTCAGTTGGGAGAGCACCTGCCTTACAAGCAGGGGGTCACTGGTTCGAGCCCGGTATCGCCCACCATTCTCTAAATATTCTTGGTTATTTACATATCCAAACCACTTCTTTTGTCGTTGGTTGGTATCTTTGACCCTGAGAGTCTTTAGAAAATGTGAATTTTAGAACACTGTTCTTAAAGTCTCATGCTCTTTAACAATTTGGAAAGCT
>NZ_JBHNYN010000066.1:0-260 GCF_054960695.1 Vibrio sp. PSi01
AGCTTTCCAAATTGTTAAAGAGCTTGATTCAATAAAATGAACCATTTTTAAAGACTCTCTTAAGAGAATACTTAAAGATGGTGGAGCTATGCGGGATCGAACCGCAGACCTCCTGCGTGCAAGGCAGGCGCTCTCCCAGCTGAGCTATAGCCCCATCTAGGTCGATATTGGTGGGTCTGAGTGGACTTGAACCACCGACCTCCCGCTTATCAGGCGAGCGCTCTAACCAGCTGAGCTACAGACCCAATATCGTCTCTTAA
>NZ_JBHNYN010000067.1:0-248 GCF_054960695.1 Vibrio sp. PSi01
GTGAACGTCAGCTCGCTGCTGCCTGATGTATTACCCGCTGCGTCGGTTTGACGAACGGTGATCGTGTTGTCACCTTCCGTTGGTACTGGTGCGGTTGTCGTCCAGTTTCCGTCAACGAGGTATTCGACTGTCGCACCCTCTTCTGTGCCGCCGACTGTGAAGCTGCCGTCGTTGGTTAAGAAGTCATCCGCCGCTGAGCCAGAGTCCGTATCAAGTGTCAGTGTTGGCGCATCTGGAGCTGTTGTGTC
>NZ_JBHNYN010000068.1:0-234 GCF_054960695.1 Vibrio sp. PSi01
CCAAATTTATTTTCACTTTTTTAAAAGTGAAGACAAAAGGTATCGTTACTTGCATTAGCAATTAACAACATCATTAGTGTACTAATCTATTGATGACAATTTGTTGGAGGGATGGCTGAGTGGTCGAAAGCACCGGTCTTGAAAACCGGCAACCGTTAATAGCGGTTCTAGGGTTCAAATCCCTATCCCTCCACCACCATTGAAAAGCCCGCTGAGAAATCAGCGGGCTTTTTT